>NZ_NEUE01000200.1 GCF_002910905.1 Streptomyces sp. SM11 | reverse complement strand
CGCGGCTGCCGCTGCGCCCCCGGGACGCGGTGTTCGCCGCCCGGGGCGGCCGGGGGTACACGGGCAACCCGGCGGCGATCGAGGCGAAGGTCCGTGAACTGGTCCCGGGGGTGCGGACGGCCTGGATCTGCCGGCCCGTCGACGCCCACACCGTGCCGACCGGCACCCGGCACCTCGCGCCCGGCACCTTCGCCCACCGGGCGGCGCTGGCCCGTTCCGCGTACCTGGTGAACGACGGCTCCTTCGACCCGGGGCTGGTCAAGCGGCGGGGCCAGGTGCTGCTGCAGACGCACGAGGGGACTCCGCTGCGGACCGTGGGCACCGATCTGCTGGACCGGCCCGCCGCCGCCCGGGGCACCGACTTCGAGCAGCTGCTGCGCTCGGTCGACTCCTGGGACTTCTCCCTCTCGGCGAACCCGCACTCCACCCTCGTACGGGAGCGGGCCTACCCGTCCGCGTACACGACGCTGGAGTACGGATCGCCGCGCAACGACGTGTACCACCGCACCGGCCCGGCCGATGTGGCGCGGCTGCGCGAGACGCTGGGGATCCCGGCGGGCAGCACGGCCCTGCTGTACGCCCCGACGCACCGCGACTACCGGCGTGTCCAGCGGCTCGCCCTGGATCTGGAGCTGCTGGTCCGGGTCCTGGGCCCGCAGTTCGTGGTGCTGGCCCGGGCCCCTCTCCCGGCCGGCCCCGGGGGCGGCCGCCGGGCGCCGCATCCCCGGATCATCGACGTCGGCGCGCACCGGTCGGTGGAGACGCTGGCGCTCGCCTCGGACGCCCTGATCACGGACTACGCGTCGCTGATGTTCGACTACGTCAACCTGGACCGCCCGGTGGTGCTGCACCTCGACGACATCGAGGCGTACGAGGCGGCCCGGGGCACGTACTTCGACATCACGGCGTTCCCTCCCGGCATCGTGGCCCGGAGCCAGGACGACCTGTTCGACATCTTCGCCACGGGCCACTGGCGGGGCTCCCGCTCGGCGCAGCTGCGGGCCGCGTTCCGGGCCCGGTTCTGTCCGTACGACGACGGGTACGCCGCCGAGCGGGTGGTGCGGCGGGTCTTCCTCGGGGAGACGGACGGGCTGCCGCTGCCGGTGCCGTCCGCCGCCCTCCGGACGCCCGTGGCCCTGCCGTCCCAGGAGGGGGCCAGGGCCCGCGTCGGGGGCTGACCCACGGGCCGGGGGGCTCAGCGTTCCAGGAACGCGAACAGCTCCTCCCAGCGCCGCAGGGTCTCCGGCTCGGAGAACCGCTGGACGCCGGAGCGGGCCCGCGCGCCCATGGAGTCGCGCAGCCGGGGGTTGCCGGTGAGCCTCAGCAGCCGGTCGGCGAGGGCGGCGATGTCCCCGGCGGGGGCCAGCAGCCCGTCCTCGCCGTCGCGGACGATCTCCCGCACCCCGGGCGCGCAGTCGAACGCGGCACAGGGCACACCACTGGCCATCGCCTCCAGCAGCGCGAGCGGGAAGCCCTCGCCGCGCGAGGACTGGACGAAGACGGAGGCGTCGGCGAGGGCCCGCTCGACGTCGTCGGTGCGGCCCATCCACTCCACGGACCCGTCGAGGCCGAGGGCGGTGCACTGTGCTTTCAGGGCGGTCTCGTCCTCACCCGCCCCGTACACGCGCAGCCGCCAGTCGGGGCGGGACGGAGCGAGAAGGGCCCAGGTGTCCAGGAGCAGGTCGATGCCCTTCTGGTCGCTGAGCCGGCCGATGCTGGCGACGGTCCTCGCGGTGCGCGGGGAGGGCACGGCGGGGAGGCGGGAGAGGGCGTTGGGGAGGAAGCCGACGTTGTTCATGCCGTCCCCGGCCCACTGGTCGGCGTCCTCCTCGGTGAGGACGAGCCAGTGGTCGAGGTCCTTGTAGTGTTTCTTGATCCAGCGGTAGCGGTGGCTCGCGCGGGAGTAGTCGTAGGACTCGTGGCTCATCCCGATGACCCGCAGTCCGGTGGTGTCGGCCTCGCCGACCCACTCCATCGCCCAGACCTGGGTGACGATGACGACCGCGCCGGGGCGGGCGGTCGCGAAGATCTCCGAGAGCCGGCCGACCGCCCGCTTCTTGGCGGCGGCCCGGGCGGCCTCCTTCCGCCGGGCGGGGATCCGGAAGCGGTCGCGGATGCCGTGGGGCGTCCAGGGGGTCGGAGGGTGGGCGGGGTGGAGGGCCGTGACGGGGTGGGCGGGCTGTTCGGGCAGCGCCATCGTGAGGTCGGAGGCGTGGATGCCGATGGTGTGGACCCGGTGGCCCTGGCCGGTGAAGAGGCGCGCGGTCTGGTGCATCCAGCCGGTGACGCCGCCGAGTTCGTCGGTGCTGTTGGAGACGATGTAGATGTCGCGGCTCATCGGCCGGCCCCCCGGTCGTGGTCGGTGGTGTGGCGGGCGCCCGGGGAGGTCCGGGAGGCTCTGGGCGCGAAGACGGCGGCGACGGTCCTGCGGGCCGCGTCGCCCCGGTCGTAGGGCCCGAACTGCTCGACGAAGGCACGGCGTCGGTCGGCGTACCGGGTGTCGGACTTCTTCAGCTCCGCGAGCGCCCCGAACAGCTCGTCCTGCGTCGCGGTCACCGGCCCGGGGGCCTTCTCCCGCAGGTCGAAGTAGCTGCCGCGCTCGGCCGCGTACGTGTCGAGGTCGGGGGCGAACAGCACGACGGGCCGGTCGAGGAGGGCGAAGTCGAACATGATGGATGAGTAGTCGGTGACCAGCACGTCGGTGAGGGCCAGGAGCTCGCTGACGTCGTGGTGGCGTGAGACGTCGACGACGGTCCCGGGAGGGCAGACCGGCAGCCGGACGGACTCCAGGTAGTGGGAGCGGACGAGCAGGGTGTGGGTGTCGCCGAACCGCTCCGCGAACTCCCGCACGTCCAGCAGGAGCCGGCTCCTTCGCTGCTTGCCGGGGCCGCCCCGGAACGTCGGGGCGTACAGCACGGTCTTCTTGTGGTCGTCCAGCCCGAGCTCCCCGGCGAGCGGCGGGCGCGGCAGCCGTCCTTCGGTCTCGGCCCGGTCGCGCTCCGCGATCAGGACGTCGTTGCGCGGGTAGCCGGTGCGCAGGAGCCGTTCCTCGGGCAGCCGGTAGGCGCGGGCCAGGGTGTTCACGTCGTGCTCGGAGCGGACGAGGAAGTGGTCGAAGCGGTCCACGGCCTGCCGGAGGCGTTCCCGCTGCGGGGCGTTCTGGAGCCGCACGCGGGTCTCGTCGAAACCCATCCGCTTGTACGCGGATCCGTGCCAGGTCTGGAGGTACGTGGTGTGCCGGGGCTTGCGTAGTTGCTGCGGGAAGCCCTGGTTGTCGACCCAGTACTCCGCGCGGGCCAGCGCCCACAGGTAGCGCCAGGACCAGCGGCGTACGAGGTGGGCTTCGTCCGGGAAGCCGGCCGGGGACGGGTCGTAGGACCAGGTGACGTGCAGTTTCAGGCCCTGGCGGCGGATCTCCTCGTAGAGGGCGCGCGGGCTGTCGCCGTAGCAGGTGCCCATGTGGCTCTCGAAGACGACGGAGCCCCGGCGCACGGGGAGCCGGGTGAGCCAGGTGTTGTGGACGGGTGCCTTGAAGCCCCGGGAACGGTAGCGCTCCAGGCGCTTGCGCAGGGCCCGGCCGAGGAGCTTCGCCTTCCGGGCGGGCCGGAAGCGGGTCGCGTAGCGCACCAGGCGGTGGGTGGTGCGGGCCGGGCGCCGGCGGGCGGTCAGCCGGAGCGCGAAGTGGTCCTTCAGCGTGATGTAGGGCTCCCAGGTGTCGCCGGCGAGCCACCCGAGCCGGGGCCGGGCGGCGAACCGGGCCGCCCCTGCCACCTGGTCCTGCGGGGCGAACAGGTCGCTGACGGACCGGGGCCCGTCGGGGCCGTCGGCCTGTACGGTCAGCCGCGCGTCCCACGCGGTGTCGCGGGCGCCGACGGGGCGCAGGCGGCGCGAGACGTCGGCCCGTGCGCGCCAGATGATCCCGTCGCCGTCGTGCCGGACCTCCTCGACCGGGAACGCGACGGCGCGCGCCCCGCCCCGGGCCCGGAACTCCAGGGTGGCGGTGAGGGGGGTGCCGGGGCCGGGTCCGCTGTGGCCGGGCAGCACGAGGCGTCCTTCGAGCAGCAGGCGGCCGTCCCCGTCGGTGGCGCAGCGGGTGAGCCGGTTCATCAGCCGCAGCTCGCCGAACGGGCGGTGCTGGTGCCCGAGTTCCGTGACATCGAGGGACCGCCCCGCCGCGTCGCCGCCCCAGGTGATCCGCCCGTCCGCGCCCGCCGTCAGGGGCGCGCACACGGTGGCGGGCCGGCTCAGCGCGTACGCCGCCGCGAGGACCCCTTCCGCGTCGCCCCGGGCCAGCAGGCTCACGGCGACCCGCTCCAGCGGCGGCAGGTCCGGCGGGACGGGTGCGGTCAGTGTGCGGGCGGCGGACGCGGCGACCTTGGTCCGGCGGGCGGCGGGCAGTTGGGGGAAGGACCGGGCGAGCGGCACCAGGTGGTCGCGCGCGAACGCCTTCTCCCGCTCCTCGCGCAGTTCGGGCAGCCCGTGTGCGAGGAGGGTGTTGGCGACCCGGCGATGGGCCTCGACCAGGGCGGCGAGGTCGCGGGCCCGGTCGGGGACGGCCCGGCCGGTCACGACGAGCTGGCGGACCAGGGCGATCCGGCCGACCGCGGCGGCGGCGAGCGGGCCGAACAGGATCTCGCCGTGCGTGAGGTCCTCCTCGTACCGCAGCCCGTGCCGTCTGGCGGCCTCGCGGCGCAGGCAGAATCCGGTCACCAGGGCGTCCCTGACGACGAGTTCGGGGGCCTCGGTGAAGCGGGCGAGGGTGCGGGAGCGGGCGTACAGCTCACCCTGCCAGGATGGTTCCCACTCCTTGCCGCTCTCGTCGGCGATCCGGCTCCAGCGGCCGGCGATCAGGTCGGCGCGGCTGGTCTCGCCCGCCTGCCAGAGGTTGCGGCAGGCGTGCCGCTGAAGGCCTTCGCCGGTGCCGAGGACCAGGACGTACCGGCCGCCCGCCGCGTCCAGGCCCGCGTTGCGCAGGGCCCCGGTGGTGCGGACGGCCGGGTCGGCGTGGATCAGGCGGACCCGCCCGGGGGCCCGGTCGGCGAGGGAGCGGGCGGCGGTGCGGACGGCCGGGCCGGCGGCGGAGGCGAGGACCACGACGGCCTCGGCTCCGCGCAGGGACTGGCCGAGCACGGACTCCACGGAGGCACGCAGGGCGTCGGCGCCTCCTGGTCCCTCGTTGTCCCCGCCGGTGATCACACAGCTGAAGTCGTTCATGCCTGCTCCCCCTTGAGCATCCGGTCGACGACCCCGGCGGCGGCGGTCCCGTCGTCGAGGTCGCAGAACGCCTCCCGGAACCGCTGGTACGCCTCCCGGTGACCGGCGGTGGCGGCCGCCGGGGTGCGCAGGGCGGCCACGATCCCGGCGGAGTCGGGGATCAGAGGCCCTGGGGCGCGGTGCTCGAAGTCGAAGCAGAAGCCGCGCAGGGTGTCGCGGTAGTGGGCCAGGTCGTAGGTGTGGAAGAGCACCGGGCGGCCGGTCTGCACGAAGTCGAACATGATCGAGGAGTAGTCGGTGACCAGGACGTCGCTGATCAGCAGCAGTTCGGCGACGTCCGGGTGGCGCGAGACGTCCCGCACGAAGGCGGTGTCGGGGACGCTCCCGCCGACGAGGTAGTGGCGGCGGACCAGCAGCACATGGTCATCGCCGAGTGCGTCGCGGGCCCGGTCCAGGTCGAGTTGGAGGTCGAGCCCGTAGCGTCCGCCCTGCCGGGGGTGGTCGTCGCGCCAGGTGGGGGCGTAAAGGATCACGCGCCGCCCCTCGGGGATCGCGAGCCGTTCACGTACGGCGGCGGCGGTCTTGTCCCGGTCGGGCGCGTACAGCAGGTCGTTGCGCGGGTAGCCGCACTCCAGGACCTCCCCGGAGTAGCCGAAGGCGCGGCGCAGGACGGGCGTGGAGAAGCTGTTCGGGGAGACGAGGACGCTCCACTGGGCGGACCGGTGCTCCATGGACGCCATGTAGGCGGCGTCGGCGTGCGGGGTGCCCGCGAGGTCGCGGCCGATGCGCTTGAGCGGGGTGCCGTGCCAGGTCTGGACGACACACTGGCCCTCGGCCCGCTCGAACCACGGGGGCAGCTGGGTGTTGGTGACGATCCACCGGCTGCGGGCCAGGGCCTCGTGCCACTGTGCGCTGTGCAGGGCGACGGGCCGGACGCCTTCGGGGACGACGGCCTGCTGGTCGCGGACGACCCACAGGTGCTCGATGCCCCTTCCGCGCGCGGCCAGTTCGCGGTGGATGGCGCGGGGCGAGTCGGAGTGCTGGCGGCCGTCGAAGCTGGAGTAGAGGACGGCGGGGCGCAGTTCGTCGACCGTGGCAGCGCGCAGTCCGGCGTACCGCTCGCGCTGGAGCCGCTGCCCGTACGCTCCTCGCTCCTCGGCCGGGAGGGCACTGCCGGACTCCAGGACGAGCCGGTCGTGGTGGCGCCGCTGGAGGGTGAAGTCCCGCCCCCCGACCTGCTGTTGCTTCGGCAGGCCGGGGTGCAGGGGGGTGCTCAGCCGGAGCGGGCGGTACGCCTCCGGGTCCCGCTCCCCCGGTTCGCGGAGGAAGAGGTACCAGCGCCCCTCGGCCAGGGGCAGCGCTCCGCCCGGCCCCTCGACGGCGGCGGGCGCGATCACGGCCCGGAAGCCGTCTCCGTCTCCTCGCTCCAGGCCGAGGACGGCCTCCTCGTGGTGACCGCTGTGCCGCAGGACGAGTTCACAGGGGGCGGCGGTGGGTACCGGGAACGCTCCTTCCAGCACCAGCCCTCCCGACTCCTCCCAGGTGGCGGAGGTGACGACGGGCTGGACGGCCCGGTCGGTGAGCACGAGGTCGCCGGAGGGGTTGGGGGCCGCGTACAGCTCACGGCCGCCGGGCAGCGGATAGCGTCCGTCCTGGCCGTCGGTCCGGGCCGCAACGGTCAACGACTTGCCCTCTCCGACGAGTTGGACACCCCAGATGCCGTCCTCCCCTCGGAGGGCGCTGAGCGGGATGTCCGCCGCCCGGGAGCCGAGCGAGCCGCGCAGGGCGAACTCCCGGGTCTCCTTGGTGCGCCACTCGGTGAGCCGCAGGGCGACGGGCCCGGCTTCGCCGAGGATCTTCACTTCCAGGCGCACGGCGCCCTCGACCGCCGACTGCCCGGTCAGGACGGCGGCGACGCGTTCGGTGCGCAGCTCCAGCTTGTTGCCGGACAGGACGGGGACGATCCTGGTCCGCTCGTCGGTGTACGTCACGGCGGGCGGGGCCGGGGTGCCGACGAGCCGCATGGGGCCCCGGCGCGGCCGGCCCGCGCCGACGACGACGGCCTCCAGCTTCCAGGTCGTACGGCCGTCGCCCGCTCTCCTGGCGATCGCGCGCGGGTCGACGACGGCCTCGAACCCGGCGCGGTCGTAGCGGTGCAGGGAGCGGCCGGAGCGGGCGGTGGCCTCGCCGCCGCCGACGGGACGCAGGCGCAACGGGATCAGCCGCCTCCCGGAGCGCAGCCAGCCGAGCCGGGCCGGGCCGCCCGGGGCGTTGCGCACGTAGGCGTGGCCGGTCAGGTGCAGCAGCCCGTCCCGCCAGACGGCCTTGGTGAGGTGGGCGTGGACGGGCAGGTCGGCGGAGGCCAGTACGGTCGTGGCGGGCGGCAGCGGGTCGCGGACGGCGGGGTGGTGCGCGCGGGGGCGGAGCAGTCCGCGTACGTGGAAGGTGTCCCGGTCCTTCTTCTCGTCGGCGAGGAGAGCGAGGAGCTCGGGGAGCCGGCGCTCGCGGATGAGCTGCCACTTGACCCGCAGGTGCAGGGGCAGCGAGGCGAGGACAGCGGGTTCGACGGTGGCGGCGAAGGCTCCGGCGTGCTCCAGGAACGCCTCGTGGAACTCCGCGTCGCCGTCCGGCAGGGCCTCGATGAACAGCCACAGGTCGCCGGAGAGCGCATGGGCGTCGTAGCGGCGCTTGGCCTCGGCCGCCCCCGTCGTCTCCGGCCGGTCCGCGAGGAAGCGGCTGACGGTGGTGACGGCCGCGACCCGGTCGCGGATGCCCCGGGGCACGGCCCGCCGGGTGGTGATCGAGCCGTCGCGGTCGCGCCAGTGGTAGACGGGTTCCTCGACGACGTCGACCGAGCGGGCCAGGAAGTGGGCGGGCAGGACGACACCGATGTCCTCGTACAGCACGCCGGTGGGGAAGGCGAAGGCGTGCTCGTCCCAGAAGGTGCGGCGGAAGACCTTGTTGCAGGCGATGCGGTCGCCGAGCAGGATCCAGTCACGGGTGACGTGGGTGGCCTGCCGGGCCTTCTCCATCGGTTCACGGAACATCGGGGACTGTTCGAGCTCCCCGTTGGCCCGCAGCCGGAGCACGTTGCCGGTGGCGAAGTCGGAGCCCGAGGCGTCGAGTTCGGCCAGCATCCGGGCGTACGCGCCGGGCGGGACGACATCGTCGCTGTCGACGAACGTCAGGAAGTCCGCCTCGGGACGGGCCTCGCGGATCCCGGCGTTGCGGGCCGCGCCGAGTCCGGCGTTCTCCTGCCGGAACAGCCGGAAGCGCGGGTCGCGGTCCACGAACTCCTGCGCCAGAGCAGGCCCGTTGTCCGTGGAGCCGTCGTCGACGAGGACGACCTCCAGGTCCGGCATGGTCTGTGCGGCGAGCGAGGACAGGCAGGCACCGAGGTACTCCTCGACGTTGTAGAGGGGGACGACGACGGTGAGACGGGGTGCCATCGCGGCGCACGATCCTTCCGGGCGGACGACATCAGGGGTGATGGGCGTCGGGGGCTTGGTCTTCGGGGCATGGGGCCCGCCGGGGCCATGGGGTACAACCCTCACCGGAAGGACGGGTCACCCGAGGGGGCCCGTTCGGGTGACGCGGAGGGCGGAGTCAGGTGTCCGGGAGCGCGCCGGAGCGCGTTCGAGCCCCGCACCGGGGAGGGCACGGGGCTCGGGCCTCGGGACGTGGTGTCAGGGCTTGACGGCGATCCGGCCCTCGTCCATCCGCAGCAGGAGCAGCCGCTCACCGGTCTTGTCGAGGAACTCGTCGACCGCCTGGCGCGACCCCTGCCAGTAGCCGTAGTCGTCGATCAGGAGCACGCCGCCGCTGACCAACCGGGAGTACAGGTGCTCCAGTTCGTGCTTCGTGGAGGCGTACCAGTCGGTGTCCAGGCGCAGGATCGAGATCTGCTCGGGGGCCTGCCCGGGGACGGTGTCCTCGACCCGTCCCCGCACGTAGTGGACGCGTTCCTTCGGGTACGGGACCTCGTCGAAGCCCGCCTTGACGTCCTCCAGCGAGGCGACCGCCCAGATCGGCCGGTCCTTGCCCTGGGCGTCCAGCAGCTCCTGGGCCGGCCGTCCGTCGCGCCGCAGGTCCTCGGCGGTGGGCGGGGTCATGCCCTCGTAGGTGTCGAAGAGGTACAGGTCGCGTTCGGTCTCCCCGGCGGACAGCAGGGTCCGGGCGCAGGCCTGCATGGAACCGCCGCGCCAGACACCGCACTCGACGATGGAGCCGGGGATGTCGTGCCGGGCGATGTGACGGGTGGCCAGGATGAAGGCGTTGAGCCGCTCCGGCGAGGTCATCGAGTACGGCTTTACCGCGCGGATGATGTCCTTCGCCTCGTCGTCGTAGTCCTCCGGGAACGCGAGCGCGGGCTTCTTCGACCCGGGCTTCGCGGCCGTCGCGGGAACGGGTGCGGGCCCGACGGCCGGAGCCGGTGCGGGGCCTGCGGGGGCGGTGCGGGCGGCGGGCACCGTTACGCGCCTGAGCTGGTATCCGGTGAGCTGCTGAAGGACGCCGTTGACGGCGTTGCGCCAAGCCATGCCCCGGGACAGTACGCGCGGTATGCGTTGCATGTCACCTTTCGTCAACCTGTCATTGATCCCGCCGGGCCCGCTCACAGCTCAGCCCGCCGACTCGGCACGCGCGGGCGTCTGCTCCGGCGCGGGCGTCTGCTCCGGAGTCGGCGCCTGCTCCGGTACGACGGCCGGCTCGGGCCTGCCGCACCGCTCGCGGCTGTCCACCGGCCGGGGCAGCGGGATCCCGTCCACGCCGCCGACCCAATTCGCCCACCACACCGCCGGCTCCCGTACGGCGAACATGGTCAGGCGCGGACAGCGCTGCGGCTCGCGGAAGACGCCGACGGAGTCGCCCCCACAGTCATCACCGCGTCCGCGTTGGGGCCGTCCCCCACATCGACGCCGAAGTAGTCGATGCGGTGCCCGGCGAGCAGCGCCCGGTGGGTACGGGTCCGCTTGCCGGAGACGCGCGCTCCGAGGTCGACGACGCGACAGGTTCCCGTACGTCGAAGAACCGCCGTACGACACGCTCCGCCGCGTGCCCGTCGTCATACGGGCAGAACCGCTCCCGGAACGCGGTGCGCAGCGCGGCCGCCTCCGGTGACCGCCACTCCCCCGTCCGGAACACGTCGGCCAGTCGGTCGGGGGTGGTGGTGACGGGACCGGGGGTGTCGCCGGGCCGCCCGGAGAGCAGGTCGAAGCAGGTCCCGCGCGCGGCCCGGTAGGCGGCCCAGTCGGGGGCGTGGACGACGATCGGGCGGTCCAGACAGGCGTAGTCGAAGATCAGGGAGGAGTAGTCGGCGATCAACGCGTCGGCAGCCAGGCACAGTTCTTCGACCCGGGGATGCCCGGTGACGTCGATGACCCGCCCGGACCCTGCCGCGCCGACCCCGGCGGACCGCCCGTAGAAGTAGTGGGCGCGTACCAACACCACGTACTGCGGGCCCAGTTCGCGTGCCAGGCGCTCCGGGTCGAGGTCGGGGACGAAGCCGGTGCGGTAGTCGCGGTGGGTCGGGGCGTAGAGCAGGGCGGTGCGGCCGTCGGCGATGCGCAGTTCGGCGCGGATCTTCGCGATGTCCTCGGCGGTGGCGGTGAAGTAGACGTCGTTGCGGGGGTAGCCGAGGTCGAGCCGTTCGTACGCGCCCGGGTAGACGCGGCCCCAGACCTCGGTGGTGTGGGGGTTGGCGGAGAGGCTGAAGTCCCACTGGCCGACATGGGCGAGGATCTTGCCGAAGTCGGCCTTCCGGGCGAGGGCGGGGTAGGCGCGCTGGTCCAGCCCCATGGTCTTGAGCGGGGTCCCGTGGTGGGTCTGGAGATAGCGCTGGCCGGGCCGTTTGGTGAAACCGCCGGGAAAACTGGAGTTGTTGACCAGGTAGGTGGCGGTGGCCATGGCCCGCCAGTAGGGGCGCGAGCCCTCGATGACGTACGGCACGCCGGGCTCCATCCGGTCGCGGTGCCGGGAGGAGACGGCCCATACGCCCCGGATGTGCGGGACCAGTTCGCGGGCCTTGGCGTGGATGGCGGCCGGATTGCAGGCGACGCCCCGGTTCCAGTACGCCCCGTAGACGGCGAGGTCCGGGTCGAGCGGGCGGCGCAGGTCGGTGCGGTAGACGGCCCGCATGGCCTGACGGCGCACGAACCGCTTCACGGAAGCTCGGGTGGGCATGGCAGCCGAGCGTAGTCGCGGGTCCGGGCCAGAGGCAGCCCGCGTTCACCCGTTCGGGTCAGTGCTGGTGACCCGGGGAGCCGCCCCCTGTTGACCAGGACATGAAGCCACTCCTCAGCGTCGTCGTCCCCGTCCACAACGTCGAGGCCTACCTTGAGGACTGCCTGCGGTCGGTGGCGGAACAGACCCTCGAAGCGATCGAGGTGGTCATGGTCGACGACGGTTCGACGGACGGCAGTGCCCGGATCGCGGCGGAGTTCGCCGCGCGGGACAGCCGCTTCCGGCTGGTGCGGCAGAAGAACGCCGGCCTGAGCGCCGCCCGCAACACCGGTGTCCGGCACACCACCCCCACCGTGCCCTACCTGGCGTTCGCCGACAGCGACGACATCGTCGTGCACGACGCGTACGAGCGGATGACGGCCTCGCTGGAGTCGACCGGTTCCGATCTGGTGACCGGCAATGTGTGGCGGCTGACCGGACGGGGGCGGCAGCAGGCCTGGCAGTACCGCTGGCTGACCGGCCACCGGCCGCGTACCCACATCACCCGGGATCCGCGCCTGCTGGCCGACCGGGTGGCGTGGAACAAGGTGTTCCGGCGCTCCTTCTGGGACGCGCACGCCTTCGCCTTCCCCGAGGGCAAGCTGTACGAGGACACCCCGGTGATGATCCCCGCGCACCATCTCGCCGGGTCCGTCGACGTCCTGCACGAGCACGTCTACTACTGGCGGGTGCGGGAGGGCTCGATCACCCGGCGTCGTACGGACGTCACGGGCGTACGGGACCGGATCGCCGCGTGCGAGCAGGTCAGCGCGTTCCTGGGCGGCCGGGACGCGGCGCAGCGGCGGGCATACGACGCGTCCTGTCTGCGCGACGACTTCGGGTACTTCCTGGACGGGCTGCCGATGGGCGGCGAGGCGTACCGGGCGGCGTTCCTGGAGGGCGCCGGAGCCTTCGTCGACCGGGCGGGACCGGGGGCGCTGGAGGGGCTGCCCGTGGAGCTGCGCGTCAAGTGGTCGCTGGTGCGGGAGCGGCGACTGGACGAGCTGCTGGCGGTCCTCGCCTTCGAACGGGTCAACGGGGCGGGCACGTTCGCCGTCGAGGGGCCCCCGGGGCGGCGACGTGCGGTGTACCCCGGCGTACGCGCCGCGAGCGCCCGGCTCGCGCGCACGGACATCCCGGCGGTGGCACGGCTGCTGGATGCGCGCTGGGGTGCGGACGGGAAGCTGCGGCTGCGCGGGTACGCGTATCTGCGCAACCTTCCCGCCTCCTCCGCCCGGCAGCGGCTCACGGTGGGCATGGTCCGGGCGGAGCGGGGAAGGCAGGTGCGGCCGGTGCCGGTGCGTTCCGTGTCCGCGCCCGAGGCGACGGTGAACTCCGGTCAGGAGCTGCATGGTTACGACCACGCAGGCTTCGAGATGGTCCTCGACCCTGACCGGCTGCCCGCGACGGCGGGGAGCGGCTGGCTGGTCGGCCTGGTTCTCGCCGGGCCCGGGGCGGTCCGCCGGGTGGCGGTGCGCGCACCGGACGCGGGCGCGGACCAGCCGCTGGCGCACGACCTGGGCGACGGGCGGCGGGCGGTGCTCGACTACCGGGACGGCCGGCTCCGGCTGACCGTGTCGCGGCTGCGGGCACGGGCCGAGGGGCACCGGTCCGTCGCGGCGGAGGGGGGCGTCGAGCCGGAAAGGGCCTCGCTGGAGCTCACGGGCCGTCTCTTCGGCGGAGCCAGGCCCCAAGCGCTGCTGCTGACACGCGACGGGAGCGAGGAGCGCTCCTGCCCCGTGGAGTACACGGAGGCCGGCGGGGGCGGTGGGGCCACCGGGACCGGTGGTACGGACAAGGCAGGCAGGACGGACGGGGCAGGCAGGGCGGGCGGGACTGGTGCGGAGCCCTCGAAGGCGGGGGTGCGCGGGGTGCACGGGTCGAACAGGCCGGACAGCGCGGACAACGCGGACGGGGCGCGCGGAGCGGACGAGGCGCACGCGGTCGCGTTCACGGTGCGCGTGCCGCTCGCCGAACTCGGCGGAGCCCCGCCCGCCCCGCACCGGGCTCCCCGCGAGGTCGAGGCGGAGAGCGGGGCACGGTGGCGCGTCCGGCTGCTGCTCGCCGACGGCACCCGGGTACCGCTGCCCGCCGCCCCGGACCTGCCGCCGCCCGCGTACGCGGACCCGGCTGGCGACCTGGTGCTGGACCTGGCGGGGCACCCGTACGCGGACCGGGTGGAGCGCGTGGCGGAGGGGGGGCTGCGCATCCGGGGGGCGTACACCCGGGAGCGGCTGGCCGACGGCGGACCGGAGGGCTCCGGCAGCCGCCTCGTCCTGCGTCACGAGACGCTGCACGAGACGGTCACGGCCGCGGAGACAGTGATGGAGCCTCTCGTGAACGGGGCTTCGGACGGGACTCCGGGCGGGGCGGCCGACGGCGCCCCGGGCCGGTTCTCCGCGCTGATCCTCCCGCCGCTCCCGGAAGGCCGCTGGGAGGTGCGCCTGGACGGCCGCCCCGTACGCGTCCTCGGTTCCGCCGCCGCGCACCTGCCCTGCGGCGGCGGCGAGAACGCGCTTCGACCGGAGCGGCGGCACGGCGACCGGCTGTCGGTGGTCGCGGGGCCGGAGTCGACGGCGGCGGCCGCCGGGCGCAGTGCGTACGGCAGGCGGCTCCTGCGCGCCGCGCACTACCGCGACCGGCGCACGAGCCTCACGCTCCGTGACACCGTCCTCTACGCGGGCGGCGACTCCCCGCGCGCCGTGCACGCCGAGCTCGTGCGCCGGGGCACGGAGACCGAGCACCTGTGGGTCACGGGTACCGCCCCAGGCCGCACCACCCACGTCCCGCCCGGCGCGCGGGCCGTCGCCGTGCACAGCGCCGCCTGGTACGAGGCGCTGGCCCGCTCCCGCCGGATCGTCACGGACGAGCAGCTGCCAGGGTGGTTCGAGCGGCGCCCGGGGCAGACGGTCGTCCAGACCTGGCACGGCACCCCGCTCGGCCGGTTCGGCGGCGGCCTGGCGAACACCCTCTACGCCGACCACCAGCACCTCGCCACTCTGCCGCGGCGGTCGGCCCAGTGGTCGGTACTGGTCTCCCCGAGCCGCTTCGCCACCCCGTGGCTGCGCCGGTCGCTCGGGTACGCGGGCGAGGTGCTGGAGGCCGGGTCGCCCGCCAACGACGTGCTGTTCCCGCCCGACCGGGACAAGGCCGCCGAGGAGGTGCGGCGCGGGCTCGGAATCCCGCAGGGGCACCGTGTCGTGCTGTACGCCCCGACCTACCGCGACCACCTGGCCCATTCCCCGGCCGCTTCCGCCGACCGCACGGCCCCCGGCCCGTACCGCTGGGACCCGGCGCTCGACCCGGGCGCCCTGGCGCGGGCGCTCGGCCCCGGCCACACGGTGCTGGTGCGCCGCCACCCCCTGGTCACCGGCTCCGTCCCTACCGGGCCCGGCGTGCTCGACGTGTCCGGGCACCCGGGGGCGGCCGGGCTGCTGCTGGTGGCCGACGTCCTGGTGACGGACTACGCGGGGCTGATGTTCGACTTCGCACTGACGGGCCGGCCGATGCTCTTCCACACGTACGACCTGGAGCACTACCGCGACACCGTGCGCGGCTTCTGCCTGGACTTCGAGACCCGGGCACCGGGGCCGCTGCTGGTCACGACGGACGAGGTGGCCCAGGCGCTGCGCGACACCGGGTCGCTGGCGGCCCGGCACGCCGACGCGTACGAGAGCTTCCGCCGCGACTACTGCGACCTGGACGACGGCGGCGCGGCGGCCCGGGTCGCGGACCGGCTCCTGGCGGACACGCCCGACGACACTCCGTAGCGTCACGGCAGCCGTCGCGGGGAATCCCTCGGACGGGTGGCGGCGGGGAGAGCGGCCCCGCCGCACGGAACCCATGAGAGGTGCCCCTCTTCTCCGCTGCCTCCTCCGCCCCGTCCTCCGGCATCCCCTCCTCCGGCATCCCGCCCGCCGAGGCCGGAGGCGACGGGGCCGACGGGGCGGCCCCGTCGCCCCTGTGGCTGCCGTCGCCGTACCTCGTGCTGGGCGGACTGCTGTGGGCGGTGCTGTCGGCGGCGGCCTGGCAGGCCCCGCTGTGCTGCGAGGCCGGGCTCCAGGCGGCGGTCGTCGAACGGCTGCGGGTGAACCTGCTGCACCCGGCGTTCCCGATGACCGACCTGCCCGCCGTGGCGAGCGCCCACTACTCCCCGTACGCGCTGCTCCAGGGCCTGGCCGCCCGCGCCACCGGGCTTTCGGGCCCGTCCGTCGTCGCGCTGGCCGCGTCGGTGAACCTGCTGCTCCTGCTCACCGGGATCGGCCGGCTCACCCGGCTGCTGACCCCGAACCGCTGGGTTCCGGTCCTCTTGCTGGTGCCGCTCGCCCTGATCCACTGGGCGGACCCGGCCCGCTGGAGCGCGCCGAGCACGTTCGCGGTCGCGGTCACGCTGCATCTGTGGGCGTGGACCGGCCACGCGGCCGCGAGGGCCGCCCGCCCCGGCGATCCGAAGCCCGGCCGGACGCCCCGGTGGGCTGAGACGGCCGGGATCGGCGCGATGCTCGGGCTCGTCCTGCTGGTCCACCCGCCGACGGCGATCGGCGCGGCGGTCGGATGCCTCGCCCTGATCGCGGTCCGGACACGGACCCGGATCCGGCCGACCGTACGGCGGTGGGCGTTCGCCGTCGTGTGCGCGGTGGCCGTGGCGGCGCTGTGGCCGTACTACAACGGGCTCACCGCCGCGCGCACCCCCGCCGACGGCCGGACCACGGGGCCTCCGGCGGTCGAGGGGGTGCGGGCGGCCGGGGAGCCGTACGCCTGGGCGACCGCGTACGTACCCCCGGGCGAGGTGGTCCTGACGGACAGCCGCCCGGCGATGTACGCGCTGGCCGGGCACGGGGCGTACGTGCTGGCCGACGCACTGCCGGACGCGGGGCTCGCGCACACGGAACGGCGGGAGAGGAGCCGGGCGGTGGCCGCCTACCTCGACGTGTCGACCCCGCAGGCCCGGCGGGACGGGATCACCGCCCGGTACGGGGTGCGCTGGCTGCTGCTGACCCGCTTCCAGCGGCTGCCCGACAACGCGACGGTGATGACGTTCAGCCCGCGCACGGGCGAGGTGCTGGCGCGGGTGCCGGCGGGCTGAGCTTCCTCAGGCGTGCTTGAGGGCCCGGATTCTCGGACGTACTCAAGCCCGCCCGGCTTCCCTCATGCGTGCTTGAGGGCGGCGACCGCCGAGGCGGCCAGATCGTCCAGGTAGCCCTTCGGCAGTTCACCGCGGACGACGACGAGCCGCCAGTACAGCGGTCCGACGATGAGGTCGAGCGCCCGGTCCGGATCACTTCCTTCCGGCAGCTCCCCCCGGGCCACCGCCTCCCTCACCACCACGGCGGCGACGCCCTGCTGCTGGTCCAGGAGGGCAGCCTTGATCGCCTCGGAGATCTCCGGATTGCGGACCGCCTCGACCAGCAGGTCCGGGATGACCTGGGAGGCGACCGGGTGGCGCAGGGCGTAGGCGGCCAGTTCGAGGACGGCACGCACGTCCCCGTACAGCGAACCGGTGGCCGGGGCGGGCATCCCCTGTGCGGCGACGGCCGCGACCAGGTCGAGGACGAGCGCCAGCTTGGACTTCCAGCGGCGGTAGACCGCGGTCTTGCCGACGCCCGCGCGCCGGGCGATGCCCTCGATGGACATCCGGGCGAACCCCACCGCGGCGAGTTCCTCGAAGACGGCGGCGCGGATGGCGTCCGTCACGTCCTCGCGCAGGACGGCGGCGCCTGCGGGGGCGCGGCGGCGGGTTCCCCGTTCGGTGGTCATGGCCCGCATGATAGTCGGCCGCGACGAAACGGTTGCGTTGCGACGTAGAAGCGTCCTACTCTCAGCGTTACGACGATACGGTCCCGTCCCAACGAGGGCGTCCCTACGGGACCGTATCGTTCCGCCATTTCGTCGTTCCGTCGTTCCGTCGTTTCGCCCCCCCTCCCGCTTCCGTCGAAAGCGATCGTTCGTGGTGAGCCAGACAGCAGCTCCGCCGTCCCCGGTGAGCGCCCCCGCCCAGGACGTCCCCACCTACGCACCCGGTGAGCTGGCCGCCCTGGCCGCCCGGCACGGCCTGACGGTCAGCGGCGCCCGGCCAACCCTGCCCGCCTACATCCGGCAGCTCTGGGGGCGGCGGCACTTCATCGCCGCGTTCGCGACGGCCAAGCTGACCGCCCAGTACAGCCAGGCGAAGCTCGGCCAGATCTGGCAGATCATGACGCCGCTGCTGAACGCGACGGTCTACTACTTCATCTTCGGCGTCCTGATGAACACCAAGCACGGGGTGGAGGACTTCGTCCCGTTCCTGGTCACCGGGGTCTTCATCTGGACCTTCACCGCCAGCTCGATCACCGCGGGCACGCGGGCGATCAGCGGCAACATCGGCCTGGTGCGGGCCCTGCACTTCCCGCGTGCCTCGCTGCCGGCGGCCCTCGCCCTCCAGCAGTTGCAGCAGCTGCTGTTCTCGCTCGGCGCGCTGACCGTGATCCTGCTGGCATTCGGCCAGTACCCGCGCCCGTCCTGGCTGCTGGCCGTCCCGGCGCTCGCGCTCCAGGCGGTGTTCAACACCGGGGTGTCGATGGCCGTGGCCCGGCTGACGGCGAAGACCCCGGACATCGCACAGCTGACGCCGTTCGTGCTGCGGACCTGGATGTACTCCTCCGGCGTGATGTGGAGCCTGGACCACCTGCTCAAGGGCGACCGGGTGCCGCACGCGGTGATGGTGGCGCTGGAGTACAACCCGGCGGCGCTCTTCATCAACCTCATGCGGTACGCGCTCATCGACAGCTACACCTGGGCGCAGCTGCCGCCGTACGCGTGGGCGGTCGCGGCGAGCTGGGCGCTGCTCTGCGGCGTGGCCGGATTCGTGTACTTCTGGAAGGCCGAGGAGACCTACGGACGTGGCTGACCTCAAGGATTCCTCCGGGGACCACCGTGTCCCGACGGTCGTCGTCGACGACGTCCACATCACGTACACGGTCAATGGCGCCCGTACGGGCAAGGGCAGCGCCACCTCGGCGCTCAGCCGGCTCACCACCCGCCGCGCGACCCCCGGCGCCCGCCAGGTGCACGCCGTGAAGGGCGTCAGCTTCGCCGCGTACAAGGGCGAGGCGATCGGCCTGATCGGCTCGAACGGCTCGGGCAAGTCGACGCTGCTCAAGGCCGTCGCGGGCCTGCTTCCGCCGACGCGGGGCCAGGTCCACACCCAGGGCCAGCCCTCACTGCTCGGCGTGAACGCGGCGCTGATGGGCGACCTGACCGGCGAGCGGAACGTGGTGCTGGGCGGACTCGCGATGGGCATGACACGTGAGCAGATCCGCGAACGCTACGACGAGATCGTCGACTTCTCCGGCATCAACGAGAAGGGCGACTTCATCACGCTGCCGATGCGCACGTACTCCTCGGGCATGGGCGCGAGGCTCCGCTTCTCCATCGCGGCGGCCAAGAGCCACGACGTACTCCTGATCGACGAGGCACTGTCCACGGGCGACGCGAAGTTCCAGCGCCGCAGCAAGGACCGCATCAAGGAACTGCGCGCCGAGGCCGGCACGGTCTTCCTGGTCAGCCACAGCAACAGATCGATCACCGAGACCTGCGACCGGGCCCTGTGGCTGGAGGCGGGCACCCTGAGAATGGACGGCCCGGCGAAGGAAGTGGTGGCGGCGTACGAGGCCTTCACCAAACGCAAATAGCCCTTAACCGCCCGCACGGTTCCGTGCCCGCACCATCCTCGGCCCGCCCGGCCGAATCCAGCCCGACCGGCCGAATCCAGCCCGTCCGGCGCTTGAGGACAAATCCCCACGCCGAGGGGGCCGGCACCACCGACGGCACCGGCCCCCACAGACGTACGCCGACGGCTACACGTGCGTACGCAACAGCGTCCGCATCGTCCGCATGGCCACCGACAGATTCGCCAGATCGAACGCGTCCGACCCCTGGATCTCCTCCAGCGTCGACCGCGACCGAGCCAGGATCGCCGCGTTCTTCTCCTCCCACGCCCGGAACCGCTGCTCCGGCGTGGAGGACCCGTTCCCCACGCTCAGCACGTCCGAGGTGAGCGCCGCGTGCGCCGCGTACAGGTCCTCGCGGATGGACGCGCGGGCCATGGACTGCCAGCGGTCGGCCCGCGGCAGCTCGATGATCCGGTCCATCAGCTGAGTGATCCGCAGCCGGTCCGCGAGGTCGTAGTAGACCTCGGCCACCTCCAGCGGATCCTGGCCCGTACGGTCGGCGATGGCCACGATGTCCAGCGCCGGGAAGGCGGAGGAGAACCCGGCCACCCGCACCGCCAGCTCGTCCGGGACGCCCACCGCGGTGAGCTCGTCCAGGATCGAGCGGTACCAGTCCAGGTCCGCGCCCTTGAGCAGCTTCGGCAGCTCGTCCCAGACCCGCGCGACACCGTCCCGGAAGCTCTCGATGGTCTCCGCGATGGCGACGGGCTGCGGCCGGTTGCCCAGCAGCCAGCGCGAACCACGCTCGACCAGCCGCCGCGAGTGCAGCCGGATCCGGGTCTGGACATCGGCGGCGACCTTGTTGTCGAGCGCCTCGACGGCGTCCCACACCCGGGACAGGCCGAAGATCTCGCGGGCCGCGAACTGGGCCCGCACGATCTCCTCGATCGACGCCCCGGTCTCCTCGCGCAGCCGGTGCAGGAAGGTCGAACCGGCGGTGTTGACCGTGTCGTTGACCAGGACCGTCGTGATGATCTCGCGACGCAGCGCGTGCCCGTCGACCGCCTCGGGGAACCGCTCGCGCAGCTCGCTCGGGAAGTAGGCGTGCACCAGCTTCTGCAGGTGCGGGTCGTCCGGCAGGACGGTGGCGATCAGCTCGTCCGCCGTCGTGATCTTCGTGTAGGCGATCAGCACGGCCAGCTCGGGCTGGCTGAGCCCCTTGTCGTTGCTCAGCAGCTCCCGGACGTGCCGGTCGGCCGGCAGGAACTCCAGCGCCCGGTCGAGGGCGCCGTCGCGCTCCAGCCTGCGCATGAAGCGCTGCTGGGCGTGGAGCAGGGACGGGGCCTGGGCGGAGGCGTTGGAGAGCGCGACGTTCTGCGCGTAGTTGTTGCGCAGGACGAGCGTGCCGACCTCGTCGGTCATGTCGGCGAGCAGCTTGTTGCGCTGCTTGACGGTCATGTCGCCGTCCCGGACCAGACCGTTGAGCAGGATCTTGATGTTCACCTCGTGGTCGGAGGTGTCCACACCGGCGCTGTTGTCGATCGCGTCGGTGTTGATCCGGCCGCCGTTCCGGGCGAACTCGATCCGGCCGAGCTGAGTGGCGCCGAGGTTGCCGCCCTCGCCGACAACCTTGGCCCGCAGGTCCTCGCCGTTGACGCGGATCGCGTCGTTGGCCTTGTCGCCGACGTCGGCGTTCGACTCGGGGACGGCCTTGATGTACGTGCCGATGCCGCCGTTCCACACCAGGTCGACGGGGGCCTTGAGGATGGTCTGCATCAGGTCGGCGGGCGTCATCTTGCTCACCGAGGGGTCGATGCCGAGCGCCTCGCGGATGTGCGAATTGAGCGGGATCGACTTGGCGCTGCGCGGGTGGATCCCGCCGCCCGCGGAGAGCAGGCCCGTGTCGTAGTCGGCCCAGGAGCTGCGGGGCACGTCGAAGAGCCGGCGCCGCTCGGCGTACGAGGTGGCGGCGTCCGGGTTGGGGTCGATGAAGATGTGCCGGTGGTCGAAGGCGGCGACGAGGCGGATGTGCTCGGAGAGCAGCATGCCGTTGCCGAACACGTCGCCGGACATGTCGCCGACGCCGACAACGGTGAAGTCCTCGGTCTGGGTGTCGTGGCCCAGCTCCCGGAAGTGCCGCTTGACGGACTCCCAGGCACCCCGGGCGGTGATGCCCATGCCCTTGTGGTCGTAGCCGGCCGAGCCGCCGGAGGCGAACGCGTCGCCGAGCCAGAAGCCGTACGCGACGGCGACCTCGTTGGCGATGTCGGAGAAGCTCGCGGTGCCCTTGTCGGCGGCGACGACGAGGTAGGTGTCGTCCTCGTCGTGCCGGACGACGTCGACGGGCGGCACGACCTCGCCGGCCACCATGTTGTCGGTGATGTCGAGCAGCGCGGAGATGAACGTGCGGTACGCGGCGATGCCCTCGGCGAACCAGGCGTCCCGGTCCGCGGACGGGTCCGGGAGCTGCTTGGCGACGAAGCCGCCCTTGGCTCCGACGGGCACGATGACGGTGTTCTTCACCATCTGCGCCTTGACCAGGCCGAGGACCTCCGTACGGAAGTCCTCGCGCCGGTCCGACCAGCGCAGCCCGCCGCGGGCGACCTTGCCGAAACGCAGGTGGACGCCCTCCACGCGCGGCGAGTAGACCCAGATCTCGTACGCCGGGCGGGGCGCGGGCAGGTCCGGGATGGCCTGCGGGTCGAACTTCATCGAGACGTAGGAGTGCGGCGTGCCGTCCTCCGTGTGCTGGAAGAAGTTGGTGCGCAGGGTGGCCTTGATGACGGTGAGGAAAGACCGCAGGATCCGGTCCTCATCCAGCGAGGCGACCTGGTCCAGGGCCCCGTCCAGCTCCTCCAGGAGCCCGTCGGTCAGCTCCGTGCCGGCGCTCTGGCGGCCGGGCGACATCCGGGCCTCGAAGAGCGAGACGAGCAGCCGGGTGGTGTGGACGTTGTTGCGGAGCGTGGACTCCATGTAGTCCTGGCTGAAGGTGGACCCAGCCTGCCGCAGGTACTTCGCGTAGGCGCGCAGCACCATGGCCTGGCGCCAGTTCAGCCCGGCGCCGAGGACCAGCGCGTTGAAGCCGTCGTTCTCCGCCTCGCCCTTCCAGACGG
Organism: Streptomyces sp. SM11; assembly: GCF_002910905.1. Lineage (GTDB taxonomy): Bacteria > Actinomycetota > Actinomycetes > Streptomycetales > Streptomycetaceae > Streptomyces. The sequence continues at coordinate 27,568 of NZ_NEUE01000200.1, read as the reverse complement.
CGGCGAAGGCTTCCTGGAAGCGGGCGCGGGCGTCGTCGGCGAGGTAGCCGCCGTTGCCGTTGGCCGGGGGCATCCGCAGCCCGAAGTCGTAGATCCAGGCGTGCGTACGGTCGGCGCAGCGCAGCTCGTACGGCCGCTCGTCGACGACCTCGACGCCGAGCTGCTGAAGTGCCGGGAGGACGGCGGACAGGGAGACCTGCTCACCGGTCCGGTAGATCTTGAAGCGGCGCTCGCCGGGACCCGCGCCGACCGGCTCGTACAGGCTGAGGGCGAAGTCCTTCTCGCCCTGCTTGAGGGTCTCCAGATGGACCAGGTCGGCCACGGCGGCGCGCGGCGAGTGGTCGGCCTTGTAGCCCTCGGGGAACGAGTGGCCGTACTGGCGCTGGAGTTCGGCGCCGCGCTCCTCGCCCAGCTCGGCGCTGAGCGCCTCCTGGAACCCGTCGGCCCAGGAGCGTGCGGCCTCGACGAGGCGGGCCTCGATGCGGTCCGCGTCGGCGTCCGTCAGATGGGCCAGTTCGGTGCCGGCCGGGACCCGGATGACGAAGTGCAGCCGGGAGAGGATCGACTCGGTGTTCCAGGCGGTGAAGTCGACGCTGTTGCCACCGAGCTCCTCCTTGAGGATGTCGATCAGCCGCAGGCGCACGCCGGTGGTGTAGCGGTCGCGCGGGAGGTAGACGATCGCGGAGTAGTAGCGCCCGTACTCGTCCTGGCGCAGGTAGAGCCGCAGGCGGCGGCGCTCCTGGAGGTAGAGGACGGAGGTCACGATGGAGCGGAGCTGGTCGACGGGCGTCTGGAACAGCTCGTCGCGCGGGTAGGTCTCCAGGATCTGGAGCAGGTCGCGGCCGTCGTGGCTGTTGTACGAGAAGCCCGCGCCCTCCACCACCTCGGCGACCTTGCGGCGGATGACGGGCACCCTGCGCACGGACTCGGTGTAGGCGGCGGAGGAGAACAGCCCGAGGAAGCGGCGCTCGCCGACGACGTTGCCCTTGGCGTCGAACTTCTTCACACCGACGTAGTCGAGGTAGCTGGGGCGGTGCACGGTGGCCCGGCTGTTGGCCTTCGTCAGGACGAGGAGCTTGTGCTCACGGGCCTTGGCGCGGGCGTCGGCGGGCAGCCGGTCGAAGGACGGGCTGACCGGGTGGGCCTCGTCCTCGCTGTGGTGCGGGTCGGAGCGCAGGATGCCGAGCCCGGTGCCGGGCACGGCGGCCAGCGCGTCACTGTCCTTCAGCTCGTACTCGCGGTAGCCGAGGAAGGTGAAGTGGTCGGCGGCCAGCCAGCGCAGCAGCTCGCGGGCCTCCTCGACCTCCTCGTCGGCGAGGTCGTCCAGCGGTTCGCCGGGCAGGTCGTCGGCGATCCGAAGGGCGGCGTCGCGCATCTTCCCCCAGTCCTCGACGGTTTCCCGTACGTCGGACAGGACACGCAGCAGGTCGGCGGAGATCTGCTGGAGGTCGGCGCGGTCGGTCTCCCGGTCGATCTCGACGTGGATCCAGGATTCGACGAGCGCGTCGTGCGGCAGCTCGTCCTTGCCGCCCTTGCGGCCCTTGGTGTTCCTGGTGCTGTTCGGGATGCCGGGTCCGCCGGAGAGGACCTCGATGAGCTTTCCGGTGACATCGCGACGGACCGTGACCTGTGGGTGGATCACGACGTGGATGCCGCGCCCCTGCCGGGACAGCTCGTTGGTGACGGAGTCCACCAGGAAGGGCATGTCGTCGGTGACGACCTCGACGACGGAGTGGCTGCAGGTCCAGCCGTTCTCCTCGACGGTCGGGGTGTGCACCCGGACGTTCGCGGTGCCCTGCGGACGATTCTCGGCCAGCCGGTAGTGCGAGGCGGCGGCGCCGAAGACATCGACCGGGTCACGGCCGCTGAGGTCCTCCGGAGCCGTATGCAGGTAGTAGCGCTGGAGGTAGGCGAGCACGCTGTCCTGACCAGCACGGGCGCTCTTGTCGGCCCCGGCAGCGGCAATCCGCGCCCGGGGTGCACCTCCCGGGCCACCGACACCACCGCCCGGACCGTTGTCAGCTACCTTGGCGGCCCCTGCGAGCAGCTCGGCCTTGGCTTCGTCCAACTTGGTCTGCATGTCCTCTGGCTCCTGTCGCGCGCCGTTGCGTGACGTAGGTGAGAAAAGCGGCGTCCCGCCACGACGCGGGGTTTCCGGTCTGGGTCGACGCTATGCCGCTTCGAGAGATACCCGGGACCACATCGGCCATTTTCGGCAGCTGGTCCGGAGTCGGGAGATCGCGGATCGCCCGGGTGCTGTGGCACTCCGGGCGGCGGCCGGGGGCTTCGCTGCCCCCGAGGCGTATCGCGCTGATCACGGCACCAGGCTATCGCCCTCATACCCCGCCGCGTCATGAGCTGCTTGTGTACAAAAGAACCCCTCGAACTTTGACACTCTGGACAGTGCGCCGCGCCGCCTTGGCGAACTCCCGAAACCGGGGCAGTCTGTCCGTACCGCACGGATTCAGGCCCTCGGCACGCCATCGGGGCCACCGGCCCCGAGGAGCCCGCCATGCCGCAGAAGATCCTCATCGTCACCGGCGACGCCGCCGAGTCGCTCGAAGTCCTCTACCCGTACCAGCGGCTGCTGGAGGAGGGGTACGAGGTCGACATCGCGGCCCCCGAGCGCAAGACGCTGCGCTTCGTGGTCCACGACTTCGAGCCCGGCTTCGACACGTACACGGAGAAGCCCGGCTACACCTGGCCCGCCGATCTGTCCTTCTCCGAGGTCGACCCCGGGGCCTACATCGCCCTGGTGATCCCCGGCGGCCGTGCCCCCGAGTACCTCCGCAACAACGCCGAGCTGCGGAAGATCGTCGGCGCCTTCTTCTCCGCGGACCGCCCGGTGGCGCAGATCTGCCACGGCCCCCTGATCACCGCCGCCACCGGCAGCCTCAGCGGCCGCAACGTCACGGCCTACCCGGCCCTGGAACCGGACATGCAGAGCGCGGCCGCGACCTTCCAGGACACGGAGGCGGTCGTGGACGGCCCCCTGGTCTCCTCCCGAGCCTGGCCGGACCACCCGGCCTGGATGCGAGAGTTCCTGAAGGTGCTGCGCTCAAGCCCGTCCGGCGCACCCTCAAACCCGTCCGGCGCTTGAGGACACCTTCCAGCCCGTCCGCCCGCACCCTCACAGCCCCGCCCGCGCACCCCCAGCCCGTCCGGCACACCCTTCCAGCCCGTCCGGCGCTTGAGGACCGGGGCCAGGGGCAGCGCCCCCGAAAGGCCCGCACCACGGCCACCACACAGCCCAGGCCCACCCCCTACGCGGAAAACGTCTCCGCCAACGCCACCGCCTCCCCCAGGCTGTCCACCACCGGCACCCCCGCCCCCTCCAGACTGCTCCGACTGTGCGACCCCCCGGTGTACAGCACGGCCCGAGCCCCCACATGCGCCGCCGCCACCGCATCGTCCAGCGCGTCCCCGATGACCACCGAGTTCTCCGGCACGATCCCGTCCACACCGGCCAGCGCCGCGAAGTGCCGCTCCATGTGGAGCGCCTTGCTCCCGCCGGACGGCCCCGTACGCCCCTCGACCCGGACGAACCGCGGCTCGATGCCGTATCCCCGCACCACCGGCACCAGCTGCTCGTGCCCGTACATGCTCAGCAGCGACTGACTACGACCGGCCCGCTGCCACTGGTGCAGCAGCTCCTCCACCCCGGCCGTGAGCCCACAGGCCACCCGCTGCTCCGCGTAGTACCGGTGGAAGATGCCGTCCATCCGCTCCCACTCGGCCTCGGTGGGCAGCCGGCCCAGGATCCGCTCGTAGAACCGGGGTATCGGGATGGTGTACATCTCCCGGTACTGCTCCAGCGTGATCGGCGCCAGCTCGACCTCCGCGAACGCGGCGTTCGTCGCCCGGATGACGGCATGGGTGTCGTCGAGCAGCGTGCCGTTCCAGTCCCAGACCAGATGTGTGCGTGTCGTCCCCGAAGTCATACAGAAAAAGTACCCGCCGGGTACGACAACGCCGCCGCTCAGCCGATGAGCTGCGGAATCTCCTGGACTCCGAACCAGAGCAGCTCGTGGTCCTCGGCGCCGTCCACGGTGAACTGCGCGTCGTCGTCGCCGAGGTCTGCCGCCCCCAGGGCTGCCGCCGCGGCGGCCACGTCCTTCTCCGCGTCGTCGGCGTCCACGTGCACCGCCGCGGCCTTGGCCAGCGGCAGCGCGGCGGCGATCCGCACCTCGCCGAGCGATGCCGTGCTCAGCCCCTGATCGGGGTCGGCGACGGCGGCCCCGTCCGGTACGTCGACGGCCACGACGACCCGGCGGCGCACCTCGTCCGGGTTCCCGGCGATCATCCGGAGCGAGGCGGCGGCGGCCCGGTTGAGCGCCGCGTACTCCAGTTCCTCGATGTCGTCGGAGACGTACCACTCGCGCAGCCCGGGGGTCACCGCGTAGGCGGTCAGCGGCCCGGGGCCGACCTCGCCCGCACCGTGCGCCGCTGCGAGACCGGAGAGGGTCAGGGGGACGTACACGCGCATGAGCAGGTCGCTTTCGTAGAGGGAAACGTCCTCAGGATACGTGGGAACGTCCCCTTTCGGGTTTCGGCAACCGGGGTCGTCCGTCCACGGTCGAAGCCACGTCACCCCCGCCCTCACCCTTGCCCCCCAAGGGTCGAGCCACGAATAGGTGAAACCGCCCGTACCCGCTCGGCGCGCAAAGGCCCCTTGCGTCGCTGACGACCGCCCCAGTAGAAGATCCCCAACACAAGTTACCGCCCGGTAGATACCGGGCCCGGTCAACGGGGGCGATGATCATGAGCACGGACAGGACTAGGCCCGCCGGCCGACGCGACCAGAGCGGTCCCCGGTCGGTACCCCCGCAGCGGTCCCGCAGGCAGCAGCCCCACCGGCCGCAACGGCCCCACCAGTGGTTCGCCGAACGCCTGCTCGCGGTCCTCAGCGGCCAGCGCCCGGTGCACTGGATGCTCGGCCACACCATCGGCGAGGCCTACGACCAGCTCGCCGAGCTGGCCCCGAGCACCCCGCTGGGGGCCTCCCGGGGCAGCCGCCCCGTTCTTCGCCACTGCCGCGGGGCCCAGCCCGCCACCGGCGTGGTCGAGGCGTTTGCCAGCATCGCCGCGGGCGACCGGATCCGGGCGATGGCCTTCCGCCTGGAACAGGGCCCCGACCAGCGCTGGCGCTGCGCCGCGGTGGAACTGGGCGGCGAACGCCTCACGGCTGGCGCCCCGGGCCCCCGGTGACCCGGCAGACACGGCAGGGGCCGGACACCCCGTGGTGTCCGGCCCCTGCAGCGGTACTGCCGCCGGTGCTACTTCTTGCGACGACGACCGCCGCCGCCGCCGCTCTTCTGGGCCTTGCGGCGCTCCGCACGCGTCATGCCGTCCGAGGAGCCGGACCGCGCGCCGTCGTCGTCGTTGGCGAAGTCGCCCTCGACGACACCGCCCTCGCCGTCCACCGTGGGAGCGGAGAAGTGGAGCCGGTCCGGCCGCTGCGGGGCCTCCAGGCCCTTGGCGCGGATCTGCGGGGCAGCGGCGGCGCCCTCCTTCTCCAGCGAGGTGCGCTCGGCACCGTCCTGCACCGGAACCTCCTCGACCTGCTGCTCGACCTGGACCTCCAGGTTGAACAGGTAGCCGACGGACTCCTCCTTGATGCCCTCCATCATGGCGTTGAACATGTCGAAGCCCTCGCGCTGGTACTCGACCAGCGGGTCCTTCTGCGCCATGGCCCGCAGGCCGATGCCCTCCTGGAGGTAGTCCATCTCGTAGAGGTGCTCGCGCCACTTGCGGTCGAGCACCGAGAGGACGACGCGTCGCTCCAGCTCACGCATGATGTCGGAGCCGAGCGTGTTCTCGCGCTCCTCGTACTGCTCGTGGATGTCGTTCTTGACCGACTCGGCGATGAACTCGGCGGTGACGCCCGCCAGGTCCCCGGCCGCGTCCTCCAGCTCCTCGACGGTGACCTTCACCGGGTAGAGCTGCTTGAAAGCGCCCCACAGCCGGTCCAGGTCCCACTCCTCGGCGAAGCCCTCGGCGGTCTCCTGCCGGATGTAGTCGTCGATCGTGTCATCCATGAAGTGCCGGATCTGGTCCTGAAGGTCCTCGCCCTCCAGGACGCGGCGGCGCTCGCCGTAGATGACCTCGCGCTGCCGGTTGAGCACCTCGTCGTACTTCAGGACGTTCTTACGCGTCTCGAAGTTCTGCTGCTCGACCTGCGACTGGGCGGAGGCGATAGCGCGGGTGACCATTTTGTTCTCGATCGGGACGTCGTCCGGAACGTTCGCCATCGACATGACGCGCTCGACCATCTGGGCCTTGAACAGGCGCATCAGGTCGTCGCCCAACGACAGGTAGAAACGGGACTCGCCCGGGTCGCCCTGACGGCCGGAACGGCCGCGCAGCTGGTTGTCGATACGGCGCGACTCGTGGCGCTCGGTACCGAGAACGTAGAGCCCGCCGAGGTCCTTGACCTCTTCGAACTCCGCCTTCACGGCCTCCTCGGCCTGCTCCAGCGCGGCGGGCAGCGCGGCCGCCCACTCCTCGACGTTCTCCACCGGGTCGAGGCCGCGCTGGCGCAGCTCCGCCTCGGCGAGGTCGTCCGGGTTGCCGCCGAGCTTGATGTCGGTGCCTCGGCCTGCCATGTTCGTCGCGACGGTGACGGCGCCCTTGCGGCCCGCCTGGGCGACGATCGTCGCCTCCCGGTCGTGCTGCTTGGCGTTGAGGACCTCGTGCTGGACACCGCGCTTGGAGAGCTGCTGCGAGAGGTACTCGGACTTCTCGACCGAGGTGGTGCCGACCAGGATCGGCTGGCCCTTCTCGTGCTTCTCGGCGATGTCGTCGACGACCGCGGCGAACTTGGCGACCTCGGTGCGGTAGATCAGGTCCGACTGGTCGGCACGGACCATCGGCCGGTTCGTCGGGATCGGCACCACACCGAGCTTGTAGATCTGGTGGAACTCGGCGGCCTCGGTCATCGCCGTACCGGTCATGCCGGAGAGCTTGCCGTAGAGGCGGAAGAAGTTCTGCAGGGTGATCGTGGCGAGGGTCTGGTTCTCGTCCTTGATGTCCACCCCTTCCTTCGCCTCGATCGCCTGGTGCATGCCCTCGTTGTAGCGGCGGCCGGCGAGGATACGGCCGGTGTGCTCGTCGACAATCATGACTTCGCCGTCGATGACGACGTAGTCCTTGTCCTTCTTGAACAGTTCCTTGGCCTTGATGGCGTTGTTCAGATAACCGACGAGCGGGGTGTTCACCGACTCGTAGAGGTTGTCGATGCCGAGCCAGTCCTCGACCTTGGCGACACCGGGCTCATGGATGGCCACGGTCCGCTTCTTCTCGTCGACCTCGTAGTCGCCGGTCTCCTCGATGCCCTTGAGCTGGTTGCCCGCCTCACCCTTGGTGAGGCGGGCAACCAGCTTGGCGAAGTCGCCGTACCACTTGGTGGCCTGGTCGGCCGGGCCGGAGATGATCAGCGGCGTACGGGCCTCGTCGACGAGGATCGAGTCGACCTCGTCGACCACGGCGAAGTTGTGGCCGCGCTGGACGAGCTCGTCCTTGGACCACGCCATGTTGTCGCGGAGGTAGTCGAAGCCGAACTCGTTGTTCGTGCCGTACGTGATGTCGCAGGCGTACTGCTCGCGGCGCTGGGCCGGCGTCATGTTGGCGACGATGCAGCCGACGCTCAGCCCGAGGAACTTGTGGACCCGGCCCATCATCTCGGAGTCACGCTCGGCGAGATAGTCGTTCACCGTGATCAGGTGCACGCCCTTGCCGGAGAGCGCGTTCAGATACGTGGGCAGGGTGCCGACGAGGGTCTTGCCCTCTCCTGTCTTCATCTCGGCCACATAACCGAGGTGCAGGGCGGCTCCGCCCATCATCTGTACGTCGTAGTGGCGCTGTCCGAGGACGCGCTTCGCGGCCTCACGGACCGTGGCGAACGCTTCGGGAAGCAGGTCGTCCAGGCTCTCGCCGTCCGCGTACCGTTCCTTGTACTCGTCGGTGAGCGCCCGCAGCTCGGCGTCGGAGAGGTTGACGAAGTCCTCTTCGATGGAGCTGACCTGGTCCGCGATGCGGTGCAGTTTGCGCAGGATCTTGCCTTCGCCTGCACGCATGAGCTTGTTGAAGACGGACACTGAGGCTGGTCTCCTTGCCGGTCGGGCCTGGCACTGGGTCGTGTAATGGACTCTGGCGCGGGCACGGCAGGTGGGCCCCACCGCAACGGCCATCGTAAGCGAGGACACCACCGCGTCGGGAGGGCTGCCGTCGCGTGGACCTCGCCGCACCCTCATAGGACAACGGTCCAAACGCACGGAAGGTGCCGGGAAGCCCGAAAAGTGCTCGCATCGCGGGAGCGGGGTCACGAGAATCGGTCCATGGAGCCGATCACTCTCACCACGGAACGACTGCTCCTGCGGCCCTTCGGCCCGCAGGACACGTACCGGGTGCACGCCGCCTGCCAGGACCCGGACATCCAGCGCTGGACGGTGATCCCCTCCCCGTACCGCCTCACCGACGCGGAACTGTTCACCACGAAGCTCTCCCCGGCGGGCTGGCAGGACGACTCCTCGTACGGCTTCGCCCTGGTCCTGACGGAGACCGGGGCGCTCGTCGGGGCGCTCGGCATCGACCGCCGCAGCCGGCCCGGGACGTACGAGGTGGGCTACTGGTCCACCAGGGAGCACCGAGGCCGCGGATACGTCACCGAGGCGGTGCTCGGCTCCGCCCGCTGGGCCTTCACCTCGCTCGGGGCGGACCGGCTGGAGTGGCGGGCCGAGATCGGCAACCTGGGCTCGCGGGCCGTCGCCCTGCGGGCGGGGTTCCGGCTGGAGGGCGAGCAGCGGTCCGGGCTGCTGAACAAGGGGGTGCGGTGCGACGCCTGGACGGCGGCTTTGATCCCGTCCGACCTGGGGCTCGCGAGCACCGACCCGTACGTCCCCGAGCGCCGTGCCCCGCGGTCCGGCGGAACCCCGTAATCCGGACGATGACCGCGTGATCGGCGGGCGGAATCCGAGGCCGGACTGTCAGTGGCGCCGTCTAGGGTTCCCCGTATGACGCCTGTGCCTCCTCCCGCAGTCGAACTCTCCGCCGACCATGCCCGCCGCATCGCGCTGCGCGCCCAGGGCTTCCTGGGGGCTCCGGACCGCCGGGCGGGGGTGCCCGGGGTGCTGCGCCACCTCGGCGCCGTCCAGCTGGACACGATCTCGGTGCTGGCCCGCTCGCACGAGCTGATCCCCTACGCCCGGCTCGGCCCGGTGAGCCGCCGGACGGTGGAGGACGCCTACTGGTCGGGCGGCCGGACCTTCGAGTACTGGTCGCACGCCGCGTGCATCCTGCCCGTCGAGGAGTGGCCGCACTTCGCGTTCCGCCGCCGCGCCTACCGCTCCCGCCCCCACTGGCACCACGATCTGCCCGACGGCTCGTACGACACCGTGATCAAGCAGCTGCGTGACGAGGGGCCGCTGACGGCGACCGAGCTGGGCGGCGCGAAGAACGGCGGCGAGTGGTGGGACTGGTCGGCGTCCAAGGTCGCCGTCGAGCGGGCCCTGATGTACGGCGAGGTGGTGTGCACCGAGCGACGCGGCTGGAAGCGGGTCTATGACCTGGCCGAGCGCGCCATTCCGGATGCCCTGCTGCACGACGAGCTGAGCGACGCCGAGTGCCGGAGGCGGCTGGTCGCGCTGGCGGGCAAGTCGCTGGGCGTCGGCACCCGCAGCGACATCGCGGACTACCACCGGCTGAGGGGCGAGGAGTTCGACGCCGTGGTGGCGGACTCGGGGCTGGTCCCGGTCGTGGTGGAGGGCTGGGCGAAGCCGGCCTGGGCGGACCCGGACGCCCTGGCGAAGGAGGCGCGCGGACGCCACCGTACGACGCTGTTGTCGCCGTTCGACTCCCTGATCTGGGAGCGGGCTCGCACGGAACGGATCTTCGACTTCACGCACCGGCTGGAGGCCTACGTGCCCAAGCAGAAGCGGATCCACGGCTACTTCGCGATGCCGTTGCTGGCGGGCGGAAAGCTCCAGGGTCGGGTCGACCCGGCGCGCGAGGGCACCACGCTGGTCGCCCGACAGGCATCGCTGGCGGGCCCGAAGGCAGTGGTCCCGATGGCCGAGGCCCTGGTGGAGGCGGCGGCCTGGGTGGGCTGCACGGACATCCGGGTGGACCGGGTGGACGCCCCGGAGCTGCGCGAGCCGCTCAGGACGGAAATCGGCCACGCGCTCCAGCGCGCCTACCGCTGACCGGCTGCCGCTGACGCCGACCGGCTACCGCTGACCGGGACCGGAGCGGGAGCCGGGCCGTCCGCTACCTGATCTCCAGGATCTTCTCGCGCATGGCGTAGACCACGGCTTCCATCCGGGAGTGCAGCTGCAGTTTCTCCAGAATATTGCGGACGTGGTTCTTCACCGTGTTCTCGGAGATGAACAACTCCTTGGCGATATCCCGGTTGTTCATGCCGGTCGCCACGAGTTTCAGCACTTCGAGCTCGCGTTCGGTGAGCCGGGGCGCCGGAACGAGCCGCCGCTCGTCGGTGCGCTGGATCATCGATTTGAACTCGGTGAGCAGCTTGGAGGCCATGGAGGGGCTGATCTGGGACTGCCCGTCGGCAACCGCGCGAATGGCCGTGGCGACCTCGTCGGTGGAAATCTCCTTGAGGAGATATCCGGTCGCGCCAGCCTTGATCGCCTCGTAGAGGTCGGCCTCCTCGTCGCTGATCGTCAGCATGATGATCTTCGCGCTGGGAGCCACCTCCTTGATGGCGGTGCAGGCCTCGATGCCGCCGCGCTTGGGCATCCGGACATCCATCAGAACGATGTCGGGCAGCAGGTCGGCAGCCTTGTCGACCGCCTCGGAGCCGTCCCCGGCCTCGCCGACGACCTGGATGTCCTCCTCCTGCGCGAGGACGATCTCCAGACCCCTGCGGAAGAGCGCGTGGTCATCGACCACGAGGACCCTGATGGGTTCCTTGCGTGAAGCGGCGTCCGCGTCCGTGCCGGTATACGCACCGGTGTCGTCGTCGGAGTCGTTCGCCTCGCGCACGGGCCCGAAGGTGTCCGCCATCGTTCCTCCCCCTGAAGGCCACGGCCTGATGTGTCGGTCGTTCGCCAACGGCACCTCACAGAACACCGATTGGCTCGGGCCGCCATGATTCCATGCCCGGGCCCCGGCATGGTGTTCCTGCGCCCGTGCACAGGTGCCCCCGGTGGCGCGAAAGCGCCCCGGGGGACCCGACGATCCGGCCTCAGCCGCCGAGCGCACCGCCCGCGCCGCCTGCTTCGTCCGCGGCGAGCGGGTCGGTCCTCAGGTGGATGACGCCGTAGTCGTAGGCGTGTCGCCGGTAGACGACGCTGGGCTCCTTCGTCTCGGAGTCGACGAACAAGTAGAAGTCGTGGCCGACCAGTTCCATCTCGTAGAGCGCCTGGTCGAGCGACATGGGTGCGGCGGTGTGGGTCTTCTCGCGCATCACGAGCGGCCCTTCGCCCTGTACTTCGAGCGAGCCGATCTTCGTGGTGGGGACGGGCGCCGACGGCTGGTCGCCGACCAGCTCACCGTCCTCGTCGAACGAAGCGACGCCGGGGACCACGTCCCCGACCTCGGCAGCCGACAGGCGGCCGTTGCCACGGCGGCTGTAACGCTTGTCGTGCTGCTTGCGCAGCCGGGCCTCCAGCTTTCCGGTGGCCAGGTCGAGCGCTGCGTAGGGGTCGCCCGCCGCCGCTTCCGCCCGGATGACCGGTCCCCGGGAGCGGAGCGTGATCTCCACCCGGTCGGAACGGTCGGCCTGACGGGGATTCGGCTCCTTGGACACCTCGACGTCGAGGCTGATCACCTTGCCGTCGAACTTCTGGATCTTGTCCAGCTTCAGCTTCTCGGCCACGTGCTTGCGGAACCGCTCGGGCACCTCGGTCTTGCGGCCCTTGACGACGATGTCCACGCAGAACTCCGTTCCCGGATCGCCCCGCTCAGCGGCGGAGCGTCTCCCTTTGCACCAGGCCCCGGAGATCACCAGGGCCTCGGACTCGGTGGCTTTCGCCTCCTCCTCCCCCGCCGGAAGGGTCGCAACCCCACCGACTTTGCGTGCTTCTCCTACCGGTGAGTTACCTGCCCGAAACCTGATGGTGCATTCATCGAGGTCCGGCATTCACCGTTCCTCACAACCGAACATAGCCTGCACACCAGGGTCTCGGCACCCGCTACTGACACGTACCTCCGTTCAGGGGGTATTGCCCTCTCATTACCTGCAACGATGCAGGTTCTCGGTCAGTTCCGGTTTATTTCGAAGGCGGAGGGAGAGGCCGCGACGACCGCCGCCCGGCACCCTCCGTGCGCAGAGGGCTCCCGAACGGTGCCGCGCACCTCCCCGACAGCTCGTGCCGCCTCCGCCAGCGTCGATCCTGTCGTCAACAGATCGTCGACCAGGATCACCCTGCCGTGCTGGAGGAGTCCGTGCCGGACCAGCCGCTCTCCCGCTGCCGTGAGCTCCAGCGCGCCGGCCAGATTCGCCCGCCGCTGCCGCGCCCCGAGCCCCGACTGGTCGGCGACCGCGCGCCGCTGCCGCAGCAGCGGAAACACCTGGGCCGACAGGCCCAGGCGCCGCAGGTCCCGCGCGGCCGTGGCGGCGATCCTGCGCACCGGGTCGTGGCCGCGTGCCGCGGTCGAGGAGCGCGAGGAGGGCACGGGAACCAGCAGCAGGGGGCCCGCACCACCCGGCCACCCCGTCCCGGCCCGTACACAACCCGCCAGGGCCCGTCCGAGCGCCCCTGCCAGCCCTAGTGCCCCGCGCTCCTTGTGGGCCAGCAGAACCGCGCGTACGGCGTTCTCGTACGGCGCGGCCGCATACACCGCCGGAAGCCCCGGCGGCCGGGGTGAGGGCCGGACCCGGCGGGCCGGCGCACCGTGCAACGCGGCCCCGCAGGCCGCGCACAGCTCGGTACGCGGCCTGCCGCAGCCGGCGCAGGCCACCGGCAGGAGCAGACCGGACAGCTCGTGCCACGCGTTCCGCATGGCGTCACTGTGCCGGGCCCGCGGAGAACGGACCACCCCTGTGGAAAACCCTGGGCGCCCGGCGGAGCCCGGCCGGCCCCCGGATCAGCCGGGGTAGACCAACGACGTGCCCTGCTTGAGAACCGTCTGCCAGTTGTCACCCGGCGAGAGCTTCACTATGCCGTCGTCGACGGTCTCCGCCATCAGCGGAAGCAGCTCGTCGTCCGCCGCTGCGACCGACTGGACCTGATTCACCCCGGGCAGCGCCCCGGAGGCCGACGTGGAGCCGTCCGCCTGCACGTAGCGCACCTGCTGGACACCGCCCTCCTCCTTGCCGACCACCACCAGACGGCTGCGTCCCGACCAGGAAATGGCTGTCACGTCCGCGAGCTGCGGTGCGGACTGGCGCAGGTCCTCGACCGAAATCTCGGGCGCCACGGAGGACCCCCGGCGCTCGACCCGGCCGATCTTCAGCGTCGTATGGCCGTCCTTCGTCAGCAGCAGAGCGATCCGCACCCCGTCCGCGGACATCCGCAGTTCCTCGATCCTGGCGCCGTCGAGGCCCGGCACCCGGACCTCCTGCGGCTCGCCCGCTCCCCCGGCCAGCCGCAGCAGCCTGGAACCGGCCGAATCGCGGTCGGCGACCCACAGGTCGCCGCGGCCGTCCCAGCTCGGCGACGACAGCCGGTCGGCGGCCTTCTTCCCCTCACTGCTGACGAGGGGTTCGGCCAGTTCGCCCTCCGTCTCCAGGGAGGACACGTAGAGGTGCTGCCCGTCGGCGGAGACCGCGGCTGCCCGCTGTTCGTCCCGGGCCACCCCGACGGCACCCATCGGGACGGCGCCCGCACCGAGCGGGCCGGTCACGGGCTCGGGCGTTCCGGTGCCGTCGGTGGCGCCGGGAATCCGCTCCACCTGGCCCTTCTCGTTGATGAAGTACTGGCTGTCGTCCCCGTCGGAACCGTGGTCGGCGGAGAACTCCCGCGCGTCACCGGAGTCCAGCGCGCAGAGCTGCCCCTTGCCACCCTCCAGCTCCACCCGCTCGACCCGTGCCGAGGTCAGGTCCTGCAGCGTGAACAGCACCTGAGCGGCCATCATCCGGCAGGCGCTCCGCCCCGCCTTGTCGGCCTTCCCGTTGAGCCGCACCTTCAGGACGTTCTGATCGTCCGGCGCCAGCGCGATGACGTCCTTGCCCAGCGTGGTCCCCGTCGGGAACCGGGAGTCGACCACGGGCCGCAGCCAGTTCGTCGGCCCGGCGAGCAGCGTCCTGACGGTCTGAGCCGCGGTGTCCATGCGCGTGACCGGATCCGTACGGTTGCGTACGTAGACGGGGTCCGCGACGAGCGTCAACCGGCCGTTCGTCCGCCCGGTGGCGAAGTAGTACTTGTTCACGGAGCGGTAGAGCCGCTTGAAGTCGGACTGCCCGAGGACCAGACCGTCCGGCACGACGTCGATGCGCCACTCCTGCTTCCCGTCCGCCTCCTCCAACTCCAGGTGCAGGGTCTGGGAATAGCCGGTGGGCGCGAGCGGCCGGTAGGAGCTCTGGGAATCGACCGCCGCCACCTTCTCACCGGTCAGCGTGTAGGTCGTCTCCCTGTCCCGGGTGGCCCGGTCGGCCTCGTCGTGGAGCAGGGGACCGCTGCGGTTGGGAGCCTGCGCGAGCACCGTGATGCCACCGCTCGGCTGCCAGGTGCTCCGGGCGGCCGCGCTCAGATACTTCCGAGTGGTCGCGAACGCGGGATCGTCGCTGGTCATCGACTCCAGGAAGCCGTCGACGATCTCACTGGGCGGCGCGCCTTCCCGGGGCGCCACCGCGTACACCTGCACCTGGGAGTCCCCGGGCTGCGAGGCGCCGACCGCCTTGACGTCCCCGGTCACCGGCATCGAGCCGCACCCGGCCAGCACGAAGGCGCCGCAGCCCAGCAGCGCGGACATCCGCACCGCCCGTCCGCGGCCGCCCGGACGGCGCTCAGTACCCACGAGTGGTGTCCTCCAGGTCGGGATTCTGTACATCCCTGCCCACGCGCCCACCGGGGCGCTCCTGGGCCGGACGTGCCACGACACGTGCTCCGTTGCCGGGCAGCGCGGCGGGATGCACGGATGAGGGAGCGGTGTTGCGGACGGCGGGACCGCGACCGGGCACGGGCAGCGGCGAACGCTCGCCCGCCCCTGGCTGGGTCGGCACGGACATCAGCCGATGGTCGTCCGTCGCGCCCGCACCGGCCTCCGCACGCTCCCGGTTCCCCCGGTTGCGCCGCGAGTCCTCGGGCTCCAACGGTATCGGTGACCCCCGCAGGGGCTCCTCCGCCGTACGCGGCAGGGTCAGCCTGAACTGGGAGCCGCCGCCCGGCTCGCCCCAGGCCTGGAGCCAGCCGCCGTGCAGCCGGGCGTCCTCCACGGCGATCGACAGGCCAAGACCCGTCCCGCCGGTCGTCCGGGCCCGCGCCGGGTCGGCACGCCAGAAGCGGTTGAAGACCCGGGTCGCCTCGCCGGGTTTGAGCCCGACCCCATAGTCCCGGACGGCCACGGCGACCGCGCCCTGTGCCACGCCCATCCGCACCACGACGTCCCGGCCCTCACCGTGCTCGACGGCGTTGACCACGAGGTTGCGCAGGACGCGTTCGACCCGGCGGGCGTCGGCCTCGGCTATCACCGGCTGATCGTCGCCGATGACCAGGATCCGGCTGCCCTTGCGCTCGGCGAGCGGCTCGGCGCCGCCGATCACCCGGTGCACCACGGCCCGCAGGTCTATCGGCTCGGCCTCCAGGGCCGCGGCACCCGCGTCGAAGCGGCTGATCTCCAGCAGATCGGCGAGCAGCGACTCGAACCGGTCGAGCTGGTCGCCCAGCAGCTCGGCGGAGCGCGCGGTGACGGGGTCGAAATCGGCACGCGCCTCGTGGATGACGTCGGCGGCCATCCTGACGGTCGTCAGGGGAGTCCGCAGCTCGTGCGAGACGTCGGAGACGAAGCGCCGCTGCATCCGGGAGAGCTCCTCCAGCTGCTGAATCTTCAGCTGGAGGTTCTGGGCCATCTTGTTGAAGGCCTCGCCGAGCCGGGCGATGTCGTCCTCGCCGGTGACCTTCATCCGTTCCTGGAGCTTGCCGGCGGAGAGCCGTTCGGCAATGCCGGCGGCCATCCGCACCGGTGTGACGACCTGCCGCACCACGAACCAGGCGATGGCCCCGAGCAGCACGACGACGAACAGCCCGGCGGTCGCCAGGGTCGTCTTGACGAGCGTCAGGGACTTCTCCTCCTGCGTGAGCGGGAAGAGGTAGTAGAGCTCGTAGGGGTGCTGATCGATGTCGTGGAGCCGTTTGCCGACGACGAGCCCCGGCTGCGACTCCTTGCCGTACGAGTACCGGATCAGGGAGTACGTCTGGAAGGCGCCCTGCCCCTGGGCCACGTCGCGACGCAGGCGCTCGGGGACACTGGACGCTTCGACGCTGCCCGAACCGCGCGCTGCACGGCTGCTCGCACCCTCGGTCACCGAGTCCACGCTGAGCGCCACCACGTTGAAGGCGTTCTTGCCGCCGCTGGCGAGCTGGTCGACGAGCTCGGTGCGCCATGAGGTGCTGCCGGTCATGCCGTCGGTGCGCTCGCTCCCCTGCCCATCGGGGGCGAGGGGGGCGTTGGCCTTTTCCTGGGCCGCGGCGAAACCACCGGCGGCCTGGGTCTGGGCGGCCTTGCCCTTGGCGTCGAGCAGGCCGTTGCGGACCTGCCCGATGACGACGAAGCCGAGCAGCAGCACGACCCCGATCGACATCAGCAGAGTGCCCGCGACGACGCGGAGCTGCAGGTTGCGCCGCCACAACCGGACTGCGGGCAGCAAAGGTCGGCGTACCCACCGCATCAGCAACCGCGGTACGGGCCCGCCGGGCGTCCGGTCCTCGAACAGCCGGCCGCCCTGCAGGAAACGGCTCATACGTGGTGCCTTCCGTCCCGGGCCGGCAGCCCGCTCCGTACGGACTCCCGGCTCACCGGGACCCGGAGCAGCGCTGCCTCCGGCCATCTCAGCTCGGTCCGGCCTTGTAGCCGACGCCTCGGACCGTCACGACGATCTCCGGCCGTTCCGGGTCCTTCTCGACCTTGGAACGCAGACGCTGGACATGCACATTCACCAGGCGGGTGTCGGCCGCGTGGCGGTAACCCCACACCTGCTCCAGCAGGACCTCACGGGTGAAGACCTGCCACGGCTTGCGGGCGAGCGCGACCAGCAGGTCGAACTCCAGCGGAGTCAGGGCGATGGACTGCCCCTCCCGCTTCACGGAGTGGCCGGCCACATCGATGACCAGGTCACCGATGGTCAACTGCTCCGGCGCGGGCTCTTCGGACCGCCGCAGACGTGCCCTGATCCGGGCAACCAACTCCTTAGGTTTGAACGGCTTGACGATGTAGTCGTCGGCCCCTGATTCCAGGCCGACCACGACATCGACGGTGTCACTCTTGGCAGTGAGCATGACGATCGGCACACCGGACTCGGCCCTGATCAGCCTGCACACCTCGATGCCGTCCCTTCCGGGCAGCATGAGGTCGAGCAGCACCAGGTCCGGCTTGGCCTCACGAAATGCGGCCAGTGCCTTGTCGCCGTCCGCTACGAACGACGGCTCGAAACCTTCTCCACGCAGCACAATCCCGAGCATCTCGGCCAGTGCGGTGTCGTCGTCGACGACAAGGACGCGTCCCTTCATAATCGACATCATCCCATTAGCCAATCGTTACCTGCGATGACCTGGCACACAGCTCTGCCAGTCCGACCCCCGTGACCGGGGAAATTGCGCCCTCCTCGGTGACGATCGCCGTGATCAGTTCCGACGGCGTGACGTCGAAGGCCGGGTTGTACACCGGGGCCCCGAGGGGTGCGACGACCATCCCGCCTCCGCCACCGACCGATACACCCTGCGGCGATGTGAGCTCTGTCACTTCCCTCCCGGAACGCTGCTCGACGATGATCGATGTGCCGTCCGGGGTCTCCAGATCCACGGTCGTCGTCGGCGCCACCACGATGAAGGGCACATGGTGGTACTTCGCGAGTACGGCCAGCGGATAGCTCCCCACCTTGTTGGCCACCGAGCCGTCAGCGGCGATGCGGTCCGCCCCTATGAGCACCGCATCGACCTCCCCGGCCGCGAACAGGGAGCCCGCCGCATTGTCCGTGAGCAGGCTGTACGCCAGACCGTTGCGCGCCGCCTCGTACGCGGTCAGCCGGGCCCCCTGGAGCAGCGGTCGCGTCTCGTCCACCCACAACCGTCGCAGCCGCCCCTTCCGGTGCACCCGCAACGCCACGGCGAACGCCGTCCCCTCGCCCCCGGAGACCAGCGCCCCGGTGTTGCAGTGGGTCAGCAGCTGATACCCACGGCCGGGCAGCAGCTCCTCCAACAGCACCTCACCGTACTCCGCCATACGCCTGCTGGCCCGGGCGTCCTCCCGGTGCAGGGCCCGCGCCTCGGCCAGCGCAGCCGCGGCGGACGCCGCGTCCCCCTGCCCCTTCCCGGCGGCCTCCTGGTGGGCCGCCGCCACCCGCCGCACCCCGTAGCCGAGGTTCACCGCGGTGGGCCGCGCCCCCTCCAGCAAGCCGACCGCCTCCGCCACGTTGTAGCCCCGTGCCGCCGCGAGCGCCACCCCGTAGCCTCCGGCGATCCCGAGCAGCGGAGCCCCTCGTACCGCCAGCGTCCGTATCGCCTGCACCAGCGCGGGCACATCGGTGCACACCAGCTCGACTTCCTCGGCGGGCAGTCGCGTCTGGTCGAGAAGCACCAGCACGGGACCTTCCGGAGGTTCGTCCCAGCGGAGTACGGAAAGACCGGGAGGCTCGAAGCCCACCGGCGGTTGCGCGTCCTGATCAGCCATCTGCCCAGTCTGCCCGGTAAGCCGCCCGCACATGAACGCGCGCAGGAGATTACGAAGGAGAGAGCGGCTGGTCCGCCCCAGGCCGCCGCGTGGCACGATGGCTGCCAACCTGCCGCCCCGATGAGCGGTCAGGACGGTGAAGGAGCGAGAATGAACGACTCTCCGGGCTGGGCGTCGCCCGGATCTGCCCCCTCCGACGGCAAGGAGACGGCGATCCCCCGCCCCTCCGATCCCCAGGACGGAAGCGGCCCGACGGGACAGTGGTCCCCCGAGCAGCCGCCCCCCGGGCAGTGGTCCCCACCGAGCAACCCCGGCAGCGGACCCGGAGCACGGCCGCCCGCACCCGGCTGGGGCGGCGGCCCGCAGCGACAGGGCTGGGCAGGACCGCCGCCGGCCGCGAAGCCCGGCGTCATCCCGCTGCGCCCCCTGAGCCTCGGCGAAATCCTCGACGGTTCCGTGTCCGCCCTGCGCGCCCACTGGCGTACCGCACTCGGCTTCAGCCTCGCGGTCTCGGTGGTCACCCAGATCGGCATCATCCTCATGAAGCGCTATCTGCTGCCGAACCCGACCTCCGTCGACCCGAACGCCACCGGCGCCGAGGCCCTCCGCCAGACCGCCGATTCGGCCCGCTCGACACTCATCTCCCTGGCCCCGGCCTCCCTCGTCACGATGATCGCCACGCTCTTCACCGCGTCGATCGTCACCGTGGTCATCAGCCGCTCCGTGCTGGGCCGTCCCACCACCCTCTCCGACGCCTGGGCCGAGGCCCGTCCGCGGGTCCTCCCGCTGCTCGGGCTGACCGTACTGGTGGCCTTGATCATGGCCGCGATCATGACCGTGGGCATCGGCCCCGGCCTGCTGCTGGGCTCCGAGGCCGGAGCGGCCCTCGCCTTCCTCGGCTTCGCCGCCGCCTGCGTCGTGATGCTCTGGCTGAACGTCAGCTTCGCCCTCGCCGCCCCCGCACTGATGCTGGAACGGCAGAGCGTCGTGGCCGCGCTGCGCAGGTCGGCGAAGCTGGTCCGCGGCGCCTGGTGGCGCACCTTCGGGATCCTCGCCCTGACCTGGCTGCTGACCTTCCTGCTGACGTTCCTCGTCTCCATTCCGTTCGGCATCATCGCGGTGATCGCCGACGGAACCGACGTCAGCGACTTCTTCGGCAGCACCGCCCCCTCCTTCGGCTGGCCCTTCCTGGTCGTCACCGGCATCGGCGAAGTGATCGTCTCGACACTGATCTACCCCTTCGTCGCCGGCGTCATGGCCCTCCTCTACGTGGACCAGCGCATCCGCCGCGAAGCCCTGGACCTCGACCTCGCCCGGGCCGCGGGCCTGCCCGGCTACGACGCCGACACCCCCAGGAGCTGATGCGGTGTCGGGGGCGGGGGGCATCACCACAGCACGGCGGGACACCGCAGCGGGCGACATACCCGTGGACACTCCACGCCTCCCCGCGCGGGAGGCGGCCGAAAGCGAGCTGTCCAAGCCGATGTACCACGAGAACGACCCGAACTTCCTCCAGCGCGCCCTGAACCAGTTCTGGGACTGGGTCGCCGGAGTCTTCGACGCCGCCGCGGGAGCCGCCCCCGGCGGCCCGGCCGGACTCGTCGTCCTGGTCGTCATCGCCATCGGCCTTGCCGCCGCCCTCTGGCGGCGGCTCGGCACCCCGCAACGCTCCTCCCGGAGTGCGGACGCCCTCTTCGACAACGACGGCCCCCGCAGCGCGGCCCAGCACCGCGCGGCGGCCGAAACCCACGCTGCGGCTCTGCGCTGGACCGAAGCCGTCCAGGAACGCATGCGCGCCATCGTCCGGTCCCTGGAGGAGCGGGCCCTGCTCGACCCCCGCCCCGGCCGCACCGCGGACGAAGCCGCGGCCGAAGCGGGCCGTACCCTGCCCGAGCACACCGCCCGGCTGCGCGCCGCCGCCCGGAGCTTCGACGACGTGACATACGGCGGCCGCACCGCGGACCAGCCGGCATATCTGTCCTTGCGCACCCTCGACCTCGAACTCGACAAGGCAAAGCCGCTGCTGTCCGGAACCTCCCGAGGAGCCACCGGATGACCACGGCAACCACCGCTTCCCCCACCTCGACGGCGCCCACACGCGGCCAGATCTGGACACGCGCCCGAGGCATCCTGGCCGTCGTCCTCATCCTCGTCGTCGCCGGCATCACGTTCGCCGCCGTACGCTCCGGAACGAACTACGGACAGCTCGACCCCCGCTCCGCGGACCCCAAGGGCAGCCGCGCCGTGGCCGAACTCCTCAAGGCACGCGGCATATCCGTCACCGTCGCCACCACCCTCGACGAAGCCACCGCCGCGACCGGACCCGAAACCACCCTCCTGGTCACCGGCCCGAACCTCCTGACACGGTCGCAACAGCTCAGCCTGGACGAGGTGGTCTCCGCCTCCGCAGGACGCACCCTGCTGATCGCCCCGGGTCCCGGAGCCACCGCCCGGCTCGCTCCCGGCGTCCTCGCCGAGCCGCACCACGCCGTCAGTGCTCTCACCCCGTCGTGCGAGCTCCCCGCCGCCCGCAGGGCCGGCACAGCGGACCTGGGCGGCACCCGCTACACGACGCAGGACCCGGCCGCTGTCACCTGCTACCCGACCGCCGGCCTCCCCAGCCTGGTCGTCCTCCCGACCGGGACGAACGGCGACACCGTCGTCCTCGGCTCTCCCCGCTTCCTCCACAACGAGCGTCTCGACGAACAGGGCAACGCCTCGCTCGCCCTGCAACTCCTCGGCTCCCGCCCCCATCTCGTCTGGTACCTCCCCTCTCTCACAGATCCATCGGCAACAGTCGATGAAAACGCCTCCGGTGACGGCAACGAAGAACAGTCGGAGGGCGGAGCGAGGGACGACGCGGCCGACGAGAGCAGCTTCCTCGACCTCATCCCCTCCGGCTGGCTGTGGGGAACGCTTCAACTCGCCCTCGCCGCAGTCCTCGCCGCAGTCTGGCGGGCCCGTCGACTCGGCCCCCTGGTGACAGAACAGCTGCCCGTAGCCATCCGCGCATCCGAATCCGCCGAAGGCCGCTCCCTCCTCTACCGCAAGGCCAACGCCCGCGACCGGGCCGCCGACGCCCTCCGAGCCGCCGCCCGCACACGCATAGCGCCCCTCGCCGGAGTGCCCGCCCGCGATGCGCACACCCCCGACGTCCTCCTCACCGCCATGTCCGCACGGATCACCGCCCCGGACCACGGCCTCAGCACTCTGCTCTTCGGCACGGCTCCCACCACCGACGCCGCCCTGGTCCTCCTCGCCGATCAACTCGACGCCCTCGAACGAGAGGTACGCACTTCATGAGCGCCCCGACCCCCGAGCCGGCCGTGCCCACGGCGCCCACCGCGGCTCCCGTGGTGCCCTCGGAAGCGGAGCCGTCCGACAGCGCCCGCGCTTCCTTGGAGGCGCTGCGCTCCGAGATCGCCAAAGCCGTCGTCGGCCAGGACCCCGCCGTCACCGGGCTGGTCGTCGCGCTGCTCTGCCGGGGTCACGTGCTCCTCGAGGGCGTGCCCGGCGTGGCCAAAACCCTGCTGGTCCGCGCACTCGCTGCGTCGCTCGAACTCGACACGAAGCGAGTCCAGTTCACCCCCGATCTGATGCCCAGTGACGTCACGGGCTCACTGGTCTATGACGCGCGCACCGCCGAGTTCTCCTTCCAGCCCGGCCCCGTCTTCACCAACCTGCTGATCGCCGACGAGATCAACCGCACCCCTCCCAAGACCCAGTCCTCCCTCCTTGAGGCGATGGAGGAACGGCAGGTCACCGTCGACGGGACTCCGCGACCACTGCCTGACCCCTTCCTCGTCGCTGCGACCCAGAACCCCGTCGAGTACGAAGGCACCTACCCCCTCCCCGAAGCCCAACTGGACCGTTTTCTGCTCAAACTGACGGTTCCGCTCCCGTCGCGGCAGGACGAGATCGATGTACTCGCCCGGCACGCCGACGGCTTCAACCCACGCGACCTGAAGGCCGCCGGGATACGGCCCGTCGCCGGACCGGCCGATCTGGAAGCGGCTCGCGAAGCCGTCGCGAAGACGACCGTCTCCCCCGAGATCGCCGGCTACGTTGTGGATATCTGCCGTGCCACGCGCGAATCCCCCTCGCTCGCCCTCGGTGTCTCACCCCGAGGCACCACCGCACTGCTGTCGACCGCCCGCGCCTGGGCCTGGCTGACCGGCCGGGACTATGTCATCCCGGACGATGTGAAGGCCCTAGCGCTCCCCACGCTCCGTCATCGCATCCACCTGCGGCCCGAGGCGGAAATGGAAGGAGTCACCCCGGACTCCGTCATCGCCTCAGTGCTCGCCCATGTCCCCGTACCCCGATGAGGCGGTGACCATGGCCCTCACCGGACGTACCGCGCTGCTGGCCGCCCTGGGGTCACTCCCCGTAGGCATCCTCGCCCCCAGCTGGACCGGGATGCTCGCGGTCAACGCCCCGCTCTCTCTGGCAATTCTGTGTGACTATGCCCTGGCCGCGCCAGTACGCACGCTGCGATTCACTCGATCCGGCGACACATCTGTTCGACTTGGTGACGCGGCAGAAGTGCAACTGACGGTGACCAACACCTCACGCCGGCGTCTGCGCGCCCAGCTACGGGATGCCTGGCCCCCCAGCAGCTGGACCTCGGGCACCGAACTCCGCGCTTCCCGTCACACGCTGACGATCCCCGCCGGGGAACAGCGACGTCTGGTCACCGTTCTGCGCCCGACCCGGCGCGGCGAACGGCGGGCGGAACGCATCACGATCCGTTCGTACGGCCCGCTCGGCCTTGCCTCACGCCAAGGGCAGCACCGGGCCCAGTGGACCGTACGGGTGCTGCCTCCGTTCACCAGTCGCAAGCATCTGCCTTCCCGGCTGGCCCGGCTCCGGGAACTCGACGGCCGTACCAGCGTGCTGACACGCGGTGAAGGCACGGAGTTCGACAGCCTGCGAGCCTATGTGCCCGGGGACGACACCCGCTCCATCGACTGGCGGGCCACGGCACGTCAGTCAGCCGTAGCGGTCCGGACGTGGCGGCCCGAGCGCGACCGGCACATCCTTGTCGTCCTGGATACCGGGCGCACGTCCGCGGGCCGGGTGGGCGACGTCCCCCGTCTCGACGCCTCGATGGACGCCATCCTCCTCCTCACCTCACTCGCCACCCGGGCGGGCGACCGGGTGAGCCTCCTCGCCTATGACCGCCAGGTCCGAGCTCGGGTCCAAGGCCGGACGGCCACGGGAAATGTTCTGGCCACCGTCATCAGTACCTTGGCCACGCTGGAACCCGAGCTCATCGAGACGAACGCCCGCGGCCTCAGCAATGCCGCCCTCACCGACGCCCCCCGCGGCTCGCTGATCGTTCTCCTCACGACGTTGGAGGCCGCCCCCATCGAGGAGGGTCTCCTCCCCGTGCTGCCTCAGCTCACCCAGCGCCACACAGTGCTCCTGGCCGCGGTATCCGACCCTCGGATCGAGGAAATGGCCCACGCCCGGGGAAGCGTCGACTCGGTGTACGACGCGGCAGCTGCCGGTCAGGCGCAGGCCGACCGTCGCCGCACGGCCGACCGACTGCGGCGCCACGGCGTTGTCGTCGTGGACGCCACTCCGGACAACCTCGCTCCCGCGCTCGCCGATACGTATTTGGCCCTGAAGGCCGCGGGCCGCCTCTGAGAGATCCGAGGAGAATCAGCGCTGCTCCAGCTGATTCTCCTCGTTGTCGGTCGTGCCCGGAACGCAGAAAAGCCCCGCACCATAGGTGCGGGGCTTTCCCGGAAAAATTGTTCGGCGGCGTCCTACTCTCCCACAGGGTCCCCCCTGCAGTACCATCGGCGCTGAAAGGCTTAGCTTCCGGGTTCGGAATGTAACCGGGCGTTTCCCTAACGCAATGACCACCGAAACACTATGAAATTAACCAACACCGGATGAAACACGGCCGTTCGTTATTTCAGAACTAACACAGTGGACGCGAGCAACTGAGGACAAGCCCTCGGCCTATTAGTACCAGTCAGCTCCACCCGTTACCGGGCTTCCACATCTGGCCTATCAACCCAGTCGTCTACTGGGAGCCTTAACCCTTCAAGAGGGTGGGAATACTCATCTCGAAGCAGGCTTCCCGCTTAGATGCTTTCAGCGGTTATCCTTTCCGAACGTAGCCAACCAGCCATGCCCTTGGCAGGACAACTGGCACACCAGAGGTTCGTCCGTCCCGGTCCTCTCGTACTAGGGACAGCCCTTCTCAATATTCCTGCGCGCGCAGCGGATAGGGACCGAACTGTCTCACGACGTTCTAAACCCAGCTCGCGTACCGCTTTAATGGGCGAACAGCCCAACCCTTGGGACCGACTCCAGCCCCAGGATGCGACGAGCCGACATCGAGGTGCCAAACCATCCCGTCGATATGGACTCTTGGGGAAGATCAGCCTGTTATCCCCGGGGTACCTTTTATCCGTTGAGCGACAGCGCTTCCACAAGCCACTGCCGGATCACTAGTCCCGACTTTCGTCCCTGCTCGACCCGTCGGTCTCACAGTCAAGCTCCCTTGTGCACTTACACTCAACACCTGATTGCCAACCAGGCTGAGGGAACCTTTGGGCGCCTCCGTTACTCTTTAGGAGGCAACCGCCCCAGTTAAACTACCCATCAGACACTGTCCCTGATCCGGATCACGGACCCAGGTTAGACATCCAGCACGACCAGAGTGGTATTTCAACGACGACTCCACAACCACTGGCGTGGCCGCTTCAAAGTCTCCCACCTATCCTACACAAGCCGAACCGAACACCAATATCAAACTATAGTAAAGGTCCCGGGGTCTTTCCGTCCTGCTGCGCGAAACGAGCATCTTTACTCGTAGTGCAATTTCACCGGGCCTATGGTTGAGACAGTCGAGAAGTCGTTACGCCATTCGTGCAGGTCGGAACTTACCCGACAAGGAATTTCGCTACCTTAGGATGGTTATAGTTACCACCGCCGTTTACTGGCGCTTAAGTTCTCAGCTTCGCCACCCCGAAGAGCAGCTAACCGGTCCCCTTAACGTTCCAGCACCGGGCAGGCGTCAGTCCGTATACATCGCCTTACGGCTTCGCACGGACCTGTGTTTTTAGTAAACAGTCGCTTCTCGCTGGTCTCTGCGGCCACCCCCAGCTCAAGCAGCAAGTGCTATCACCAGTGATGGCCCCCCTTCTCCCGAAGTTACGGGGGCATTTTGCCGAGTTCCTTAACCATAGTTCACCCGAACGCCTCGGTATTCTCTACCTGACCACCTGAGTCGGTTTAGGGTACGGGCCGCCATGAAACTCGCTAGAGGCTTTTCTCGACAGCATAGGATCATCCACTTCACCACAATCGGCTCGGCATCAGGTCTCACCCTTAAATGTGTGACGGATTTACCTACCACACGGGCTACACCCTTACCCCGGGACAACCACCGCCCGGGCTGGACTACCTTCCTGCGTCACCCCATCGCTTACCTACTACAAGTCTGGTTCATCGGCTCCACCACTACCCTCAACTCCGAAGAGATCGGGCCGGCTTCACGGACTTAGCATCGCCTGATTCAGTACTGGGCGTTTCAAAGCGGGTACCGGAATATCAACCGGTTGTCCATCGACTACGCCTGTCGGCCTCGCCTTAGGTCCCGACTTACCCTGGGCAGATCAGCTTGACCCAGGAACCCTTAGTCAATCGGCGCACACGTTTCTCACGTGTGTATCGCTACTCATGCCTGCATTCTCACTCGTGAACCGTCCACAACTCGCTTCCGCGGCTGCTTCACCCGGCACACGACGCTCCCCTACCCATCCATACGGGCGTTGGCCCTATGTGTATGAATGACACGACTTCGGCGGTACGCTTGAGCCCCGCTACATTGTCGGCGCGGAATCACTTGACCAGTGAGCTATTACGCACTCTTTCAAGGGTGGCTGCTTCTAAGCCAACCTCCTGGTTGTCTCTGCGACTCCACATCCTTTCCCACTTAGCGTACGCTTAGGGGCCTTAGTCGATGCTCTGGGCTGTTTCCCTCTCGACCATGGAGCTTATCCCCCACAGTCTCACTGCCGTGCTCTCACTTACCGGCATTCGGAGTTTGGCTAAGGTCAGTAACCCGGTAGGGCCCATCGCCTATCCAGTGCTCTACCTCCGGCAAGAAACACACGACGCTGCACCTAAATGCATTTCGGGGAGAACCAGCTATCACGGAGTTTGATTGGCCTTTCACCCCTAACCACAGGTCATCCCCCAGGTTTTCAACCCTGGTGGGTTCGGTCCTCCACGAAGTCTTACCTCCGCTTCAACCTGCCCATGGCTAGATCACTCCGCTTCGGGTCTAGAGCGTGCAACTCAAACGCCCTGTTCGGACTCGCTTTCGCTACGGCTTCCCCACACGGGTTAACCTCGCTACACACCGCTAACTCGCAGGCTCATTCTTCAAAAGGCACGCAGTCACGACTGCATGTGCAAGCACATACAGCGACGCTCCCACGGCTTGTAGGCACACGGTTTCAGGTACTATTTCACTCCGCTCCCGCGGTACTTTTCACCATTCCCTCACGGTACTATCCGCTATCGGTCACCAGGGAATATTTAGGCTTAGCGGGTGGTCCCGCCAGATTCACACGGGATTTCTCGGGCCCCGTGCTACTTGGGTGTCTCTCAAACGAGCCGTTGATGTTTCAGCTACGGGGGTCTTACCCTCTACGCCGGACCTTTCGCATGTCCTTCGCCTACATCAACGGTTTCTGACTCGTCCCACAGCCGGCAGACTGTGAAAGAGAGATCCCACAACCCCGCATGCGCAACCCCT
>NZ_NEUE01000199.1 GCF_002910905.1 Streptomyces sp. SM11 | reverse complement strand
CAGGTGTTGGCGGTGGGGTTGTTGCCGGATTCGTTGACGGATCGGGGGAATGCGAAGTTGTTTGTGCGGTTGTATGCGCGGGATTACCGGCATGTGTCGGGTCTGGGGTGGTATCGGTGGGACGGGACGCGGTGGCGGAGTGATGAGGACGATACGGTGCTGTGGGCGGCGGGGGAGATGGCGGAGGGGATCGCCACGAGTGATCCGCGGGGGGTGTATTCGGATGCGGTGTTGCACAGGCATCGTCGTCGTGCGTTGAGTACGTCGGGGATCAACGCGCTGCTGGGGCAGGCGAGGTCGGCGCCGGGGATGGTGCTGAGCGCGGGTGCGCTGGACGCGGACCCGTATGTGCTGTGCACGCCGGCGGGGATCGTGGATCTGCGGTCGGGGGTGCTGCGGGCTCCGGATCCGGACCGGGACTTCCATTCCCGTTCGACGTCGATCGGTCCGCGGCGGATGCCGACTCCGCGCTGGAACCGTTTCCTGGCCGACACGTTCGGGGACGATGCCCAGGGCACGGAGATGATCCGTTTCCTGCATCTGCTGCTGGGGTACTCCCTCACCGGTGATGTCGGGGCGCAGGTCCTGCCGTTCCTCTTCGGTTCGGGGAAGAACGGGAAGTCCGTTCTCCTGGACGTTCTGATCAAGCTTCTGGGTGACTACGCCGATGCTGCGCCTCCCGGTTTCCTGATGGCCCGGCCCTTCGAGGGACACCCCACCGATCTCGCCGAACTCCACGGCCGCCGCGTGATCGTGTGTTCCGAGGTCAAGCCGGGTGACCGTTTCGACGAGGCCCGGGTCAAACTCCTGACCGGCGGCGACCGCATCAAGGCACGCCGGATGCGCCAGGACTTCTTCTCCTTCGCCCCCACCCACAAACTCTGGCTCCTGGGCAACCACCGCCCCGAGGTCGGTACCGGCGGCTACGCCTTCTGGCGCCGGATGCGTCTGATCCCCTTCGACCGTGTCGTCTCCGACCACCAGAAGATCGACAACCTCGCCGACATCCTCGTCACCGAGGAAGGCCCCGGCATCCTGAACTGGCTCGTCACCGGAGCCCATCAGTACCTCAACAGCCCACGCGACCTCACCGGACCCGAAACCGTCCGCATCGCCACCACCGCCTACGCCGAGACCGAGGACCACACCGGCCGTTTCCTCACCGAACGCTGCACCCTCCAGCCCCACCACCGTGTCGAACAGGCCCGCCTCTACAACGCCTACAGAACCTGGTCACGCGCCGAAGGCATCACCCCCACCTCCTCCCGCGCCTTCGCAGCCCGCGTCCGCGAAACCATCGGACTGTCCTCACCCAAAGAAATGCTCCTCTCCAACCAACGCAAGCACTACCCCGGCATCCACCTCCTCCCCGACCAAGCGATCGAGCCGTGCAGCGAGGCTGGTCGGGGGTGATCGTCGAGGTCGTCCACCGGAGTACCTCAGGGTCCAGACCGTCGGCAGCGGGTCCGGCCCCCGCGCAGGAACAATCGGAGTGACTACTGGTGGGGCACCGACCAAGGACCAGGGCAGCCCGGCGGGGCGGTGCCGCGTTGGCGGGTGGCGCTGGAGAGGGGTCCGCCTTCTGAGCGTTCGGTCTTGTGCCCTTTGGCACGGGGGGCGAGCGTGGCTGGGTCGACGGCTTCCGCTGGCGCACCGGTGGCGTAGAGGCCCTTGGGGTCGGTGTCCCGGTCGTGGGGCAGCAGCCAGAACACTCGCCGGCGGAAGGTGCCCGAGGAGCGTGAGGCTCTGGCCCCGGGCCGCAGGACCGCGTATCCGACCATCCGTCCGTCACGATGGTAGGCGGGCTTCCCCCGCCGGTTGGGCAGCCGGTCCAGGCTCTGTCGTACGTAGTCCAGGGGGGAGACGTCCTCCAGCCAGACCAGCGTGTCCTCCTCGCTGATCTCGTCCCCGTCGATCAGAGCACTCACTCCGCCTCCTCCTCGACCACAGCCGCTTGTAGACACTGTGCCCCGGGCGCGCGGCCATGAGCAGCCTAAGGTCGGATAACGCGTCCGCCCGGGGCGGGGTATGAGATCCTTCGGCCTCGCGGTACGGGGCCGGGACGTAAAACGGCACGGTACGTGCGGATCCTCCGATATCAGAAGCTCCAAGGAGCGGTCGGATGCCAGGAGACGCTCTCTTGGCGCGCGAGCCGACTGACGTCCGCACGAGATCTACCACCGCCGCCCGCACGACCAGGACCGTGGCCGTACCGAGGAACGGCCGTCCCAGCGGCCTGCTGATCCGGGCGGCACGGGCGGCGCGACTGTTCGCACTCCCCGGCACCGTGGCGACCGTGGCGGACAGGGCGATGTCGTATGCGGTGAGCGTCCCGGCCGGACCGGAGGCCAGGCCTGAGCCGGGGGCCGCCAAGGGGAGCGCCGACGTGCACGGACCGTTGCCGGGTATGGACTCCATCAACATGCCGCAGACGGCCTGGTCCACGGCCTCCGCCGACCGGATGGCCGCCGGCGGGAAGTCGGCGATCGGTCACACGAACAGGGGCGGGCCGTGTCGCCGGACCGACTCCTCTTCCGGGGAGGCCTCTGTGACCATGCCCCGGTGACTCAGCGACACCTGCCACAAAAGAACTCCTTCTTGACTGCCGGATGGGTGACAGCGTAGAAGCGGTACCGGGCGAGCCCATCTCCGAGAATGCTCGCCTCGAAGGTGAAATCGAGACGAGTACCGCGACAACCGGGGCGCGACGTGAGTCCGGCACGACGGGAATCGGCCTCGGACGCCGCCTCCTGCTTCATCAAGGCGGGGCGGTGCCGCGTTGGCGGGTGGCGCTGGAGAGGGGTCCGCCTTCTGAGCGTTCGGTCTTGTGCCCTTTGGCACGGGGGGCGAGCGTGGCTGGGTCGACGGCTTCCGCTGGCGCACCGGCGGCGTGGCCCCCGGAGGAAACGGTGTCGCGCGGGAACTTCCCCGCCGGTCCAGGCTCTGTCGTACGTAGTCCAGAGGCGGGACGTTCTCCAGCCGGACCAGCGTGTCCTCCTCGCTGATCTCGTCCCCGTCGAGCCAGAGCGCTCACTCCACTTCCGCTTGGTCGGGGAGGAGGTGGATGCCGGGGTAGTGCTTGCGTTGGTTGGAGAGGAGCATTTCTTTGGGTGAGGACAGTCCGATGGTTTCGCGGACGCGGGCTGCGAAGGCGCGGGAGGAGGTGGGGGTGATGCCTTCGGCGCGTGACCAGGTTCTGTAGGCGTTGTAGAGGCGGGCCTGTTCGACACGGTGGTGGGGCTGGAGGGTGCAGCGTTCGGTGAGGAAACGGCCGGTGTGGTCCTCGGTCTCGGCGTAGGCGGTGGTGGCGATGCGGACGGTTTCGGGTCCGGTGAGGTCGCGTGGGCTGTTGAGGTACTGATGGGCTCCGGTGACGAGCCAGTTCAGGATGCCGGGGCCTTCCTCGGTGACGAGGATGTCGGCGAGGTTGTCGATCTTCTGGTGGTCGGAGACGACACGGTCGAAGGGGATCAGACGCATCCGGCGCCAGAAGGCGTAGCCGCCGGTACCGACCTCGGGGCGGTGGTTGCCCAGGAGCCAGAGTTTGTGGGTGGGGGCGAAGGAGAAGAAGTCCTGGCGCATCCGGCGTGCCTTGATGCGGTCGCCGCCGGTCAGGAGTTTGACCCGGGCCTCGTCGAAACGGTCACCCGGCTTGACCTCGGAACACACGATCACGCGGCGGCCGTGGAGTTCGGCGAGATCGGTGGGGTGTCCCTCGAAGGGCCGGGCCATCAGGAAACCGGGAGGCGCAGCATCGGCGTAGTCACCCAGAAGCTTGATCAGAACGTCCAGGAGAACGGACTTCCCGTTCTTCCCCGAACCGAAGAGGAACGGCAGGACCTGCGCCCCGACATCACCGGTGAGGGAGTACCCCAGCAGCAGATGCAGGAAACGGATCATCTCCGTGCCCTGGGCATCGTCCCCGAACGTGTCGGCCAGGAAACGGTTCCAGCGCGGAGTCGGCATCCGCCGCGGACCGATCGACGTCGAACGGGAATGGAAGTCCCGGTCCGGATCCGGAGCCCGCAGCACCCCCGACCGCAGATCCACGATCCCCGCCGGCGTGCACAGCACATACGGGTCCGCGTCCAGCGCACCCGCGCTCAGCACCATCCCCGGCGCCGACCTCGCCTGCCCCAGCAGCGCGTTGATCCCCGACGTACTCAACGCACGACGACGATGCCTGTGCAACACCGCATCCGAATACACCCCCCGCGGATCACTCGTGGCGATCCCCTCCGCCATCTCCCCCGCCGCCCACAGCACCGTATCGTCCTCATCACTCCGCCACCGCGTCCCGTCCCACCGATACCACCCCAGACCCGACACATGCCGGTAATCCCGCGCATACAACCGCACAAACAACTTCGCATTCCCCCGATCCGTCAACGAATCCGGCAACAACCCCACCGCCAACACCTG
>NZ_NEUE01000198.1 GCF_002910905.1 Streptomyces sp. SM11 | reverse complement strand
ATGCAGCTGACACGCACGCACCGCATACTCATCGGGGTCGTCATCGCCGGTGCGGTGCTCATCGCCGCGATCGGTTTCGCGGGTTCCTACGCCGCCGTGCGCGAGCTCGCGGAGGAGAAGGGCTTCGGGAGGTTCTCCCTGGTCTTCCCCATCGGCATCGACGCGGGCATCTGCGTCCTGCTCGCCCTGGACCTCCTGCTCACCTGGATGCGGATCCCGTTCCCGCTGCTGCGCCAGACGGCATGGCTGCTGACCGCCGCGACCATCGCGTTCAACGGCGCCGCCTCCTGGCCCGACCCGCTGGGCACCGCGATGCACGCGGTGATCCCGGTACTGTTCGTCGTCTCCGTCGAGGCCGCCCGGCACGCGGTCGGCCGGATCGCGGACATCACCGCCGACAAGCACATGGAAGGCGTCCGCCTCACCCGCTGGCTGCTCTCCCCCGTCCCCACGTTCAAGCTGTGGCGGCGGATGAAGCTGTGGGAGCTGCGCAGCTACGAACAGGTCATCAAGCTCGAACAGGACCGGCTGATCTACCAGGCCCGCCTCCAGGCCCGCTTCGGCCGCAGCTGGCGGCGCAAGGCCCCGGTCGAGTCGATGATGCCGCTGCGGCTGGCGAAGTACGGCGTACCGCTCGCCGAGACCGCCCCGGCCGGGCTCGCCGCCGCCGGAATCGAATCGGCCCTCCTGCCACCGGCCGAAGGGGCCGACACCGAGGAAGAGACGCCCGTGCCCACCTCGGGGCACCAGAGGAGGGGGGAGCGGCCCGCCGGGGGCGAGAGCGCCGGGGCCCGGGACCCGGCTCCGGCGGTCGAGGACGTCGCGCAGGCGGCTGTACCGGCGAGTCCCGACCCGGTTCCCCCGGCCAAGGGCTACGAGGGGGACCACATAGAGCAGTTGACCGGGGGGTCCGGCTGGACCAGCGCGTGGTTCGGCACCGATCAGAAGGCCCCGGCGGGGGGCGCGACCCAGGGAGAGTGGGAAGTGCTTGAGCCCTGGAGCGGGGCGCCCGGAGAGACCCCGGACGACAACGGACGTTCCAGCCACGGAGAGGTTCGCGTCGGAGCTTCGGTGCCCGGTGGGGCGTCGGCGGGTCGGGCGGGGGAGAGGCACGGCACTGTGCACCTGCGGGCCCCCGAGCGCGACGGGGAGCAGGCCTCGTCACCCACTGCCCGTGAGAAGGAAAAGCCTGCGCAGGAAAGGCCGGAACAGGAGCCGGCCATACTCACGGGACCGCGGCTGGTTGCGTCCCGCTACTGGGAGTTGTCCGCCGAGGAGCGCTCCAGTTCGGCAAACTCGCTCGCACCGTTGCTCGCCGAGGGTACGGGCTACACCGTTGGAACGGTGCGTAAGTACCTGGGGGACATCAAGCGGGCCGAGAAGCAGGCCGCCGCAACGGGCTGAGGACCGTCGTCCTTTGATCCGCAGCCGAAAGCGTGGGCGAGCAATCGTCCGACGGGGGAGCGGACGGTGCGCCCTGGATCGAGCCGGTCGGTCGGCCAGTCGGTCGGTCGGCCTCGGGCCGACCGGCTGTTGGAACGTGCTGACCTGCGATTTTCCAACTCCGAATGCGAGGCCTGGCATCAAAGCACCAGCAGGAGAGGGTGACCGAGGTACCGAGGCCCGCGGGAAGAACGTCGCCCCCTGCGGACGCTCTCCTCTTACGTACTCGACTCCTACGTACTCGACGCGCGGGGTCGGAATCGACGGAACGTCCCGATAGGAAGAAACCCACCACGCCGCCATTCCCCTCGTGCCCCGCGTGGCACCCATGGGGCACGACGAGTTCGCGTATCAGCGTTGCTGCCCTGGTGGATCGGCGACCCAGGTCTCCGGATCGGGACCCGGGGCTCTGATGCCTCGGACTCGACGGCTGCGACGCGGGGGAGGGTGGGGAGTGGGAGCCGGCCGGGCTCTGTCGGCGGCTCACCGCCGATGCCCGGCCGGGGCGTCCTGCGCGGTCCGTTCGTCGGTCGAGTTTCAGATCCGGGTCATGGTCGAGGTGTATCCGCCTCCGCCGGGGTAGACCCAATCGCCGGTCGCCGAGGTGCCGTCGGCGTTGAACACACCTTCGAAGTAGGCCGGGCTGCCCCTCTCGCCGGCCCAGATGGTC
Organism: Streptomyces sp. SM11; assembly: GCF_002910905.1. Classification (GTDB taxonomy): domain Bacteria; phylum Actinomycetota; class Actinomycetes; order Streptomycetales; family Streptomycetaceae; genus Streptomyces. Next base: position 3,929 of record NZ_NEUE01000198.1, on the reverse strand, counting down.
AGCTTGTCACCGACCAGTTCGTAGACGTAGTCGAACGTGTTGCCGTTCGAGTCGTAGTACCTCGACACCACGTCCTTACCGGCAGGTTCGCCGAACGGGCGGAGGTTCCCGATCAGTTCCATGCCCGTTACCGGCTCGCCGGACTGGGTGAGTTCCACGTGCTGGATCAGGAAGTACCGGCCGGGCATCCACTCGTACCGCACGGTTCCCTCGGCTCCGCCGGTAACAGCCCAGGTACCGACCAGGCGTTCCAGAGCCCTCAGCTCGACGCTCGGCGGGTTGGTCTCAGACATGTCGTTCTCCTCGAAGGGTTCTTCCGGATACCTCTTCACCGCCCGCCCGCCTGTCCGCCGAGCAGCGGACGAGGCGCTGAGCCAGCTGGTGATCTGCGGGAGCAGGTGGAGGCGATCAGGAGCCGCGGACCTGGTTGATCGTGGACCGACCAGCCAGAAGTGCCGGGGGAGCGGTCGGTTCGTCAGGGCGACGTGCCCGGACGACTCGCCCATGCCCAGGTCGTCCGAACTGGCTCCGTGCTCCACGCTGCACCGTCCGGCCCGCCGAGCGGTGGAGCCATGCCGTACCACCGCCGGACAAAACCCGGGAGGGGTGGTCGTCCATGGCTGTGATGGTGTGTCCTCGTGTCCTCCCGACCCGATCGGGGGCGCTGTTGATCGAGGGCCGGGGTGAGTGTCGGCCGCGGTCCGATGCGATTCGCCCACACTCCGGGCAGGCGTGACCGCAGGACGACCCCAAACCGCTCGTGCCCCACGGGATCACCACCCTCGGAGTCGGCGCATATGTGCCGAACCGAGTGCTGGTCGATGGGGTGGCCCCTGCCCCGGCAGACGGTCACGGACCTCAACCATCCGCAACGTCATCGCGAGAACGCTCCGGTCCGGCGGCCCGGCCCCGCGGTCGTCACAGCGACCGGAGAGATGTTCGGTCGCTCGCATCCAGCTGCGGGAGACACCAGGTCGGAGAACGATTACCCCTCCCGAAGCGACTGAAGCGACTGGAGGTTCGGGTATATGAAGGCGTTGTCGTGTGCGGGTGTGCGTCATATATGGATGAGTTCAGTCGCTTCAGTCGCTGTTCGGCCCCCCAGGAGGCTCCGAACTGCTGCTATGTCGATTTAGGAGTTGAGCGACTCACGGGGTTCGGTCGCTCGGAAAATCGTACGCTCGAGTAGGGGCGTCTTCGGCATCAGTACGGTGCAAGATTTGAGGGGCGGAAGTTCCGCATTGGAGGGATGTATTCGCTAATCTGTGCTGGTCGTTTGGGTCGCTTCAGTCGCTATGGGGGAACGGTGTATGGCTCCTGAGCTGCACCTTCTGGGACTCTCCACCGCACGCCCCGGCCCCTTATCCTCGGCTGTGCCGCAGCCCCTGGCCACCGCCCGTTGGTGTGCGGCACAGGGCTGGCCGGTTCACCCGCTGGCCGTCGGCCGCAAGACCCCGGCGGGCAACTGCGAGGCCTGTCGCCGTCCGGGCCATACCTACTCGGGCTGCCCGTGCACGACGGAGGGCCGGTGGTGCCACGGGTTCCGGGCCGCCACCCGCGACGCCGACAGGATCGACCGATGGTGGGGAGGCCACCCGGAGTTCGGAGTCGGAGTCTCCTGCGGTCCCGCCGGGCTGGTGGTCATCGACATCGACGCCCACCGACAGAGCCTCCCCGATCGCAGCCGTCTACTCCCGGGCATCCCCATCCCTGACCATGTCGACCTCACGGGCCTGACGAACGGCTTTCACACCCTGGCCGTACTGGCAGCCCTGCGGGGCGCCCCCGACCCGGCCGCCGACGGGAGCACCCTGCGGGTGCGGACCCCCTCCGGCGGCCTCCACGTCTGGTATCGGGCTCCCGAAGCCGGTGCGTGGCGGAGCTCCGCGGGTTCGGGCGGCGGGCGCGCGCTTGCCTGGCAAGTGGACGTCCGCGCCCACGGGGGGTACATCATCGCGCCGGGCACCACCACCCGGGCGGGGGCCTACACCGCGCTGGGCACCGTCAGGAGACCTGCGGTGCTGCCCGCTTGGCTCGCCCAGGAGCTTGAGCGCACCGGGCATCTGCCCCAGGAGCGGCCGGCCGGGCCGAAGCCCGTACCACCGAGAGCCCTCCAGGCCGTCATCGCCGCGGGGGGCGGCCGGCAGGGAGCCTTCGGCGTGCTCAGCTCGGTGCTGGCCGAAGTGACCGCTTGCGCCGCGCACACAGAAGGCGTCGGCTTCTCGGAAAAGCTCAACCGAGCCTCGTACACCGCGGGCGGGCTCGTCAGCGCCGGGCACCTCACCCGTGAGCAGGCCGAGCAGATCCTCCAGGACGCCGCCGCCGGGGCCCGCCCCGGGCAGGAACGCCGGGCGGCCCAGATCATCCGAAGCGGGATGACCGCGGGTTCGCGCCGTCCGCTGTACCTGGGGAGACACGGATGACCTCCCTGGAAGGTTCACAGGCCGGCTTCGACGCCCAGGCCGTGGCGGCTCAGATCATCGCCCGAACCGAGCCTTCTCCCGGCCGGCCAGGGGCGGAGGCCGAGAGACACCTCACGGCGCAGGCACATGCGTCCCCGCTCCAGAAGCAGGTGTTGGCGGTGGGGTTGTTGCCGGATTCGTTGACGGATCGGGGGAATGCGAAGTTGTTTGTGCGGTTGTATGCGCGGGATTACCGGCATGTGTCGGGTCTGGGGTGGTATCGGTGGGACGGGACGCGGTGGCGGAGTGATGAGGACGATACGGTGCTGTGGGCGGCGGGGGAGATGGCGGAGGGGATCGCCACGAGTGATCCGCGGGGGGTGTATTCGGATGCGGTGTTGCACAGGCATCGTCGTCGTGCGTTGAGTACGTCGGGGATCAACGCGCTGCTGGGGCAGGCGAGGTCGGCGCCGGGGATGGTGCTGAGCGCGGGTGCGCTGGACGCGGACCCGTATGTGCTGTGCACGCCGGCGGGGATCGTGGATCTGCGGTCGGGGGTGCTGCGGGCTCCGGATCCGGACCGGGACTTCCATTCCCGTTCGACGTCGATCGGTCCGCGGCGGATGCCGACTCCGCGCTGGAACCGTTTCCTGGCCGACACGTTCGGGGACGATGCCCAGGGCACGGAGATGATCCGTTTCCTGCATCTGCTGCTGGGGTACTCCCTCACCGGTGATGTCGGGGCGCAGGTCCTGCCGTTCCTCTTCGGTTCGGGGAAGAACGGGAAGTCCGTTCTCCTGGACGTTCTGATCAAGCTTCTGGGTGACTACGCCGATGCTGCGCCTCCCGGTTTCCTGATGGCCCGGCCCTTCGAGGGACACCCCACCGATCTCGCCGAACTCCACGGCCGCCGCGTGATCGTGTGTTCCGAGGTCAAGCCGGGTGACCGTTTCGACGAGGCCCGGGTCAAACTCCTGACCGGCGGCGACCGCATCAAGGCACGCCGGATGCGCCAGGACTTCTTCTCCTTCGCCCCCACCCACAAACTCTGGCTCCTGGGCAACCACCGCCCCGAGGTCGGTACCGGCGGCTACGCCTTCTGGCGCCGGATGCGTCTGATCCCCTTCGACCGTGTCGTCTCCGACCACCAGAAGATCGACAACCTCGCCGACATCCTCGTCACCGAGGAAGGCCCCGGCATCCTGAACTGGCTCGTCACCGGAGCCCATCAGTACCTCAACAGCCCACGCGACCTCACCGGACCCGAAACCGTCCGCATCGCCACCACCGCCTACGCCGAGACCGAGGACCACACCGGCCGTTTCCTCACCGAACGCTGCACCCTCCAGCCCCACCACCGTGTCGAACAGGCCCGCCTCTACAACGCCTACAGAACCTGGTCACGCGCCGAAGGCATCACCCCCACCTCCTCCCGCGCCTTCGCAGCCCGCGTCCGCGAAACCATCGGACTGTCCTCACCCAAAGAAATGCTCCTCTCCAACCAACGCAAGCACTACCCCGGCATCC
>NZ_NEUE01000197.1 GCF_002910905.1 Streptomyces sp. SM11 | reverse complement strand
ATCCGGGGCTGCGGGCTCGGGCCGGGCCTCCGGTACGGCAGGCAGCAGCCCGGCCCGCTGCCGCACGGTGTGCAGCGCGGCGGCGTCCAGCAGGGCCGCGGGAGCATCGGCCGGTACGGGGCCGCCGCGTGGGGCCGGAGGCCGGCGATCGGTGCCCAGGAGCGCCGAGGTGACCAGCTCCTCCCAGGGGAGGAAGTCGACGGATGGGTGGACGGCGGCCGAAGTGACGGTGGGGTCGGCGGTGGGTCCGGTCGTGGTGGGGCTGGTCGTGCGAGGCATCTTTCCCCTCCAGTGGCAGGGATGCGCGGATGTCGGACAGGGACGGCGGACCGGGTGGGTGGACCAGGACGGTGGCCCGGGATTGCGGGCCCGGGATTGCGGTCCGGGTGGGTGGACCGGGATTGCGGTCCGGGTGGGCGGCAGGGACGGCGGACCGGGAACGCGGGCCGAGTGGGAGGACCGGGATTGCGGTCCGGGTGGGCGGCAGGGACGGCGGACCGGGAACGCGGTCCGGGAACGCGGTCCGGGTGGGAGGCCCGGGATTGCGGGCCGGGTGGGCGGGCAGGAACGGCGGGCCGCTGGGTCGGACCAGCTGCGGGCCGCCGGATCACACCAGTTGGACGACCGACCCGCCGGTGGTGCGCCGGCCCTGGCCCTCCTCACCCTCGCCCGGGTCCCAGGCCGCGAACGGGTCGAAGCCGCGGTGGCCGATCTGGCCGAACACGGTGACCGGGCCACCGCCGGACAGGGCGACGAGCTTCCACAGGCCCGGCCGGGACAGTGCGGCCGGGGCGATCGGCAGTGCGGAATCGGCCTGCGCGTCGGCCACGTGCCAGCCGTCCTTGGACGGCACGGGTATGACATCGCGCAGAGTGACCGGACAGGCGTCCAGCCAGGGATCCTCCCGAAGGGCGGTCCCGTAGACGGCCGGCGCGGCCGCAGCGGTGATCCCCGGCGGGGGCCCGGCCGGGGCCGCGGCTCCGAACTGCTCGCCCAGCTCCGCCCGGAGCTGCCCGCCGCCCGGATAGGGCGTCAGCTGGGCGTCGATCGTCATGCCCACCGGCAGCGTCTGTGCCGGGGACCGGCCGGCCGCGCCGAACGAGAGCAGCAGAGCGGTCCGGCCCGACTCCCGCCCGTACAACCAGATCCGCCGGGTGACGATCTTGCCGTCCGGGGTGTCGTACTGCGCGAGGACCAGCCAGTGGTCACGGACCGGGGCGCCTTCGGCGGACATCGGCAGTCCCACTCTCGTCCGCACGGTCGCGGCCAGCGGTTCCGGCAGCCGCTCCCTGCCGAGCCAGGCCGTGTCCAGGAGATGGAGCAGACCGCACTCCTCCAGCAGCCGGACCGGCCAGCCCGGACCGGAACCGGTGATCGCGCCCAGCTCCCTCACCCGGGCCGCGAGACCGGGCGCCTGGGCATCGACCATGCGGGCCGCTGTCTCCTCCCACCGGCCGTACCCCGCGCGGTCGGTCGCGGCGAGCCCGCCGCGCAGCAGGTCGGCCAGGCGCTGTTCCAGCTCCTGGGCCCCGCCCGTGACGC
>NZ_NEUE01000196.1 GCF_002910905.1 Streptomyces sp. SM11 | reverse complement strand
CGACTGACAGTGATGATGTTCGTGGTGACGCCGCCGGTGGGTCTGACCCTCCGACTGACTGACGTCTCGACTGTCCTGTCTGGGATTTGTCGGCCCGCCCGGCGTCACCACGCACGCGGCCGGACGGGCGCTTGTGACTTCATAGGAGTCAGCCGTTCACCTGCGGATGACGCCTCGCGGGCGTGAAAATCGGTACGGGGGCTGTCCGCCGACGCCGATCGATGTTTGGGCTGTGAGCCCGCATAGGAGTCTGGTGAGGGAGTCGTCCGAGGGGCCGCACACTGTCGCCTTGAGCACGCCGATCAGCTTCTCCGTTCCCCTCAGGCTCTCCGGGCAGCCCCCGCCCGCGCGAGTACGACAGGGAGTGTGTGATGGAGGAGTTGAGAGAGGATCACGACGACGGAACGGTGGGCAGGGTCGCGGCGATCGACATCGCCAAAGCATCGGGGATGGTCTGCCTGCGCGTCCCGCACGACACCATCGAGGGCCGGCGCGTCCAGCAGGTCTGGAACGTCGCCTCGACCACCAATGCGATCCTGGAACTCGGAGACCGGCTCGTCTGCCAGGGCGTCGAGCGCGTGGTGATGGAGGCGACAGGCAACTACTGGCGCTCCTTCTTCTACCTGCTGGAAGCCCGCGGCCTTCAGTGCTGGCTGGTCAACGCCCGTGACGTGAAGAACGTCCCCGGCCGGCCCAAGACCGACAGGCTGGACGCGGTCTGGCTGGCGAAGCTCGCTGAACGCGGCATGGTCCGGGCCTCGTTCGTCCCGCCCGAACCCGTCCGGCAGCTGCGGGACTTCACCCGCACCCGCACCGTGTTCGTCCAGGAACGCACCCGGCACAAGCACCGAGTGGACAAGGCCCTGCAGGACGCGCAGATCAAGCTGTCCGGGGCCGTCTCGGATCTGTTCGGCCTGTCGGGGCGGGCCATGATGGACGCCATGGTCGCCGGTGAACGCAACCCGCGTGCCCTCGCCGAGCTTGCCCAGGGCAGCCTGGTCAAGAAGAAGGCGCTGCTGGTGGAAGCCCTGACCGGCCAGTTCGAGGACCACCACGCTCGGCTGCTCGGGGTGCTGCTGGCCACGGTCGATCATCTGACCACACAGGTCCACGAACTCGACCGGCTCATAGCCCGGACGCTGGAGGAGATCACCACACCGCACGACGGCACGGGCGCCGATGACGAGCCTGCCGCCCCGGTGAGTGCGCGAGTCCTGGTCGAACGTCTCGATGCCGTTCCCGGTATCGGGCCGACCACCGCGCAGACCATTGTCGCCGAGATCGGCGCGGACATGAGCCGCTTCCCCACCCCCGAGCACCTGGCCTCATGGGCGAAGCTGTGCCCCAGAACCATCCAATCCGGCGCGAAACACACCACAGGCCCGGCCGGACAGGGTAATCCCTGGCTCAAGGGCGCGCTCGGCGAGGCCGCCAACGCCGCCGCCCGCACCGACACCTTCCTCGGCGCCCGCTACCGCAGGATCGTCAAACGCCGCGGACACGCCAAAGCCCTCGTCGCCGTCGCCCGCTCGATACTCATCATCGCCTGGCACCTGATCAACGACCCGGACGCCTCCTGTCAGGAGCTTGGTGCCGACTGGCACCGGCGCCATCTCGACTCCGCCCGCAAGACCCGCGACCTCGTCCGCCAGCTCCAAGCCCTCGGCCACCAAGTCGCCCTCACTCCGACAGCAGCCTGACCGTCCGGTCACCGTCATCCGGTCCGCAGGCGGCCCGGATGCTGCCGCCTGCCCTCCCGAAGGTCGATTTTCCGTTCAGCATCCCCACCCGGGGTCCGGCGGACGCTCCCGGCGCCGGGGCCGGCAGGGAGGAGTGCCGGGCCGTCAGCTGGGCCCGGTGGAAGGGCCGTCGGGCATTCGGGCTCCGCCGGACCGATATCCTGATCATGTCGTTCGCCGCACCGCCCAGGACTTCGCCGGAGACCCGGGGGACCTGGGGGGGGGCCGGCAGCCGGAGCGGGCCACAATTCGAGATAGGTGTGCAGGTGCTGGTAGCTGATCGGTACCGATTGGTATCCCCCATCGGTCGTGGCGGCATGGGCGAGGTGTGGCGTGCCACGGACGAGGTGCTGGGACGCGCCGTGGCCGTGAAACTGCTGCTGGGGGACCAGGCGGACGCCTCGTCGACCGCCCGTTTCCGGCTGGAGGCCCAGACCGCCGCCCGGTTGAGCCACCCGCACCTGGTGGCCGTGTTCGACTTCGGGGCCTGGGAGGACCGGTTCTTCCTGGTGATGGAGCTGGTCGAGGGGCAGAGCCTCGGAGACCTGCTGGCCGCCCAGGAGCGGGTCCATCCCGAACAGGTCGCCCAGATCGCGGGCCAGGCGGCCGCCGGGCTGGCCGCCGCGCACCGCCAGGGCATCGTCCACCGCGACATCAAGCCGGGCAACCTGATGCTGGACGCGGACGGTTCGGTGAAGATCGGCGACTTCGGGATCGCCCAGTTCGTCGACGACCCCTCGACCGCCCTGACGACGGCCGGTCACATCGTGGGCACGAGCCTCTACCTGGCCCCCGAGCGGGCGCTGGGGCGCACCGCCGACTCCGCGTCCGACATGTACTCCCTGGGCTGCGTCGTCTACCAACTACTGCTCGGGCAACCGCCGTTCAAGTCCGACACCGCGACCGCCACGCTCTACCAGCATGTCGACACTCCGCCGGTCCCGCTGCGGCAGCGCGGGGTGGAGATCTCCGCCGCGTTCGACTCGTATCTGCTCGGGCTGCTCGCCAAGAAGCCCGAGGAACGGCCCACCGCGCAGCAGGTCTCGGACTGGCTCCGCACCGACGCCTGGCGCGACCGACCGAAGCCCCTCCCGATGCAGGCGCCCATGTCCCATCGGGCGTCCGCCCCGGTGGCCCCGAAGCCCTCCCCCACAGCGCCGCCCGCACCGGTCAGCCCGACGACGTACCGGCTCCCGGGGCCCACGGGGCGAAGACGGCAGGCGACGGCCCGGTCTGCTCCGGCCCGCCGTCGCAGTACCCGCGAGGCGATTCGGCGGCGGCCCAGGGTGGCCAGCGCCATCGCGGGCACCGCGACGTTCCTGGCCGCCGTGTATCTGGGGATGATCCTGTTCTCCCCGGACTCCAGTTCCGCCGGCACCCCGGATCGGAGTCCGTCCTCGGGCCCCTCGCAGGACGTCCGCGATGGCAGCGGCGAACAGCAGCAGGGCCAGCAGGGCGGGGACTGGCAGAGCCAGGACCAGGGCCAGGAAGACGGGGACGGGGACGACGAAGGGGACGACTGAGTCCCGCCCGCCCTCCTGCCCGCCGCTACCAGCGGTCGTGGACCTCCGCGCGGCTCGACCGGTCGTACAGGTCCCGCACCCCGTCCAGAGTGGACTGCGGCAACGGCGGCAGGGCGGCCGCCGCCGCGTTGGCACGGGCCTGTTCCACCGAGCGTGCGCCGGGGATCACGCTGGTCACGCCCGGCTGCTGGATGATCCGGCGCAGCGCGGTCTGTGCGGGAGTGGCGCCCTCGGGGGCCGGTTCGGCGAACTCGACGGCCGCGACGACGCCGGTCGCGTAATCGGTGCCGGAGAACGTCTCGCCCTGGTCGAACGCCTCGCCGTGCCGGTTGTACGCCCGGTGGTCGTCGGGGCCGAAGACCGTGTCCTTGGTGTACTTGCCGGAGAGCAGGCCGGAGGCGAGCGGACCCGGGCGATGATGCCGACGCCCGCGGCGACGGCCGCCGGCAGGACCTCGTACAGCGGCTTGAGGCGGAACGGGTTGAGGATGATCTGCACGCTCGCGACGCCGGGGCGCGCGATGGCGGTGAGGGCCTCGGCGCAGGTCTCGACACTCACCGCGTAGGCGGCGATCCGCTGGGCGCCGGGAGACGAACGGTTGGGACGATCACCCGGTCCGGACCGGAGAAGCAACTGCACAAATCAAGGGCATATGCACACGACAGCGGGCTCGCCGTGCGGTTCGCCCCGGGCGGCAGCAGAGTGGAGACAGAGGGGACGCCGGGATGCGGGGATACGGACCGGCGGGACGAGCTGACGGAACGGGCCGGGGCGGCGAAGGGAGCACGACGTGGAGAACGACGGCACACCACGGCCCCACTTCGTCGTACAGATCCACGACGCGCGCCGCCTGCACTTCGACTTCCGGCTGGAGGTCGACGGCGTACTCAAGTCCTGGGCGGTGCCCCGCGGGCCCTCGGAGAACCCCAGCGACCGCCGACTCGCCGTGCCGACGGAGGATCACTCCCTGGAGTACCGCGAGTTCGAAGGGGTCATCCCCCGGGGCGAGTCCGGCAGCGGCACGGTCATCGTCTGGGACCAGGGCACCTACCGGCCGCTCGGGCACGACGGGCAGGGCGACTCCGTCCCCTTCGCCGAGTCCCTGGAGCTCGGCCATGCGACGTTCTGGCTCTACGGGGCGAAGCTGCACGGCGAGTTCGCGCTCACGCGCATCAAGAAGGGCGACGAGCCGGACAGCGGCGGCCACGAGGCGTGGCTGCTGATCAAGGCCGACGACCGCCTCGCCGTACGCGGCAGGCCCGGTTCCCCCGACCCGTACCACGCCCGCTCCGCCCGTACGGGACGGACGCTGCACCAGGTCGCCGCGGCGGCTGCCCGGGAGCCCGGGGACCTCTAGGCTCCCGGGCCAAGGTGCTCGGCGAGCACGTCGGTGCTGAGCGACCGCGGTCGGGCCGGGCGTGGGCCGCGGCCCGGCGCAGGTCCGGAACGGCCGCCCCGCCGAAGCCGACGAGCGCGTCCCGGCCAGCCCTCCGGACCACCGGCCTCGCGTGGCCGAGGAGCCGGACGAGGTCGGGCAGCGCGGGCCCGCAGGAGGTGCGGCCGAGCGTCCGGACCGCCATGCGCACCACGTCCGGCAGCAGGGCGAGTACGACCTCCTCGGCGCCCGGGGGACGCAGGACGCGGATCGCGTCGAGGAACGGGCGCGGGTCGCGGGCGGCGGGCAGAAGCCGTGCGTCGGCCTCGCCGATGGGGATGTCGGCGGCCCCCCTGACGCGACAGGGGACCGAGCAGAGAGCGGCAGCCGCGAGGGCCGCCGCCGGCCCGCCACGTTCGGCGCACCGGCCGCCGCGGGCGCCCGCCGACCGTGTCACCAGTGACGGGTCCAGGGGTGTCACCGCCGCCCAGGGCTCGACGAGTTCGCGCAGCACACCGGTCACGGACGTCGTGGTCGGGAGCGTCGAGGAGCCGGACCGGCCGGCCGCGCACGAGCGCCGGTGCGAGCAGTCCGGCGCGCGGCCCGTCGCGGGCCGGCCGCAGCGCTTCGGCCCGGAAGGGAGGGTCCCCGGTGTCGGACGAGTTCGGCCACGAGCAGGCCGGGACAGTGCGCTTCGGTGACGTCGCTCCCGCGGACGGCCCGGTGGAGGAGTTCACCCGCCGGTTCCGTGCGGAGGGCCAACGGGGGCACCGAGGAGTTCGGTGCGCAGCCGGGCGATCCGTAACCGGGCGAGCAGAGCGGCGTCAGCGCGGTCGAGGGCTTCGCTGATCGGTTCGTCCGGTGGGGTGGTCACCGACGGAGCGCAGACGGCCGGTTCACTCCGCCGCGTCGGGATGTTCGGACGCCCTGTACCGCACCGGCCCCGCCCTGGTCGATGATGTGGTCCGGGGCCGCCGCCGCCCCGGCAGGAGCAACAGCCGTTGGACGAAGGGGTTGTGATGCGGGAACTGCCACCGGACCCGGCGACGACGGACGCACGGGAGGCGCCCCGTACGGGAGAGGACGCCCAGGTGATCGTGGTGGGGGCGGGCCCGGCCGGCTCGTCGGCCGCTTACCACCTGGCGCGGGCCGGAGCGGACGTGATCCTGCTGGAGAAGGCCCGCTTCCCCCGGGAGAAGGTGTGCGGTGACGGTCTCACCCCGTGCGCGGTGCACCAGCTCATCCGGATGGGCGTCGACATCACCGCACCGGGCTGGACACGTGTCCGCGGGATGCGCTGGGTGGCCGGGGAGCACCGGGTGCACATCGAATGGCCCGCACTGGGCCGCTATCCGGACTTCGGCCTCTCCCGCAGCCGGCACGACTTCGACGACATCCTGGCCCGGCACGCCGTGGCGGCCGGGGCCCGGCTGTACAGCGGCTGGAGAACGCAGCGGCCGCTGACGGACCGGGCGGGCCGGGTCACGGGGATCGCCGCGGTCTCGGACTCCCCGGATGCCCCGGAGCCGGTCGACTTCCGCGCGCCGATCGTCGTCGCCGCCGACGGGGCCTCCGCCAGGCTCGCTCTGGCACTCGGCCTGGAGCGGGACCCCGGGCGGCAGATCGCGACCGCGGCCCGGCGCTACTACCGCAGTCCGGAGCGCTCCCGGGAGGAGTACCTGGAGCTGTGGGCCGACCTCCGCTTCCCCGACGGCGGCCCGTACCTGCCCGGCTACGGCTGGATCTTCCCGATGGGCGACGGCCGGGTCAACGTCGGGCTCGGAGCGCTGCCCCACCGGCGGCATGGCAAGGCGGACCTGCGCGCGACCCTGGACCAGTGGCTGGCCCGGACCCCGGAGGACTGGGGGCTGCGCGAGGAGAACGCGGAGGGCCCGGTCCGCAGCGCCGCCCTGCCCCTCGGTTTCAACCGCCATCCGCTGTACGCGCGCGGACTTCTGCTGGTCGGTGACTCCGGCGGCATGGTCAGCCCCTGGAACGGCGAGGGCATCGGCCAGGCGATGGAGGCGGGCGAGGCCGCGGCCGAGACCTCGGCCCTCGCCCTGGCCCACCCCCGGGGGCCCCGCCGCGAACAGGTGCTGCGCGGCTACCCGGTGGAGATGAACCGCCGCTGGGGCAGCTACTACCGCCTGGGCAACACCGCCGCCGACCTGATCTTCAGCCGCTCGGGCTTCCAGCCGGTGCTCAACCGGTACGTCATGGGCTCGCCGTTCCTCCTCAACACGCTGGCCCGGCTGCTCACCGACCTGACGGACAAGCCTTCGCGCGATGTGATCGACCATGTCCTCAACACGGCGTTCCGCCTCGTCCCGGCCCCGAGGCCGGGCCTGCGCGGCGGCCGGCCCCGGAAGCGCTGACGCGGGGCGGGACGGCGTCGAAGCGTCGGCCCGGGTGCCCGGGTGCCTCAGGAGAGGAGCCGGGCAAAGTAGTCCCGGTCCCGTACGTCCTCGGGTCGCACGGCGTCGTATCCGTGCAACGGCCAGAGCGGACGCCCATCGATCCACGGCACGACGATGGGCCTCTCGTCGTCGTCCGGTATCGCCCGCGCCACGTCGTCCGGCGCGGGCGCCCCGTCGATGTCCCCGTACAGCTCCACGACGCCGGTCGGGGCGGGCAGGCCGCGCCACGGCTTTCGTGACGAGCCCGGCGGAATGATCTCCAGCGAGCTCTCCGCCAACGCCCCAGGGCCACCGTCCAGCGGGAAGAAGATCAGCACCGCCGCGCCCTCGACGTGGCCGCGCAGCAGCGCATACCGCTTCCGCACCGGTTCCGGACGGCGACCGGCACGGGCCAGCGTGCGGGCGTTCGGTATCCCGTGGCGTACGGCGAGGTAGCCCAGCCGTACGGTGTTGAAGGCCGCGAGGGCGCTCGCCAACAGCGGAACCGGACCGTCCATCCACCACATCAGGGCGATCGCGGCCAGCATCAGGGCCAGGCAGTACAGCGCCCCCAGCACCCCCGAGAGCGCCAGCAGCGAGCGGCTCCGCCACCAGGGCCTTTCCCTGCTGCCGGGTGGGAGGGGCGGCAGCGGCTCCAGGGGCTCCGGGGCCCGGCGCTCGGCAGCCTCGGCCACCACCGCGTAGGAGAGGTCGGGGGGCTGCTCCCCCGGGGCGCCCTTCACCAGCGACACACGAGGGGCAGGCGCCACCGGCGCGGCGTGGGCCGGGCGGTGGGCGAGGGAGCGGCGGTCCCGCTTCCGGCGTACGACCCGGACGGCGCCTCCGGTCAGCGAGACCAGGGTCAGCAGCACGCCCGCCAGGAACATCAGATCGTTCACGTCGTTGGCCGGGGTGCCGTCCCACTCGGCGTTGTACAGGTCTCCCTTCCACGGGCCGTAGGACACCACCCAGCCGAGTTCCTGGTTCTTCAGGACAGGGGCGCGGTCGGGGTCGCAACGGAACGGGCCCTCCCGTCGCTCGCCGCTCCAGGGGTCGGCCCAGCGCACGGTGCAGTCCCCGTCGGCCGCTTCGCTGACCACGGTGAGCTCCGCCTTCGGATCGTCCATGGCCGCCTCGGACGCGGCGATGCCCAGCCCGAGGACCGCACAGCCCACGAGCAGGACCCAGCGCCAGAACGGACGCCGCCGCGGAACCGCCGGCAGGGGCGCGGGCGCTGCCGGGCACGACCCGGCCGGTTCCTTCGGTGTTGCCCCCGGTGCCTCCGGTTCGAGGAGCGGTACGGGGTCGGCGCGGCCGCCGATGCCCGTCTCCCGCGCCCACGCCACGAGTCGGCGGCGCCTGAACCCGGTCACCGGACGGGCCCAGAACAGGCCTTCCCCGCCGGGCCGGGACACGACACCGCCGCGTACCGGGTCGCCGCACCACCACAGGATGCCGTCCCACCCCGTCTCGGTGAGATGGACGGTGAACTGCGAGACGACAGCGCCCAGACACACCAGGTCACCGGTGCGGGGGTCGCGGAGCACCACACGCGGCGCGCCGGACCGCCCCGGGTCCTTCGACCGCGCGGCGCAGGGCGTCCAGGGGCCGTCGGACAGCCGTCGCCGCATGCGACGGGCGTTGAAGGCGAGGCCCAGGCCGACGCAGAGTGCGCCGAGGCCCGTGCCGAACAGGGGCGTCATGACCGCGCGGAGCCAGTCGGTCCAGCCGACGGCACTCTCCGCGAGGACGATCAGCGCCGCCCCGGCCGCGAGTACCGCGCCCCCGACCACGCACCACACGCCCGCCCGTCTTCGGTAGCGGGCGAGCGCTCCGGCGGTGGCCGGGAAGGCGATCGCCGTCCCCTCCCGCTCCCTCGTGGAACTCACGTGTGACTCTTCCTCTCGACCGTGCTGCCGCGGATGCTCGGTGATCTGGTGGGTGGAACCGCTGACCGGGCCGTCAGTATCGCCGCCGGGCGAGCGGACCGGCCCGGCGGGTGGTACCCGGGAGGCGGTTGGCCGGGCGTCGAACCGGGCGGCGTACGGTTTCGACGACAGGTGACCGGTGGACGGAGGAACGGACCGATGACGATATGAGGATCACCGCGCGGGGACTCAACCGCTCAACGCTCGCGCGGCAGTTGCTGCTGCGGCGCGAGCCGCTGGACGCCGCCGAGGGGGTGCGGCGCGTGGTCGCACTCCAGGCCCAGCAGCCTGCCTCGCCGTATGTCGCGCTGTGGAACCGGCTCGCGGGGTTCGACCCGGCCGGTCTCGACGCGGCGTTCACGGAGCACGCCGTCGTCAAGGCGACGCTGATGCGGCTCACTCTCCACGCCGTGCACGCCGACGACCACCCGGCGTTCCGGGAGGCCATGCATCCGGTGGTCCGCGCGTCCCGGCTGAGCACCCGCTTCACCGCCTCCGGCCTGACGGCCGAGGACGCCGACGCGCTGGTCCCCCGGCTGCTGGAGTTCGCGGACCGGCCCCGGACCACCGCCGAGTGCGAGGCGTGGCTGGGCGAACGGCTGGGCGAGTCGCCGGGGCCCGGCGCGTGGTGGGGTCTGCGGCAGTACACACCGCTGCTCCACGCGCCCACCGCCCCGCCGTGGTCGTTCGGTCACCGGCCCTCGTACATCGCGCCCCGGACCGGCCCCCTGCGGACGGCCCCTGATCCGAAGGCGTCGGCCGCAGCCCTGCGGACACTGGTCGTGCGCTACCTCGAAGGGTTCGGGCCCGCCTCCGTCGCGGACGTGGCGCAGTTCGCGATGGTCACGCGGGCCAGGGCGCGGGCGGCTCTGGCGGAACACGCCGGGCGACTGGAGCGGCTGACGGGTCCGGAGGGCGAGGAGCTGTACGACCTGCCGGGCGCCCCGCGTCCGGACGGGGCGGAGCCGGCGCCGCCCCGGCTGATGGCGATGTGGGACAGCGTCCTGTTGGCGTACGCGGATCGCGGCCGGGTCCTCCCGGAGGCATACCGCAGAATCGTGATCCGTGCGAACGGCGACGTCCTGCCGACGCTGCTGGTCGACGGGTACGTCGCCGGGGTGTGGCGGCCGGTCGCCGGGGGCGTGGAGGCGACCGCGTTCCACCCCCTGCCCGACGAGGTCTGGGAGGGGCTCGCCGCCGAGGCCCGGTCGCTGGTGAGGTTCCTCGCCGACCGTGAACCGGAGGTCTACCGGCGCTACGGCCACTGGTGGAGCCGTCTCCCGGACGCCACCGTGCGGCTGTTGCCCGGGGGCTGAGCCGGGAAGCCTGATCCGGGAACCCCCGAACGGATGCTCTACAGGCCTGTAGATTCAGCTCTGCCGGGCTGTCAGTGATCCGGCGGCCCAGTCCTCCAGTCCACTCCAGAGAAAGCAGCAACCATGTTCGGGATCGGCGAACTCACTCTCCTCCTCCTGGTGATCGTGGCGGTGCTGGCCGTGAAGAGGCTGCCCGAACTCATGCGGTCGGCCGGTAAGGCGGCGCGCATCCTCAAGAGCGAGAAGCGGGCGTCCAAGGAAGAGGACGACCGGGCGACGGGGGCGGGCGGGCAGCCGTCGTCCCCGCGGGTGATCCGCGGGGAGGCGACCGAGCGGGACGCCTAGGGCCCGTCGTCACACTGCCGTCGTCGCCCGGCAGACGACGGTGCGGCGACCGGCCCTGCTGGGTGTGCTCGGGGGCGTCGGCGGATGCGGCAGCCCGGCGCTCCGGCTGGATTCCGCGGCCGTGGAATGGTGTGGACGCGACGCGTTCGGTGCGGCTCCCGGGGCCCGGTCCGAGTGGCTCGCCCAGGGGCGCCCAGCACCGTGGCGGCGGGCTACAGCGGCGTCGCCGCCTTCAGGACGAAGAACAGCCCGACGGCCGCATTCAGCGCGGAAAGCGCGGAGACGGTCGTCCCGGCAGCGGCGACGAGCGCGGCGGCGCCGGCCGGAGTGAGGGCGGGGGGCCAGCCCCGGTCCGGCGGCACCGGGCCCAGGAGCGCTGCCACCCGGCGCGGCACCGGCCCCGCTGCGGCGAAGGCTGCGAAGGCGGCGAAGACCGTGCCGCTGGGGACCGGGCGGGAGACGAGCGCCGCCTTGCCGACCGCGCGTGCGGTCAGCCGACGGTCGCCGGTGACCTGGGCCGCCTCCTCGTCCGCCCAGCGCTCCGTGCCGTAGACCAGGGCTCCGAGCAGCGGCCACAGCAGGGGGTTGACGCAGCCGGCCAGCCGCGTCGCGAGCAGCAATCGGTGGTGGCGGCCCGCCAGATGGGCCCGCTCGTGCGCGAACAGGGCCCGGCGCTCGGCCGGTTCGAGGGAGGCGAGCAGGGCCGTGGAGACCATCACCCGCCCCGGGGAACCGGGGAGCGCGTAGGCGTACGGGACCTGGTCGGGCAGCACGGCGACGTCGTCGCCGCCCGGCAGGCCCGTGAGCGCCCGGTGGGCCCGTGCGCGGAAGCGGTAGTGGCGGTGGAGGGTGAACCCGCAGGCCGCCGTGACGGCGACGAGCGCCAGGATGGACGCCTTGCCCGCGAACGCGTCGTGCGGCACGGCGTCGCGGACCTCGTCGTCGGACCAGCCGTCGGGCAGCGGGTTGCCGGGCAGCTGGGCCGTGCCCACGACCACCAGCAGTCCGAGGCACACCAGGCTGCAGGAGGCGAGGATCACAGCGACGGTGGTCAGCAGCCGGGCGGCCCTGCGGGGGTGCAGGTGCTGTTCGGCCAGGCGCGCGATCGGCAACGCGGTCAGCGGCAGGACGAGGGGCAGGTAGACGAAGACGCCCATCGTCAGCGCTCCGGCCGGCCCGAGGGCGCTCCGGTGCCGTCGGGACCGCTCTCGGCGAGCAGGGCCCGCAGCAGGTCCTCGTCGTGCGAAGAGAGGACGGAGACGAAGCTGGAGAGCACCGCGTCGCGGTCACTCTGCCTGTCGAGGAGCCGGCGCATCCGCAGGGCGGCGAGCCCCGCCTCGTTCGCCACCGGCTCCCACAGGACGGGGCGCCCCCGTCCGGTGCGCGTGACAGCCTGCTTGGCGTGCAGACGCGTCAGGATCGTGATGACGGTGCTGTACGACAGGCCCGCGCCGAGCCGTTCCAGCACCCAGGCGGCGGTCACCGGCCCGCTCGCCCCGCCCAGCACCGACAGCACCTGGGCCTCCAACTCCCCCTGGCCACGCCTGCGGACAGGCGTTTCCCGTTCACCACCGGCTCCTTCGGCATCCACGGCCCGACCCCCTTTCTCCGTTCGGCCGCCCGGGCGTGGCACTTCGCCTGCCGGGCATCGGGAAATCGTATCCAGCCGGCGGCGGTGCCGGGGCAGGGCCGGGCCGCTCGCCTCCCGGCCCCGAAGATCTACAGTGCTGTAGATTTTAGTCATTGCCGCAGAGTGCCCGCGCCGTCACCCGTGGCGTGGCCGCCACCACGTGAACACCCGTCACCGCACAAGGGAGAACATCATGGGCGTCAGCCTCGCCAAGGGCGGAAACGTCTCGCTGAGCAAGGAGGCTCCCGGGCTGACCGCGATCCTCGTGGGTCTCGGCTGGGACGTCCGTACCACCACCGGCACCGACTACGACCTGGACGCGACCGCGCTGCTCTGCGACGAGGCGGGCAAGGTGCAGTCCAACGAGCACTTCATCTTCTACAACAACCTGAAGAGCCCCGACGGTTCGGTCGAGCACACCGGCGACAACCTCACCGGTGAGGGCGAGGGCGACGACGAGATCGTCAAGGTCGACCTCGCCTCGGTGCCCGCGACCGTCGCGAAGATCGTGTTCCCGGTCTCGATCCACGAGGCGGAGGTCCGGGGCCAGAGCTTCGGCCAGGTGCGCAACGCGTACATCCGCGTGGTGAACCAGGCGGGCGGCGCGGAGATCGCCCGCTACGACCTGAGCGAGGACGCCTCCACCGAGACGGCGATGGTCTTCGGCGAGCTGTACCGGCACGGCGCCGAGTGGAAGTTCCGTGCGGTCGGGCAGGGTTACGCATCCGGTCTGAGCGGCATCGTCGCCGATTTCGGCGTCACTCTCTGAGCCGCCGGGCTCCGGACCGCACGCTCCTGACCAGGTCACGACAGACACCTAAGGCGGAACAATGACGATCAACCTCACCAAGGGCCAGCAGGTCAGCCTCACCAAGTCCGGCGGCGGCGAGCTCGGCGTCGTACGGATGGGTCTGGGCTGGAAGTCCGCTCCCCGTAAGGGATTTCTGGCGCGGCTGACCGCCCGCGAGATCGACCTGGACGCCTCGGCGGTGCTCTTCGCGGGCCCGGACCCGCAGGACGTGGTCTTCTTCCAGCACCTGACCAGCGACGACGGTTCGGTCCAGCACACGGGGGACAACCGGGTCGGCGGGGCGGGCCAGGGCGGCGACGACGAGTCCATCGTCGTCGACCTGCGGCGCGTGCCCGTCCATGTGGACCAGATCGTCTTCACGGTGAACTCGTTCACCGGCCAGACCTTCGAGGAGGTCGAGGCCGCCTTCTGCCGTCTGGTCGACGAGAGCAACGGCCAGGAGCTGGCCCGGTACACCCTGACCGGTGGCGGGCGGCACACCGCCCAGATCATGGCCAAGGTCCAGCGGACCGGCTCGGGCTGGCAGATGACCGCGATCGGCGCGGCGGCGGACGGGCGGACCTTCCAGGACCTCATGCCCGCGGTCGTGCAGCACCTCTAGGAACATCTCACCGGAGACCGGCGGGGGTGCGCACGCGTCACCCGCACCTCCGCGCTCCGGCGGACGGAACACCCCACCACACCAGTGCCGGCACACCGGCATCGAGACACCTGCATCGACCGGGGGACGGCACGGGCGGACCTTCCCGGCTCACGGACGAGGACAGACCCGACTACGCGAGCGCACTCGACGAGGTGATCGCCTCCCCGGAGATCCGACACCTGCTCGAACGCTCGGGAGTCCCGGGCGACCGGCTGCGTGTGCGGGGCCTGGCGGCCGTCGCTCGCACGACCACGGCCGCCGAGGCCGAATACCGACGGTACGAGGCCCTGAGGCGGCAGACGCGCGGCGGGCGACGGGACTCCGGGATGTCGCCGCTCTCCGGACCGGGCGATCAGGAGCGGCCTGGCGCCGGAGTGCTGGCGGTCCTCGGAGTGCTGACACCGGTGCTCGCCGCCGTGGCCGCGGCGACGTTCCTGCTCCTCGGGTACGGGCTGCGGCTCGCCGAGGCCCTGCCGGCCCTGGCGGGCACCCTCGTCGGTGTCGGCCGGTTCAGTCTGGTGGTCGCGGCCGTCACGGGCCTGGTCGGCGTCGTCGCCCTCTACCGCACGGCGGCGAAGCAGTCGGCGGGCGGCACGGCGTCCGTGCCCGACCGGTCCCCGGCTCTCGAAGACGGCCGTGAGGCCTGGCTCGCGGCGCTGCGCGACCGGGGGATCCGGCCGCTGCTCCTCCAGCAGCTCGCCGGGGCGGCGGTGTCACCGCCGGGTCCGGGCGACGGCGACGGCTCCCGCTTCAGCTCGCCGGCGTACGCGGGACCCGACTTCTCCGGTCCGGGCTTCGAGGGTCCCAGCGGCGCCGCGGGGGCGAGCCTCCCCGGCGCCCGCCGCTGAGACCCCGTCGCCCCGCTCCACCCAGGTCGGCTCAGGTCAGCTCAGGGCTCGTGCCGGCGCTTCGGCGGCGGGCGGAGCGTCGGGCAAGCCCGCCCGTCCCGCGGCGGCCCGGACCAGGGCGGCCATGACGCGGGTGTCCTCGCCCATCTCCGGGTGCCACTGCACGCCGAGCACCAGGCTCCCGTGCCCGGGGAGTTCCAGGGCCTCCACGGTCCCGTCGGGCGCGTGGGCGGAGGCCACCAGGCCGGCGCCGAGGCGGTCGACCGCCTGGTGGTGATAGGCGGGGACCACGGCGGTCTCCGGCACGGCGTCCGCGTACGCGGTACCGGGCACGGGGGTCACCGGGTGACTACCGAAGACGCCGGGGCCGCCGGTGTGGTCGTCCAGGTGCTGGTGCAGGGTGCCGCCGAGGACGACGTTCAGCAGCTGCATACCCCGGCAGATGCCGAGCAGGGGGACCTGCCGGGCGATCGCAGCCCGGATCAGCGCCAGCTCCCAGGCGTCGCGTTCCCGGGCCGGAGGCCCCGTACGGGGGTCGGCGACCGCCCCGTACCGCGCCGGTTCGACGTCCGCTCCCCCGGCGATCACCAGCCCGTCCAGGGCGGCGACGGTGTCCCGGGCCGCGTCCTGCGCGTCGTCGGGCGGCAGCAGCACGGCGAGTCCGCCCGCCGCCCGGACGAGGCGGGGATAACCGGCGGGCAGCAGCACCGCGGGCATCTCCCACACCCCCCAGCGGGCCGGGTCCTGGTAGGTGCTGATGCCGATGACGGGCCGGGCCATGGAACGTGCTCCTTCGGGTCGGGGTGATCGCGGTGGTCGCCGGCGGGCGACGGCGGACTCAGCTGCGGGCGAGTTCGGCCTCGGCCGCCGCCAGTGCGGCGAACTCCTCCTCGGGGGCTCCCGCGACCAGCCGGTGGCGGCTGTAGAAGGCGAAGTAGGCCAGCGCCACCGCGTACACACCGAGCGCGATGAACGCCGCGTCGCGGTCCACCAGGAAGGTCGCCACCAGGGCCGAGCATGCCAGAACGAACGCCACGGACGAGGTGAGCGCGCCACCGGGAGTGCGGTAGGGGCGCGGCAGCTCGGGTTCGCGGCGGCGCAGCACCATGTGGGAGAGCGCCATGAGGGCGTAGCTGATCGTGGCGCCGAAGACGGCGACGTTCAGCATCCGGCCACCGTCGCCGCTCCAGGCGGCGAGTGTGAACCCGATGACGCCCGGGATCAGCAGGCCGAGGTAGGGGGACTTGCGGCGGTTGGTCAGCGACAGGAAGCGCGGCAGGTAGCCGGCCCGGGAGAGGGCGAACAGCTGACGGGACCCGGCGAAGATCAGGGAGAAGAAGGACGCCACCAGTCCGGCGAGGCCCGCGTAGTTCACGAACCGGCTCAGGGCGGTCGGCTCGCCGGTGCCCTGCAGGGCCACCACGAGTGGGTTCCCGGCCTCCTTGATGGCGTTGGCACCCTGGGCGCCGGTGGCGGAGACGAAGGTGATGAGGGCCAGGAAGACCAGCACGGCGAGCGAGATGGCCAGGGCCTTCGGCATCGAGCGGACGGGGTCCTTGGCCTCTTCGGCGGCGAGCGGCACGCCCTCCACCCCGAGGAAGAACCACATGCCGAACGGGAACGCCGCCCAGATGCCGAGAAGTCCGTACGGCAGCCATGAGTTGGAGCCGAAGGCGGTGGTGTCCGCCGGGATGTCGTTGAGGCGGCCCGCGTCGAACTCGGTGAACGCGCCGACGGCGAAGATCAGCAGCGCGGCCACCGCGATGGCGGTCACCACCAGGCTGAAGCGGAGTGCCTCGCCGACTCCCCAGAGGTGGATGCCGATGAAGACCGCGAAGCAGGCGAGGTAGACGGGCCAGCCGGAGGTGAGGCCGAACAGGCCGAGCGATTCGACGTAGTCGCCGATGAAGAGGGAGATGGCGGCGGGGGCGAGGATGTACTCGATGAGGATGGCCGTCCCAGTCAGGAAGCCGCCCCAGGTGCCGAGCGCCCGCCGGGCGAAGCCGTAGCCGCCGCCCGCCGTGGGCAGGATGGCCGAGAGTTCGGCCAGCGCGAAGACCAGACACGCGTACATGACGCCCATCAGGACCATGGCCGCGGCGAGTCCGCCGAATCCGCCCTTGGACAGGCCGATGTTCCAGCCGGAGAAGTCGCCGGAGACGACGTAGGCGACGCCGAGCCCGGTCAGCAGGAGCCAGCCGGCGCTGCCCCGGCGTAGGGTCCGGCGGTGCAGATACGCGTCCGTGCCGGACGTCCCCGGGCCTGCGCCCCCGGGCGGTCCGGCGGGTGTTTCGGTTCCCTGAGCCATGAGCGCTCCCGATGTCTGTCGACATGCGTCGATGAAACTCTGCGAACGTATCGATCAAAGGTTCGTCGGCACACCTTTGTGGAACGTGGGCGCGCATGGCAAGGGCCGTGCGTTGAAGAGTGGTTACGGATTCGGCTCCGCACCGGTCACCCCTCGACGGCGCCGGGCTCAGGCGAGGAAGCCGCGCAGCAGCGCCGCCGTGCCACCGCAGTGCTCGCGCATCATCTCGCGCGCCGCGTCCGCGTCCCGGTCCAGCACCGCCTCGACGACGGCCGCGTGCTGCTGCTGGGAGTGCTCCAGATTGCGCACCAGCAGCGGGATGCAGTCGAGCAGTTCGTTGAGGGTGGCCCGGACCGCGGCGTACTGGGCGGCGAGCGTACGGGAGCCGGAGAGTTCGGCGAGCGTGAGGTGGAGCAGGGTGTCCTGGCGGCGGTAGTCCTCCAGCCGGGCGCCCCGCGTCGCGTCGAGCGCGGCCCGCAGCCGCGTCTCGCCGTCCGCCGGGAGCCCCTCGGCGCACAGGCCCGCCGCCCCTGCCTCCAGCACCTCGCGGAAGCGCAGGGTGTCCTCCACGTCGACGGCGGCGATGCGGCGGCGCAGCTCGTCGCCGCCGGGAGCGGCGGTGCGCGGCAGGACGAACGTTCCTCCGTAGCGGCCGCGACGGCTCTCGACCATGCTCTGGTCCTGGAGGACCTTGAGGACCTCGCGCAGGGTCACCCTGCTGATCCTCAGGTGCTGGGACAACTCGCGCTCGGACGGGAGCCGTTCACCCGGTGGGACCAGACCCAGGCGCAGGAGCTGGAGGAGCTGTTCCAGCGCCTCCTCGAAGCCGTTGCCCGCGCGGACCGGTCGCAGCACGGAGGCCGGCCGGCCGGTCGGCATGTCATGCTCCTCCCCCGCCGCACCGGCCGCCCCTACCGCCGGACGGGTGTCGTCGACTCTTCTCCTCGTGACCACTGACGGATCCCCTTCCCAAGCAATGGTTCTCTGTCATACCTTATGCCTCCCGGTTCACCCAAGGAGGCATCCCGTGGCAGACCGCACACCCCCGCTCGGCATCGACGAGCTCCGCTCACGTGTCGCGGACGGGTCGATAGACACCGTGGTGCTGGCCTTCCCGGACATGCAGGGCCGGCTTCAGGGGAAGCGGTTCGCGGCCGGGTTCTTCCTCGACGAGGTGCTGGAGCACGGGACCGAGGGCTGCAACTACCTCCTGGCCGTGGACACCGAGATGCGGACCGTCGACGGCTACGCGATGTCCTCGTGGGAGAACGGCTACGGCGACTTCGGCATGGTGCCCGATCCGGCCACCCTGCGCCCCGTCCCCTGGCACGAGGGGACCGCCCTGCTGGTCGCGGATCTCGCCTGGCACGACGGCAGTCCGGTGGTGGCCGCCCCGCGTCAGATCCTGCGTCGCCAGCTCGACCGGCTGGCGGAACTCGGCTGCACCGCCCAGGTGGGCACGGAGCTGGAGTTCATCGTCTTCCGGGACAGTTACGAGGAGGCCTGGGACCGCGACTACCGCGGGCTGAACCCGGCCAACCAGTACAACATCGACTACTCGATCCTCGGCACCGGACGCATCGAGCCGCTGCTGCGCCGGATCCGCAACGAGATGCAGGAGGCCGGGCTGACCGTCGAGTCCGCCAAGGGCGAGTGCAATCCCGGCCAGCACGAGATCGTCTTCCGCTATGACGAGGCGCTCACCACCTGCGACCAGCACGCCTTCTACAAGACGGGCGCCAAGGAGATCGCGGCCCAGGAGGGTGTCTCGCTGACCTTCATGGCCAAGTACGACGAGCGCGAGGGAAACTCCTGCCACATCCATCTCTCGCTGACCGACGAGGACGGCGAGAACCTGATGGCCGGCGAGGGCCCGGACGGCATGTCCGAACTGATGCGGCACTTCCTGGCCGGTCAGCTCGTCGCCCTGCGGGACTTCTCCCTCCTCTACGCCCCCAACATCAACTCCTACAAACGCTTCCAGCCCGGCTCCTTCGCCCCCACCGCCGTCGCCTGGGGCGTCGACAACCGCACCTGCGCCCTGCGGGTCGTCGGCCACGGTCGCTCGATGCGCTTCGAGAACCGGCTGCCCGGCGGGGACGTCAACCCGCACCTGGCCGTCGCCGGTCTCGTCGCCGCCGGACTGTACGGGGTCGAGCACCGGCTGCCGCTGCCCGAGGCCTGTACGGGCAACGCGTACACCGGCGACTACGACCAGGTGCCGACGACGCTGCGCGAGGCGGCCGAGCTGTGGGAGGCCAGCCCCATCGCCAAGGAGGCGTTCGGCGAGGAGGTCGTCGCGCACTACCTGAACATGGCCCGGGTCGAACTGTCCGCGTACGACTCCGCGGTGACCGACTGGGAGCTGCGCCGCTCCTTCGAACGCCTCTGACAGCCAGCACACCTCTCCACCACCAGCTTCCGTGATCGGGGTCCGTACGTGTCACAACCCACCCTGGACGTCCTGAACCCGGCGACCGCCGAGGTCGTCGCCACCGTGCCGGCGGCCTCCGCCGCCGATGTGGACGCCGCCGTCACCCGCGCCTCCGCGGCCCAGCGACGCTGGGCGGCCGCCGCGCCCGCCGACCGGGCCCGCCTGCTGCGCCGCTTCGCCGTCGTCGTCGACGAACACATCGAGGAACTGGCGGAGTTGGAGGTCCGCGAGGCCGGCCACACCATCGGCAACGCCCGGTGGGAGGCGGGCAACGTACGCGATCTCCTCGACTACAGCGCGGGCGGGGCCGAACGGCTCCTGGGCCGGCAGATCCCGGTGGCGGGCGGCATCGACTTCACGGTCCTGGAGCCGCTGGGCGTCGTCAGCGTCATCGCCCCGTGGAACTTCCCCATGCCGATCGCCGCCTGGGGTCTCGCACCGGCCCTCGCGGCGGGCAACGCCGTCCTCCTCAAGCCCGCCGAGACGACCCCGCTCACCGCCCTCCGGCTGGCCGAACTCGCCCTGGAGGCAGGTCTTCCCGACGGGCTGTTCCAGGTGCTGCCCGGCGAGGGGCCGGTGGCCGGGAGCGCCCTGGTCGAGCACCCGGGCGTCGCGAAGATCGTGTTCACCGGCTCCACGCGGACCGGCAAGCACATCATGACCCGCTGCGCGGAGCACGTGAAGCGGCTCACCCTGGAGCTGGGCGGCAAGAGCCCCAACATCGTCTTCGCCGACGCCGATGTGGAGGCCGCGGCGGCGGCCGCCCCGATGTCCTTCCTGGACAACGCCGGTCAGGACTGCTGCGCCCGCACCCGCATCCTGGTCGAGCGGTCCGTGTACGACCGCTTCCTGGAGCTTCTCGTCCCGGCCGTGTCCGCCGTCGTGGTGGGCGACCCGGCCGACGGGAAGACCCAGATGGGGCCGCTGATCTCGGCCGCCCAGCGGGACCGGGTCCGGGGTCTCGTCGACGGAGGCCGGGGAGCCGACGGCGCCCGGACCATCCTCGGCACGGCCCCCGAGGGCCCCGGGTTCTGGTATCCGCCGACCGTCCTCACGGGGGTCTCGCCCGATGCGCCGGTGGCCGTGGAGGAGGTCTTCGGGCCGGTCGCGGTGGTCCTGCCGTTCGAGGACGAACAGGACTCGCTGCGCCTCGCCAACGCCACCGACTACGGACTCGCCGGCTCGGTATGGACCCGGGACGTCGGCCGCGCGCTGCGCGTCGGCCAGGGGCTGCGGGCGGGCAACCTCTCCGTCAACTCGCACTCCAGCGTCCGCTATTCGACTCCTTTCGGCGGCTACAAGCAGTCGGGCCTGGGCCGCGAGCTCGGCCCGGACGCCCTGGCCGCCTTCACCGAGACCAAGAACGTCTTCATCAGCACGGAGGCCTGAGCACCATGACCGACACTTCTTCCGTCTGCCGCCGCCTGGTCGGCCGCACCGCCGTCGTCACCGGAGCCGGCAGCGGCATCGGCCTGGCCACCGCCCGGCGGCTGGCCGCCGAGGGCGCGCACGTCGTCTGCGCCGATGTGGACGAGGAGCGCGGCAAGGCCGCCGCCGACGAGGCCGGCGGGCTCTTCGTCCGTACCGACGTCACCGACGCCGAGCAGGTGGACGCCCTCTTCAAGGCCGCGTTCGACACCTACGGCTCGGTCGACATCGCGTTCAACAACGCGGGGATCTCGCCGCCCGACGACGACTCCATCCTCGACACCGGCCTGGAGGCCTGGCGGCGGGTGCAGGAGGTCAACCTGACCTCCGTGTACCTCTGCTGCAAGTCGGCCATTCCCTACATGCGCACCCAGGGCAAGGGCTCCATCATCAACACGGCCTCGTTCGTGGCCCGGATGGGCGCGGCCACCTCGCAGATCTCGTACACCGCCTCCAAGGGCGGGGTGCTGGCGATGTCGCGCGAGCTGGGGGTGCAGTTCGCGCGCGACGGCATCCGGGTCAACGCCCTGTGCCCCGGGCCGGTCAACACCCCGCTGCTCCAGGAACTGTTCGCCAAGGACCCGGAGCGGGCCGCCCGGCGGCTGGTGCACATCCCGGTCGGCCGGTTCGCCGAGCCCACCGAGATCGCCGCCGCGGTCGCGTTCCTGGCGAGCGACGACTCCTCGTTCGTGAACGCCACGGACTTCCTGGTCGACGGCGGGATCGCGGGGGCGTATGTCACCCCGGTCTGATCCGGTCCGGCTCCGGTCCGGCCCCGATCTGATCCCTGCCTGATCCCTGCCTGATTCCGACGGTTTCCTGGCGGCGACCGGTGGCCGGACGTCCGGCCACCGGTCGCCGTTCAGCACGTGGCCGGGGCCGGATCGCCCCTGACGCGTTGGGCGCGGAGCACCAGGAGCATCTCGAAGCGCTGGTCCGGTTCGTCGATGGTGTCGCCCCACAGCTCGCGGATCTGCCGCAGCCGGTAGCGGGCCGTCTGGGGGTGGATGCCCAGGCGGGCGGCCACCTCCGGGGCGCCGCCGGGGGTCTCGATCGAGGCGAGCAGCGTCTCGGCCGGCGCTTCGACTGGGTCTGGCTGAGACCGTCCAGCGGGGCGAGGCAGCGGCGGGCGGCGGCGTCGATCAGCTCCTGACCGGGGAGCAGCAGCAGTTCCTCCGTCCGCTCGGTGCAGTACAGCACCTCGCCCGGCGGCAGCGGGTTCTTCTTGATCAGCTGGACCGCGATCTCGGCCCAGCGCAGGAAGGTCGCCGCCGCCAGCAGGACCGCTGGGCCGATCGCCCCGGTCCAGTCGGCCGTGGCCCGCCTCAGGATGTCCGCGCGGCCCGCCGCGTCCGGGTCCGGGATGACGATGCGCGGCTGCTCGCTCTCAATTCCAGCAGGATGCCATGCCCCACCGCGGGGGCCACGGTCTCGCGGGCCGGGCGCATCAGCACGCCCACGGCGATGGTCTCCGGCCCGAGGCGATAGACGGCCTGGAGCGCGTCGAGGCTGCGGCCCTCCAGTCCCTCGCCCCGCCCGAACTCCTGGAACATCTCCGGCGGCACCCGTGGGTGGGCGCCGACGGTGAGGTTGTGGACGAAGTCTTCGATGGCGCGGCGGATCCCGACCAGGGCCATCGGCTCCCCGGACTCGCCCTCGATCAGGTGCAGACAAGGGTATTCCTGGCGAATCTGGTACAGGATCGTCTGAGCGAGCTCCGGGGCCCCGGCCCGGGCGATCGCCTCGAAGCGATCGAGCTTCGCCCGGGGGACCTCCTGCCACGCGGGGGCCGGATGCTTCCCGCCTGCCCGGTGGAGCGGCCTTGCCGCACCCCGGCGCCGGGTCCATGCTTGTGCCATGGGTGACCAGGCCGGCCCCGAGCCGACGGTGTCCGTCCGGCAGGACCTCCGGTTGCTGGAGGCCGTCGGCGCACACCCGGGCGGGGCTTCCGTGCGGCAGCTGGCCTGGGAGGCCGGACTGCCGGACGTCACCGCCCGGCGGCTGCTGCACGAGCTCGCCCGGGACGGATATCTGCACGAGCTGGACGACGGCGCGTTCACGCTCCGCGAGCCGGACCACCGGTTGCGGCTGTCCGCCGTCGACGACCAGGCGCTCCAGGAGCACATCCACCCCCTGCTGTCCTCGCTGCGCGACAGTCTGTCCGCCGCCGTCTACCTGACGCTGTACGAGGAGGGCGAGATCCGGGCCCTGGAGATCGTCGACAGCCCGCGGGCCCCGCGGGTGGACCTCTGGGTGAGCTTCCAGGACGCCGGACACGCCACCGCGCTCGGCAAGAGCGTGCTCCGCGAGCTGGACGAGGAGGCGCGCGCCGGCTACCTCTCCCGGCACTCCATGGACAGCCTCACCTCCCGCACCATCACACGCCGGGAGGAGCTGCTGCGGCAGCTCGACTCCGCCCCCGAGGGCCCCCTCTCGCTGGACCGGGGGGAGTACGCGCGGGGCACGACGTGCGCGGCGGTGCCCGTGTACAGCGGTGACCAGGTCGGTTCGATCGGCATCTCGTTCCGGTCGGACCGGATGTACCGGACCACCGAGGTCAGGGCGCAGTTGCTGGAGTCGGCGCTGCGCGTCACACGGCGGCTGACCCTTCCGGAGTGCTGAACCTCAGAGGTCGGGTCTTGGGGCTGCGGGCCGGGGGCCTTCGGGGCCTGGGGAGATGACTCCTCAGCCGGTGACGATGCTGGCGACCAGGTTGATCGTGGTGGCCAGGATGCTCGCGCCGAATACGTACGACAGCAGGCAGTGCCGGAGGGCGACCGCGCGGATCCTGGAGGTGGAGACGTTGGTGTCGGACACCTGGTACGTCATGCCCAGGTTGTAGCTGAAGTACAGGAAGTCGATGTAGCGCGGCGGGTCCTTCGCGTTGAAGTCGATCCCGCCGCCGGGCGGCTCGTAGTAGATGTACGCGTAGCGTGCGGCGTACATCAGATGGAGTGCCGCCCAGGACATGAAGACGCCGCAGAGAGCCAGGGCGGCCGCTGTGTGGCCCAGGTCGGAGTCACCGATCAGGAGCAGCACCACGATGCCGACAAGACCGGACAGGGCTGCCGCGACGACGACGAGTTCCTCGGCGACGGGCCGGAACTCCTCGCGGCGGGCGTTGTCGTGGGTGGCGGCGGCGTCCATCGGCCACAGGACGAGCCATCCCGCGACGACGAAGAGGGTCTCAGCGGCGGCGATGCCGACGAGGATGCCCAGCGGCGCGTTGGCGAGCAGGAGGCCGACCAGCGCGCCGGCGGCAGCTCCGGCCACCGCGGAGCAGGCGAGCCGGGGAACGGCGGGAAGCAGGAACCGACTGTTCAGGGGGGCCTCACGTGTGCTGCCCGAGGAGGAGCCGGAGGCCTCACTCCGCAGGGTCGCCCCACGGGGTGCGCCGGGCCGTGCCAGCGTATGCGCGCCCGGTCCGGAACGCAGTTCGGAACGACCCCCGGAGCCGAGTGGCAGGCGGGAATCACTGGACATAGCCTGCACGGAAGGACCCGTTCCGCCCTGCTGTCACCCATAAGACCGTACGGTCCGCCGAATCCGCCGTACCCGCAGGTGAAAGGGTGGAAGTGCCGTGAGCACCGACAACGAAGCGCAGGAGCCCCTGGAACCCCGGGTCGGTCCCGTGCCCGAGGCCGATCCGCAGTTCCGGCCCTACCACCATCCCGCCGCGGGCTGGGGAGCGGCGAAGAGCGTGACCCGCTTCCTGGTGGAGGAACGCGCGCTCGTGGACGGTCCACGGGCCATCATGCGGATGAACCACGAGAACGGCGGGTTCGACTGCCCCGGATGCGCGTGGCCGGACGACACCAAGGGCCTGCACCTGGACATCTGCGAGAACGGCATCAAGCACGTCACCTGGGAGATGACCCGCAAGCGCGTGGGCCGCGAGTTCTTCGCCGCTCACTCGGTGACCGAGCTGTCCGGATGGACCGACTACGACCTGGAGAACCAGGGCCGGCTGACCGAGCCGATGGCGTACGACCCCGGCTCCGACCACTACGTCCCGATCAGCTGGAAGGACGCGTTCGAGGCGGTCGGTGCCACCCTGCGGGGGCTCGACAACCCGAACCGGGCGGCGTTCTACACCTCCGGCCGGCTCGGCAACGAGGCCACCTTCCTCTACCAGTTGATGGCCCGCGAACTGGACACGAACAATCTTCCGGACTGCTCCAACATGTGCCACGAGGCCAGCGGGCGGGCCCTTCAGGCCTCCCTCGGCACCGGCAAGGGGACGGTCGACCTCAAGGACTGGGAGTCCGCGGACGCCCTGTTCATCCTGGGCGTCAACGCCGCGTCGAACGCGCCGCGGATGCTCACCGCCCTCGCCGAGGCCGACCGTCGCGGCGCGCAGATCGTGCACGTCAACCCGCTGGTCGAGGCGGCGGCCACCCGCACCATCGTTCCGCACGACTTCACCGACATGGCGCTGTTCAAGGCCACCCGGACCAGCACGCTGAACCTTCAGCCGCGCATCGGCGGCGACATGGCGCTGCTGCGCGGCATGGCCAAGGCGATCCTGGAGAAGTCGGCGAGCGACCCCAAGGCCCTGGACATCGCGTTCATCGACCGCCACACCACCGGCTTCGAGGAGTACCGGGCGCTGTGCGAAGCCACGCCCTGGGAGGA
Organism: Streptomyces sp. SM11; assembly: GCF_002910905.1. Taxonomy (GTDB): domain Bacteria; phylum Actinomycetota; class Actinomycetes; order Streptomycetales; family Streptomycetaceae; genus Streptomyces. The sequence continues at coordinate 5,454 of NZ_NEUE01000196.1, read as the reverse complement.
GCTGGAGCACCAGTCCGGGCTGGGCCGCGCCGACATCCTCAAGGCGGCACAGGTGTACGGGGAGGCCGACCGCTCCATCGTCAGCTGGTGCCTGGGCCACACCCAGCACGAGCACGGCGTCGACACCGTCCGCGAGATCGTCAACCTCCTGCTGCTGCGCGGCAGTATCGGCCGCGAGGGCGCGGGCCCCTCCCCCGTGCGCGGGCACAGCAACGTCCAGGGCAACCGCACCTGCGGCATCGACCACCGCCCCACCGACGCGTTCCTGGACCGGCTCGCCGAGACCTGCAAGATCGACCCGCCCCGCGCACACGGCCTGGACACCGTCCGTACGATCCAGGCGATGCGGGACGGCGAGGTGACGGTGTTCGTCGGGATGGGCGGCAACTTCGCGCTCGCCGCGCCCGACACCCCGGCCACCTACGCGGCGCTGCGCTCCTGCGACCTCACCGTCCAGGTGAGCACCAAGCTGAACCGCAGTCATGTCGTCCACGGCCGCGCGGCCCTCATCCTGCCGTGCCTCGGGCGCACCGAGAAGGACCATCAGCGGGGCGGTGTCCAGAGCACGTCCGTCGAGGACTCGATGAGCATGGTCCACATGTCCGTCGGGATGAAACGCCCCGCGTCCCCGCACCTGCTGTCCGAGCCAGCCATCGTCGCCGGGATGGCGCGCGCCGCCCTGCCGGGCAGCGAGACTCCCTGGGACTGGTACATCGAGGACTACGACCGGATCCGGGACACGATGGCCGAGGCGCTGGACGGCTTCGAGGACTTCAACCGCCGGGTCCGTCTGCCCCTCGGCTTCCGTATCAAGCAGCCCGCCCGCGAACTGGTCTTCCTGACGCCGTCCGGGCGCGCGGAGTTCTCCGCGGCCGCCCTGCCCGACGTCGTGCCCGAGCCCGGCACCCTGGCGCTCGGCACCATGCGGTCGCACGACCAGTGGAACACCACCATCTACTCCGACAACGACCGCTACCGCGGCATCAAGAACCTGCGCACGCTGGTCTTCATGAACCGGGCCGACATGCGCGAGCGCGGGATCGCCGACATGGGCCACGTCGACATCACGAGCATGGCGAAGGACGGCAGCCGACGGTTCCTGACCGGCTACACGGCGATCCCGTACGACATCCCGCGCGGCTGTGCGGCCGGCTACATGCCGGAGATGAACGTGCTGTGCGCGCTGGGCGACTACAGCGCCCAGAGCGACCAGCCGATCATGAAACACGTCAAGGTCACGGTGGTCCCGGCCGCCTGAGCGCTCGCGGACCCGACCGCGCGCCCGTCCCGGGTCACCGCTGCCGGGCGAATCGCTCTAGGAGGAGGTGGAGGTGGGCCCGCCGTTCCGCGGCGGCGAGTCCGGTGGGGTCGATCTCGCACCGGCCTCAGTGGCCGTATGCGGATCGGTTCGGTCCCGACCGCGTCCGGGACCGTCGCCCTGCTGACCGCCCCGTTCCTCCTGGGGCGATGCGGGGGCGCCGGGTGCTGGACGAGCTGTTCGCGGAGGCCGGGGTGCGGCCGTCGCCCGGGAGCCGGGATCGGTGATGGCCCGCGCGCTGCGGGAGATCGCGGGCCATACCGATGTGGCCGCCGCCCTGGAGCGGCTGCCCGAGGACTGGGACGCCCCCCGGGAGGGGCGTCTCAGTCGATCACGGCCGCAGCCGTCAGTCGGCCTTCCTGTCCTGGTCCGAGGGAAGGCCCACTTCCTCGCGGTCCTCCTCCAGGCGCTCGTCGAGTTGCTTCTCGTCCGGGCGGCGGGGCATTCCGCGGCTGTGGCCGGTGCCGGGGTCGCCCTCGACCTCTTCGTTCGACTTGTGGTGGTGATGCGACATCGGTCACTCCTTGCCGTCGGGGGTGGCGTTGATCGTGCAGTGCAGGGAGTCGTCGACCACGTCGGCGACGATCGTGTCCCCCGGGTCGGCCTCGCCGCCCAGGAGCAGGGAGGCGATGCGGTTGTCCAGTTCCGTCTGGATCGTGCGGCGCAGCGGGCGGGCGCCGAACTCCGGCTGGTAGCCGTGGGCGACCAGGAGTTTCTTCGCCGCCTCGGTGACATCCAGCGTCATGCCCTGGGCGTGGACCCGGTGCTTGCTGCGGTCCAGCAGGTGCTCGACGATCTCGGACAGGTCGTCCTCGGTGAGGCTGTGGAAGACGATGATGTCGTCGATGCGATTGAGAAACTCGGGCAGGAAACGCCCCCGCAGGTCCTCCATCAGCTCGTCCTTGAGCTCGGCCGCGTCGCCCTGGTGGGCGAGGATGCGGTGGGCGCCGATGTTGGACGTCATGATGACGACGCAGTGGCGGAAGTCGACGGTGCGGCCCTGCCCGTCCGCGAGCCGGCCGTCGTCGAGGATCTGGAGCAGGGTGTTGAAGACGTCGGGGTGCGCCTTCTCGACCTCGTCGAAGAGCACGACGCTGTAGGGGTTGCGCCGCACCTTCTCGGTGAGCTGGCCCGCCTCGTCGTAGCCGACGTATCCGGGAGGCGCTCCGACGAGCCGGGCGACCGTGTGCTTCTCCTGGAACTCGCTCATGTCGAAGCGGATCATGCGGTCGTCGTCGCCGAACAGCAGCTCGGCCAGCGTCTTGGCCAGCTCGGTCTTGCCGACGCCGGTGGGCCCGAGGAAGAGGAACGAGCCGACGGGCCGGTTCGGGTCGCCCATGCCCGCGCGGTTACGGCGTACGGCTTCGGAGACCGCGGTGACCGCCTGGTCCTGGCCGACGATCCTGGCGTGCATCTCCTCCTCCAGCTTGAGGAGCTTCTCCTTCTCGTCGGCGGTGAGCTGGGAGACGGGGATGCCGGTGCGGCGGGAAACGATGTCGGCGATGTCGGATGCCGTGACCGAGACGACTCCCTCGCGGCGCTCCTCGATCCCGGCGAGTTCGCCCTCCACCTCGGTGATCTGCCTTTTCAGCCCGGAGGCCTTCTCGAACTCCTCGCCGGCGACGGCCTCGTCCTTCTCGCGCCGCAGCTTCGCGAGGCGGTCCTCCCGGCTGACGACCTCGGTGGAGCGGTTCGCGCTGCGCAGCCGTACGCGGGCACCGGCCTGGTCCATCAGGTCGATGGCCTTGTCGGGGAGGAAGCGGTCGCTGATGTAGCGGTCGGACAGCTCGGCCGCCGCCGTCAGGGCCCCGTCCGCGAAGCGGACCTGGTGGTGGGCCTCGTAGGCGTCCCGCAGGCCTTCGAGGATCTGTACGGTCTCCTCGACGGTCGGCTCCGGGACGAGGACGGGCTGGAAGCGGCGCTCCAGAGCGGCGTCCTTCTCGATGTGCTTGCGGTACTCGTCGATCGTCGTCGCGCCCACCACATGGAGCTCGCCGCGGGCGAGGGCGGGCTTGAGCATGTTGCCCGCGTCCATCGAGCCCTCGCCGGTCGCGCCCGCGCCGACGACCGTGTGGAGTTCGTCGATGAAGAGGATGATCTCGCCCTCGGCGTTCTGGACGTCCTCGATGACCTTCTTGAGGCGTTCCTCGAACTGACCCCGGTACTGGGCCCCGGCCACCATGCCGGACAGGTCCAGCGAGACGACCCGCTTGTCCTTGAGGGTGTCGGGCACCTCGCCCGCGACGATGCTCTGGGCGAGGCCCTCCACGATGGCGGTCTTGCCGACGCCGGGCTCGCCGAGGACGGGGTTGTTCTTGGAGCGCCGCGAGAGGATCTCGATGGTCTGCTCGATCTCGTCGGCGCGCCCGACGACGGGGTCGAGCTTCCCCGCCCTCGCTTCCTCCGTCAGGTCCCGGCCGACCTCGTCCAGGGTCGTCGACGGCTGCTGCTGCTTCCCCCCGCCGGGACCTCCGTCACCGCCCGCCGCCCGGTCGGTGGCGCCGCGCAGCTTCCCCACGTCCAGGTCGTCCGCGCCCAGGAAGCGGGCGGCCCCGGAGTCCGCGTCGTCGATGAGCGCGCCCAGGATGTGCTCGGGACCGATGTACGACACCCCGGCCGCCTGCGGGCGGGCGTAGGCGGCGGTGAGGGTGCGTTTGGCCGCCGGGGTGAGACCGGGTTCGGCGGACGGCTCGCCGGACTCCCCGGGCAGCACCTCGTCGAGTTATGCCGCGAGGGCGTCGGGGTCGACCCCGGCCCGGGAGAGCAGTCCGCGCGAGGGCTCGACCTGGGTCGCCGCCCACAGGAGGTGCTCGGTGTCGAGGTCAGCGGTGCCGTCATCGGCCGCTTTGCTCGTGGCCCGGCCCAGCAGCTCGTGGGAGGACTCCGTCAGCAGCCGCCCGATCGGAACGCGCTGCATCGCGGGGGGGGTGCCCCTATCTGTTTCGTCAACCCTGGTGGGGTCGGCTTGTAGGGGTTGATCCTGGTTTCCGGGAACGTCCCGCGAAGCGGGACGTTCCCGGCGGATCGGGTGCCTGATGGGCAGCCCGGTGGCCGGCAGCGCCGGGGTGGCCGTGCCGGTGTGCGGGCGTGATGGGGCCTGGAGGGTAGGGGCGGCGGAGATTTCAGGCGGCGAGGTCGACGTCGTCGGGGGTGCGTGGTTCGTAGAGGGCTCCGGTGCGGATCATCGCGTGGATGACGTTCACACGTTGGCGGGCCAGGCGGAGGATGGCCTGGGTGTGGGTCTTGCCGCGTGCGCGCTGGCGGTCGTAGTAGGTCCGGGAGGACGGGTCGGACTTGCAGCCGATCGCGGCGAACGCGGCTTGGAACAGGGCGCGTTTGAGGAGGCGGTTGCCGCGGTGGGGTGCGTGCTCGCCGCGGATGGAGGTGCCCGAGGACTTGGTGGCGGGGGCGAGTCCGGCGCAGGAGGCGAGGTGTCCGGCGGTGGGGAAGGCGGTGCCGTCACCGATCGCGACGATCACGGCCGCGGTGGTCCTGACGCCCAGGCCGGGCATGGACGTCAGGAGGTGGAAAAGAGGGAGGGCCTCCAGCAGGGCGGCGATCTCCTGCTCGGCCTGACGCCGCTGGGTGTGGGCGGCGGCGAGCTGGGCGGCCAGGCCCGGCACGATCAGCGCGCTGGCCTCGGTGCCGGGAACGACAAGGGTCTGCTCGGCGAGGGCGTCGAAGATCTCGGTGGCGAGGTGGTGGGCCTTGCGCGAGCCGTGCGCCTTGAGCAGGACCTCGCAGCGGCCTCGGCCCAGCTTCTTCAGCCTGGCCGGGGAGCCGTGCCGTTCAAGGAGGGCCAGGATGTAGGGGTAGCCCAGGCGTGGGCCGACCACCCTTTCGAGAGTGGGGTGGATCTGGGAGAGCAGGCCGCGCAGCCGGTTGGTGGTGCGGTTGACCTCGCCGGCCAGGTCGTTGTCGTAGCCGGTGAGCATGGTCAGCTCGGCCAGCGCCTCGTCGTCGCGGTCCACCGCGCGCAAGGTGTGGGGCATGGTCCGGGCGGTGTCGGCGATGACGAAGGCGTCACGGGCGTCGGTCTTGGCCTCGCCGGGGTAGAGGTCGGCGGCCCGGCGCATCGACAGTCCCGGCAGGTAGGCGACCCGGCAGCCGGTGGCGCGGGCCACGGTCAGCGGCAG
>NZ_NEUE01000195.1 GCF_002910905.1 Streptomyces sp. SM11 | reverse complement strand
GGCCCGATCTGGAGTGCCTCGCGTACTTCGTCGGGGGTGTAGGGCTGGTGTCCGTCGAAGCCGTTGAGGGCGATGACGAAGGGCAGTCCGCTGTTCTCGAAGTAGTCGACGGCGGGGAAGCAGTCGGCGAGACGGCGGGTGTCGACGAGGACGACGGCGCCGATGGCGCCGCGGACCAGGTCGTCCCACATGAACCAGAAGCGGTCCTGGCCCGGCGTACCGAAGAGGTACAGGATCAGGTCCTGGTCCAGGGTGATACGCCCGAAGTCCATGGCCACCGTCGTGGTGGTCTTGTCCCCGGTGTGGGTCAGATCGTCGATGCCCGCCGAGGCGGACGTCATCACGGCTTCGGTGCGCAGCGGATTGATCTCCGAAACGGCACCGACAAACGTGGTCTTACCCACGCCGAAGCCCCCTGCCACCACGATCTTCGCCGAGGTAGTGGAGCGGGCCGCTCCGCCGCTAGAGCTTGCGAAGTCCACTGAGCACCCTTTCGAGCAGTGTCACATCTGGCTGGCCGCCGGCGGCCTCGTCGCCGCCGGGCTGATGGATAGCGACGAGTCCGGCCTCGGCCAGGTCGGCGACGAGGATCCGGGCAACGCCGAGGGGGATCGAGAGAAGGGCCGAGATCTCGGCGACCGACTTGATCTCGATGCAGAGCCGGCAGATCCGCTGGTGTTCGGGCAACTGCCCTTGCAGCCGGGACGGATCGGCCGTGGTGCTGACCAGCGCCTCGATGGCGAGCTGGTAACGCGGTCGGGTCCGGCCGCCGGTCATGGCGTACGGACGGACCAGCGGGTTGTGCGCGGCGGGCTTGGCGGGCTCGGGAGCCCGCCGCTGCTGGACCGGCTGAATACGCGGCTGCTGGGGCGCGTCGTACCGCTGGGGCTGCCGCGGTTGCTGCGGCCACCCCGCCCCCGGCTGCTGCGGAGGCCATTCGGACCCCTGCGCACCGTGAGCACCCTGCTGCGGCCGCTGGTATGGCTGATACTGCCCGGAGCCCTGCCCGCCGGGAGCGGCAGGGAAGCCGAAACGGTCGTCACCGTGCTCACCCGGAACGCTCTGGTCACCGTTGTATGGGTGCCCGCCTGTGGGTGCTGCCACGTTTCCTCCTCCGACTGCCGGTCGCCGATCCCAGTGGGGCCGCGCCACCGCACTTTATGGCGCGGTGGCGAGAAACGCACTGTCTGTCTACTAGTTAAGAAGACTTCCCTGAAGTTCGGCACGGAGGTCCGGAGTCAGGACACTGCCCGCGCGGTCCACCAGAAGGGCCATTTCGTACCCAACCAGACCGATATCGGCGTCCGGGTGGGCCAGAACGGCGAGCGAGGATCCGTCGGAGATGGACATGAGGAAGAGGAATCCTCGCTCCATCTCCACAACTGTCTGATTCACGGCGCCGCCCTCGAAGATCCGTGAGGCGCCCGCGGTCAGCGACGTCAGACCGGAGGCGACGGCCGCCAGCTGGTCGGCGCGGTCGCGCGGGAAACCTTCGGACATCGCCAGCAGGAGTCCGTCGGCGGAGACCACCACCGTGTGCGACACCCCGGGGGTGTTGTCCACGAAATTGGTGATCAACCAGTTGAGATTCTGCGCCGCCTGGCTCATCGGGCTCACACTAACGCTCCTGGTTGTAGGTGGTACTGGTGTCCGACCCCGCGCTGCGTCCCCGCTGGATCCCCCGCCGCAGGTTGCTCAACCTGCCGCGGACGTCCTCGGGCGCGCGGGAGACCTGTGGGCCGCCCTGCTGGGTCTGCTCCGCCGTGCCCTCGACCAGGTTGGCCTTGGGCACGCGCCGGGGGAGACCGGAGGGGGTTATTCCGCCCGCCTTCGGCTCACGGAGCTTCTCGGCCCGCTCCCAGCGCTCGTCGTTCGTCGAGCGCCAGTCGTCGGTGCCGTCCCCGTCCGTCTGCGGGTCCTGCTGCGGCTGCGGGTCCTGCCGCTGTTCCTGCTGCGGCTGCTGCTGAGGAGTCGAAGCAGGCTGGCCGTTGCCGTTGCCGGGGCCGCCGGGGCCGGGCTGCCAGTGCTGCTGACCGCCGCGGCGCGGCAGACCGGCTTCGGTCATCTCGTGGCCGACGTTCGGGGTGGATCCCGGACGCTCGAAGCTTACGCGCTCCGCAGGCTCCGCGGGCGTGCTCGGAACAGATTCCGATGTGGCGGGAGTAGTCGGCTCATAAGCGTCCTGGAAACCGCTCTGAACAGGCCAGTCATCCTGGTGGGACTGGTCCGCCGGAGCCGTGTACGGGTCGGCGTGCTGACCTTGCCGGTCGTCCGGAACGGCATATGCCGATTCCGTGAAGCCGTCCCCCGGGTGCTGCTGCTGACCGCCCTGCCGCGGGTAGTCGTTCTCGGCGCCGTACTGCTGCTGCTCGTACGACCCCTGGTACGGATCCTGCTGCTGCCCGTACTGGCCCTGGCCGTAGTGCTCGTCGGCGTAACCCTGCTGCTGCCCGCCGTACGGGTCGCCCGCGTACGACTCCGGTGCGTAGCCCTGCTGCTCCTGGGAGCTGTCACCGAACGGGCCGGCCACGCCCGTCTGGGCCTCCAGGGCCGTCCTGCGCTCCTCGCGCATCAACGAGCGGTTGACCGGGTCCAGCTGACCCGGGTCGGCCGGGACCTCGTAGCGGGAGTCGTCGAAGCCGAGCTCCGCCGCCGTGCGCATCGGGGCCTGCTGCGGCGCCGGCTCGAAGGCCTGCTGCTGCTCGGGGATGATCGAGGAGACGGTGAAGTCGTCCTGGCCGCCGCTGGGTTCGCCTCCGCCACCATGGGTGATGGCGTCCGGCAGCATGACCAGCGAGGTGGTCCCGGCCTGCTCGCCCGAGGGGCGCAGCTGGACCCGGATCCCGTGCCGGTCGGCCAGCCGGCCGACCACGAACAGGCCCATGCGCTGGGACACCGCGGCGTCCACGGTCGGCGGGTTGGCCAGTCTGTGGTTGATGTCGGCGAAGTCCTCGGCGGTGAGGCCGATGCCCTTGTCGTGGATCTCGACCATGACGCGGCCGTCGGGCAGCCGGGTCGCGGTGACCTTGACCTTGGTCTGCGGCGAGGAGAACGTGGTGGCGTTCTCCAGCAGCTCGGCCAGCAGGTGCACGAGGTCGGTGACGGCCTGGCCGTGGATCTCGCTCTCCGGCACGCCGGTCAGCTGGATGCGCTCGTAGGACTCCACCTCGGAGGAGGCGGCGCGGAGCACGTCGACCAGCGGAACCGGCTGGTTCCAGCGTCGGCCGGGCTCCTCGCCGGAGAGGACGAGGAGGTTCTCGCCGTTGCGGCGCATCCGGGTCGCCAGGTGGTCCAGCTTGAAGAGGCTCTCCAGCTGGTCCGGGTCGGCCTCGTTGTTCTCCAGGTCGGTGATGAGGGTCAGCTGGCCCTCGATGAGCGACTGGTTGCGGCGCGAGAGGTTCGTGAAGATCGCGTTGACGTTGCCCCGCAGCATGGCCTGCTCGGCGGCGAGCCGGACGGCCTCGCGGTGCACCTGGTCGAAGGCGCGGGCGACCTCGCCGATCTCGTCCTGCGTGGTGATCGGGATCGGCTGCACCCGGGTGTCGACCCGGCCCGGGTCGGTGCGCGAGAGCTGGTCGACGAGGGAGGGCAGCCGCTGCTCGGCGATGGAGAAGGCGGCGGTACGCAGCTGGCGCATCGAGCGGCTCATCTGGCGGGCCATGAGCCCGGCCAGGAGGAACGCGGCCAGCAGCGCGATGACGACGATGAGGCCGTTGACGATGGCGTCGGTCTTGGCGTCGGAGGAGATCTTCGCGGCCTCGTCCACCGCCTTGGTGACGAGGTCGTCCTCGACGGTGGCGTACCCCTCGAACTTCGCGGTCGCCGCTGCCATCCAGGTCTCGGGCGTGATGCCCTTCTTCGCCAGCTCCTCGGGGTCCTGCCCCTTGCCGATCTCCCGGGCCATGCCGTCGAAGACCGAACCGTCGATGCTCGGCGGCGCCACGAAGGGCTTGCCCGCGGCCTCGGCCTGCTCCTTGGCGTTCTTGAGCTGCCTGGCGCCCTCTGCGGCCTTGCCGACCATGACCTGCTTGAGACGGTCGACGTCGGCCTGGGTGCCGCCGGAGTTGAACTCACCGAGCGCGATCTGCTCCAGGTAGTTGTACGAGCCGAAGGCCTTGACCTGGTCGTTGTACGTACCCGGCTTCTGGCTCGGGCGCACCAGCAGGTGCATGCCGATCGAGCGCTGAAGCGATTCTGCAGCCTTGGACAGCTCGATCGCGTACACGGTACGGCCGTAGCTGGTGATGTTGCCGGTGCCGAGGCCGAGCTCGTTGGAGAACTCCATAAGCGAGTGCTGGACCTGGACGTAACCCTCTTCGGTCTTCACCGGGTCCAGCGCCTGCGAGTAGGCGGCCTTGCGCAGCTCGGGGAGCTTGGGCTCCTCGCCCTTGAAAAGCTTCAGCCGGCGTTCCAGGCCCGGCTTCGCCGGCATGTCCTCGACCGCGGCGTCGAACTTCCGGGCCGCCTCGTCCGTGGTGGCCCGGGTCTGTTCGACCACATCGGCGTCACGGTCGCCCGAGAGCAGCGGCTCGGCGGTGAGGTCCCGCTCGTTCAGGAGTGCCTGTCCGTATTCGGACGCCGCGCGCACGACGACCGCGATCTTCTCGGCGTCCTGCGCCTCGCTCCAGGTGTCGATGGAGCCCTTCACCTGGAAGCCGCCCATGACCAGGCCGACCAGAACCGGGATCAGAAGGATCGCGTTCAGTCGGGTGGCCACGCGCCAGTTGCGCGGGGACAGCCGGCTGTTGCTGCCTCCCTCGGCGGGCTCCGTGCCGGGCACATCCGCAGGGGGCGCCGCAGCGGCGCGCGACGGCGGGGTGAAGTTGCCCCGCTCGGGCTGCGTCGCGGAGCCCTCGTTGCTTCGCCTCACTCGACCAACAACCTCTCGGCGTCGGCACCTACGCTGTGCCGGATTATTCGTTCAGGGCCGTACTACTGGGGAGTTCGTCGAATTGCAGCACGGGGACCGGCCCCGTTCCAAACACTCGGAATCGCTGATTCCGAGTGGCGCAGGCCTCAGATAAAACGGGCATAAAGAGCGAGCCCCGTCAAAAGACGGGGCTCATGTGAGCGCAGTGGCACCGAATGGATGCGTCGGGTGGCGGAGCGGAGTCAATTCTCTGTCGAAACGTTATGAACACGGGGGCGGATCGTGTCAAACGACACAGGCCGCCCCCGCGTGACTACTGCAATCTCCGTATGCCGATATCGACTTACGCCTGGTGGAGGAACTACTTCAGGCGTGCCATCAGCGCGTGCTCGACCAGCGTGATCAGGCCGCTCTTGGCATCCGCACGGTGCCGGGCGTCCGTCGTGATGATGGGTGCGTCGGGCCCGATCTGGAGTGCCTCGCGTACTTCGTCGGGGGTGTAGGGCTGGTGTCCGTCGAAGCCGTTGAGGGCGATGACGAAGGGCAGTCCGCTGTTCTCGAAGTAGTCGACGGCGGGGAAGCAGTCGGCGAGACGGCGGGTGTCGACGAGGACGACGGCGCCGATGGCGCCGCGGACCAGGTCGTCCCACATGAACCAGAAGCGGTCCTGGCCCGGCGTACCGAAGAGGTACAGGATCAGGTCCTGGTCCAGGGTGATACGCCCGAAGTCCATGGCCACCGTCGTGGTGGTCTTGTCCCCGGTGTGGGTCAGATCGTCGATGCCCGCCGAGGCGGACGTCATCACGGCTTCGGTGCGCAGCGGATTGATCTCCGAAACGGCACCGACAAACGTGGTCTTACCCACGCCGAAGCCCCCTGCCACCACGATCTTCGCCGAGGTAGTGGAGCGGGCCGCTCCGCCGCTAGAGCTTGCGAAGTCCACTGAGCACCCTTTCGAGCAGTGTCACATC
>NZ_NEUE01000194.1 GCF_002910905.1 Streptomyces sp. SM11 | reverse complement strand
CGCGTCGAAGACCTCGTCGATCAGCCGCTGGGCCATGCGCGGGGCCTTCGGGCGGATCAGCTCCACGAGTCTGCGGCGGCCGGCCTTGCGCAGGGCGGCCGGGGAGCCGTGGCGCTCCAGGAGCCAGGTGACGGCGTGGTGGTCCAGACGCGGTCCCAGGACGCGTTCCTGGGAGGGGTGGAACTGGGTGAGCAGGCCGCGTATCCGGTTGCTGGTGCGGGTGGCCTCGGCGGCGAGGTCCTGGTCGAAGCCGGTCAGCACGGTCAGCTCAGCGGTGATCTCGTCGGTCAGTTCCAGGGAGCGCAGGGTGTGCGGCATCGTCCGCGCGGCATCGGCGATGGCGGCCGCGTCCTTGGCGTCGGTTCTGGCCTCGCCGGGGTAGAGGTCGGCGATCCGGCGCATGGCCAGGCCGGGCAGGTAGGCGACGCGGCAGCCGGCGTCGCGGGCGACGGTCAGCGGCAGGGCGCCGATGGAGGCGGGCTGGTCCACGATGACCAGGACGGTGCCGAACTTCGCGGTCAGCTTGTCGAACACGGCCCGCAGCTTCGGCTCGCTGTTGGGCGGCGGCTTGTCGAAGAACTTCTTCCCGGCCGGGGTGAGTCCGTGGCCGTGGTGCGCGGACTTGCCGACGTCCAGGCCGTGGAACACGCCCACGTCTTCGATCTGGAACATCGTTTCCTTCCAGGGGTGTTGACGGTGCCGGCCTCGGCTCGGGTGTCGTGCTCGCGCATCCATGTTATGCAGACCTGCCGCCCGCGAGCTGTCCGGCGTTGCGCCGGACCGGACGGTGGCCGGACCTCTGATCAGCGTCTCCGACGAACACCCCTCGGGCCCGGTGACACCACCCCCCCCAGGTCATCCGTTCGATAGGGGGACACAGTCATGCCGGGCCCGGAGGCCAGCGGCCCTCTTGCAGGACCGCGAAGAACACAACGGGGGGCGGTAGCGGATGCCGCACACATGCGGGTGGCCGGTGCTGGAGCCACAGGTGACGACGGCGCCGGAGGTGCGGCCCGGGTGCCGCGCTGAGCCGAACGGCTGACGCCCCGCGGGTGGCTTCCGCCGCTGCCCGCACCCGGCTCCGATACTGAAACGATGATCACAGGACTGCGCGCTTGGGTGCTTCCGGAGCGGCAACGGCGGTCGCAGGCCGAACTGGCCGAGGACCTGGACCTCACGTGCGGGGACGCGCGCGCCAAGCAGTCGGCGTTCTGGACCATGTTGTTCTTCTCCGCGGTGATCGCGGCCGGCGGGGTCCTGACCGATTCCACGGCCACGGTGATCGGCGCGATGATCATCGCGCCGCTGTCCACCCCGATCATGGGCATCGCCATCGGCGCCGTACAGGGCCGGCGCGGCTCGGCCGGCCGGTTCGTGCTCGCCGGGGTGCTCCTGGTGGTGGCGGTCGGAGCGGTCGGTTCGCTGGCCGTACCGGCCGACTACGATCTGCTGTCGGACAGCCAGATCGCCGGCCGGACCTCACCCGGCCTGCTGGACCTGGTGGCAGCCATGGCGACCGGCTTCGCCGGGGCGCTCGCCCTGTCCCGCAAGGACGTCGCGGCGGTGCTGCCCGGCGTGGCCATCGCCATCTCGCTGGTGCCGCCGCTGGTCGTGGCCGGCGTCTGCGCCGGGCAGGGAGCCTGGTGGCTGGCGCTCGGCGCGCTGGTGCTCTTCGTCTCCAACCTGCTCGCGCTGGTCTTCGCCGGCATGGTGGTCTTCGCCGCGCTCGGCGGGGCCCAGGAACGCCCGGCCCACGCGTCGCGCCGCGCCTACGCGGCGCTCGGGCTGCTGTTCGCCGCGGTGGGCCTGGTGCTCGCGGCCAACACCACGGCGACGGTGCTGATCCACCTCTGGACCACCCGTACCACCGTCGCCGCGACCGCCTGGCTGTCCGGTACGCCCGGCGCGCAGGTCACCGACGTACACGCGCACTCCCGGACGCTGTACATCTCCGTGCGCACACCGGCCGACCTGCCACCGCTGGACCGGCTCCTCACCGACCTCCGCGGAGAGGTCCCCGACGGGGTTCCGGTCGCGGTGGTGACGACCCAGGGCCGGCAGCTCCAGGCCGGCCGGGTCGGGGACTGACCTCGGCGCGGACGGCCGGGCGGTACTCACGCGGTGTCCTCGAAGGGCCCGGGCCAGGCGGCCTCGCGCAGGAGGCGCAGGCCGTTGAGGCCGACGACGACGGTGGAGCCCTCATGCCCGGCGACGCCGAGCGGCAGGGGGAGGGTGCCGATCAGGTCCCAGGCGACCAGGGCGGCGATGAAGGTCCCGGCGATGGCCAGGTTCTGGACGACCAGGCGGCGGGCGGTCCGGGAGAGGGCCACGACGGCGGGGACGGTGGCGAGTTCGTCGCGGACGACGACGGCGTCGGCGGTTTCCAGCGCGAGGTCGGATCCGGCCCGGCCCATCGCGATACCGGTGTGCGCGGCGGCCAGCGCGGGTGCGTCGTTGACGCCGTCGCCGACCACCAGCACCCGTAGGCCCTCGGCCTCCCACGCCCGTACGGCGGCGACCTTGTCCTGCGGGAGCAGCCCGGCGCGCACGTCGCTGATCCCGACCTCGGCGGCCAGCCTGCGGGCGGCCCGCTCGTTGTCACCGGTGAGCAGGACCGGGGTGCGGCCGGTCAGTCCGGTGAGCGCGGCCACCGTCGCCCTCGCGTCCGGGCGTAGCCGGTCCGCGATGCCCAGTACGCCGACCGGGGCGCCGTCGCGGAGCACGAGGACCGCGGTACGGCCCCCGTCCTCCAGCGACCGGACAGCTTCGTCGAGGCCGGAGCCACCGGCGGCGAGGCGGGCCGGGGACCCGACCTGGACGGTGCGGCCGTCGACGGTCGCGGTGACGCCGGCCCCGGGTGAGGAGACGAAACCGGCCGCCTCGGCGAGGGCGAGACCGCGTTCGCGGGCGGCCCGGACGACGGCGCGGGCCAGCGGGTGCTCGCTGGGGTGTTCGGCCGCCCCCGCCAAGGCCAGCAGCCGGTCCTCGTCCAGGCCCGATGCGGGCAGGGGGAGGACGCCGGTGACCCGTGGAGTGCCCTCGGTCAGGGTGCCGGTCTTGTCCAGCGCCACCGCGTCGACCTGGCCCAGGCGCTCCATCACGACCGCGGACTTCGCGAGCACGCCGTGGCGGCCCGCGTTGGCGATCGCGGACAGCAGCGGCGGCATGGTGGAGAGGACCACCGCGCACGGCGAGGCGACGATCATGAACGTCATCGCCCGCAGCAGCGCCGGCCGTAGTTCGTCGCCGAAGGCCAGCGGGATACCGAAGACGGCCAGGGTGGCGATGACCATGCCGATCGAGTACCGCTGCTCGACCTTCTCGATGAACAACTGGGTCGGCGCCTTGGTCTCGGAGGCCTCCTCGACCATCTTCACGATCCGGGCGATCACCGAGTCCGCCGGACCACGCTCGACGCGCACCCGCAGAGCACCGGTGCCGTTCACCGTGCCGGCGAACACCTCGTCCCCCGCCTGCTTGGCCACCGGCAGCGGCTCACCGGTGATCGTGGCCTGATCGACGTCGCTCGCACCGTCCAGGACGTGCCCGTCCGCGCCGACCCGCTCACCGGGGCGCACCAGGATGACGTCCCCCACCGCCAGGCGTCCGGCGTCCACCGTCTCCTCGGTGCCGTCCGCGCGGAGCCGGGTCGCGACGCCGGGGGCGAGATCGAGCAGGCCGCGGACGGAATCTGCCGTGCGGGCGGTCGCGACCGCCTCCAGGGCGCCGGAGGTGGCGAAGATGACGATCAGCAGAGCGCCGTCCAGGACCTGCCCGAGCGCGGCGGCGCCGAGCGCGGCGACGACCATCAACAGGTCCACGTCCAGCGTCTTTTCCCGCAGGGCCTTGAGACCCTCCCACCCCGGCTCCCAGCCGCCGGTGACGTAGCCGGCGGCGAACAGCGGGCCACGCCCATGCCGGAGCACCCAGCAGATACACGGGGAGCGCCAGCAGGAACAGCACCAGGGAGGCCAGCGCCCACCGAGCCTCCGGCAACGCCAGGAGACGCGTACGCCGCCTCGGCGGCACCGGGCGCGGAGTCCCGACGGTCGCCGGTTCAGGCCGTTGGTCCACGACAGGAGACATGGCGGAGCGACCCTTCACGGGTGGACGACGGGCAACACGCTCACCATACAGGAACACATGAACAGGTCTTCATGTATCACGCGTATGATGACGGTATGGGCCACGGAGCAGACGCCAGGAGCAGCGCCACCACCCGCGAACGCCTCGACGCGGTCGGCGCCGCCGACGTCGCCGCCACCCTCCAGGCCCTCGCCACGCCCTCGCGGCTGCGCATCCTCGCCCGGCTCCAGGAGGGCCCCTGCTCGGTGAGCGACCTCGCCGGCGCCGTGGGGATGGAAGCCTCCGCCTGCTCCCACCAGCTACGCCTGCTGCGCAATCTCGGCCTGGTCACCGGCGAACGCCGGGGCCGCTCGATCATCTACGCCCTCTACGACGATCACGTCGCCGAGCTCCTCGACCAGGCCCTCTACCACGTCGAACACCTGCGCCTGGGCGTCCGCGACCTCCCGGCCGAGCCCGCCGTCGCCGACTGATCCCCGCCGCGGGCGGTACGTGGGCTTTTGGCCAATCCTGGCCGATCTCCTGTCCCTGCCCGCCGGGCCCGCGCCTCTCTCCTATGCTCTACATGGCTGTAGAGCACGGCGGGGTGGTGCGGAACTCCGCGCGGCTCCGGAGTACGAGCGCGCTCCGTGGGGAGCGCGGAACGAGGAGGGGACGAGCGTGGCTTCGATCGATCTGGACAAGGTGCTGGACAAGGCCTGGGCGGACAAGAGCGTGCCCGAGGTGCTGGCGGCCCCGGTGTCGGCGCTCAAGGGCGTCTCGGACCGGCAGGGCGACCTGCTCAAGGAGGCGTTCGGCATCAAGACCGTGGCCGACCTCGCGAACCTGAAGTACGTCGGCTGGGCGCAGGCCCTGGCCGCGCTGGACGCGGCGAAGTAACGCCCCTGCGGGCGAGCGGTGCCGCAGGCGGCACGGACGGCCCTGACAGCGCCCGAAGACGGAAACGCGCTGGTCAGGGCCTGTCCGTCTAGCACTCGATGATGTTCACCGCGAGCCCGCCCCGCGCCGTCTCCTTGTACTTCACGCTCATGTCGGCCCCGGTCTCCTTCATGGTCTTGATGACCTTGTCGAGGGAGACCTTGTGGCTGCCGTCGCCCCGCAGCGCCATCCGCGCCGCGGTGACCGCCTTCACCGCGGCCATGCCGTTGCGCTCGATGCACGGGATCTGGACGAGGCCGCCGACCGGGTCGCAGGTCAGGCCCAGATTGTGCTCCATGCCGATCTCGGCGGCGTTCTCCACCTGCTCGGGGGAGGCGCCGAGGACCTCGGCCAGGGCTCCGGCCGCCATCGAGCAGGCGGAGCCCACCTCGCCCTGGCAGCCGACCTCGGCGCCGGAGATCGAGGCGTTCTCCTTGAACAGCATGCCGATCGCTCCGGCCGCGAGGAGGAAGCGCACGACGCTGTCCTCCTTCTCGGTCTCGGTGCAGCCGCCGGCCGCGAAGTTCATGTAGTAGTGCAGGACGGCGGGGATGATGCCCGCCGCGCCGTTGGTGGGGGCGGTGACGACGCGGCCGCCCGCCGCGTTCTCCTCGTTGACCGCCATCGCGTAGAGGGTGATCCACTCCATCGCGTGCGCCTGCGGGTCGCCCTCGGCGCGCAGCTGGCGGGCCGAGTTCGCGGCGCGGCGGCGGACCTTGAGGCCGCCGGGGAGGATGCCCTCGCGGGACATGCCGCGTGAGACGCAGGCCTGCATGACGCGCCAGATGTCCAGCAGCCCGGAGCGGATCTCCGCCTCGGTGCGCCAGGCCAGCTCGTTCTCCAGCATCATCGAGGAGATGGACAGGCCGGTCTCGCGGGACAGGCGCAGCAGCTCGTCGCCGGTGCGGAAGGGGTGCCGCAGAACGGTGTCGTCCGGGACGATCGGGTTCTCCCCGGCCACCGCGTCCTCGTCCACGACGAAGCCGCCGCCGACCGAGTAGTACGTCTTCTCCAGGACCGGGGCGCCCTCGGTGTCGTACGCGAGGATCGTCATGCCGTTGGCGTGGTACGGGAGCGCCTTGCGGCGGTGCAGGATCAGGTCCTGGTCGAAGTCGAACGGGATCTCGTGCATGCCGAGCAGATTGATCCGGCCGCTGCTGCGGATCTCCTCGACCCGGCCGTCGGCGGACTCCACGTCCACGGTCTGGGGCGACTCGCCCTCCAGGCCGAGCAGGACCGCCTTGGGCGTGCCGTGCCCGTGGCCGGTCGCGCCGAGGGAGCCGTACAGCTCGGCCCGTATCGAGGCGGTGTGCGCGAGCAGGCCCTCGTTCTTCAGGCGGCGCGCGAACATCCGGGCGGCGCGCATCGGGCCCACCGTGTGGGAGCTGGACGGGCCGATGCCGACCGAGAAGAGGTCGAAGACCGAGATGGCCACGGGAGTACTCCTTGGGGTTGGAAGACGCCGTTGTCTGCCTGGTGGTGCGGGAACGGGCCGGGTGGTGCGGTACGGGCCGGGGCGGGGCCCGCGGGGCAAGCTGGGCAAGAGGTGGAGCGGGGGACACGGGTCGGGGCACCACGCTCACTCTGTTCAGTGTGCGCGGTGCCCCGCCCGAACGTGCGGAACCGCAGGCCAGGTGCTACTTCAGGCCGGGGTACAGCGGGAACTTCTCGGCCAGCGCCACCACGCGGGCCTTGAGGTCGTCCGCGTCGTAGGACGGCTTGAGGGCGGCGGCGATGATCTCCGCGACCTCGGTGAAGTCCTCGGTGCCGAAGCCGCGGGTGGCCAGCGCCGGGGTGCCGATCCGCAGGCCCGAGGTGACCATCGGGGGACGCGGGTCGTTCGGGATGGCGTTCCGGTTGACCGTGATGCCCAGCTCGTGGAGCCGGTCCTCGGCCTGCTGGCCGTCGAGCTCCGAGTTGCGCAGGTCGACCAGGACCAGGTGCACGTCGGTGCCGCCGGAGAGGACGGAGACGCCGACCTCGGTGACGTCCGGCTGGACCAGGCGCTCGGCCAGGATCCGCGCGCCGTCCAGGGTGCGCTGCTGGCGCTCCTTGAACTCCTCGCCCGCCGCGATCTTGAACGAGACCGCCTTGGCCGCGATGACGTGCTCCAGCGGGCCGCCCTGCTGACCCGGGAAGACCGCCGAGTTGATCTTCTTGGCGAGCTCCTGGGTGGAGAGGATCACGCCGCCGCGCGGACCGCCGAGGGTCTTGTGCGTGGTGGTGGTGACGACATGGGCGTGCGGCACCGGGTTGGGGTGCAGACCGGCCGCGACCAGGCCGGCGAAGTGCGCCATGTCGACCATCAGGTACGCGCCGACCTCGTCCGCGATGCGGCGGAAGGCGGCGAAGTCCAGCTGACGCGGATAGGCGGACCAGCCGGCCACGATCAGCTTCGGCTGGGACTCCTTGGCGAGGCGCTCGACCTCCTCCATGTCCACGATGCCGCTCTCGTCGACGTGGTACGGGACCACGTTGTAGAGCTTGCCGGAGAAGTTGATCTTCATGCCGTGGGTCAGGTGACCGCCGTGGGCCAGGTTCAGGCCCATGATCGTGTCGCCCGGCTTCAGCAGCGCGAACATCGCGGCGGCGTTCGCCTGGGCACCGGAGTGCGGCTGCACGTTCGCGGCCTCGGCGCCGAACAGGTCCTTGATCCGGTCGATCGCGATCTGCTCGACGACGTCGACGTGCTCACAGCCGCCGTAGTAGCGGCGGCCGGGGTAGCCCTCGGCGTACTTGTTGGTGAGGACGGAGCCCTGGGCCTCCATGACGGCGACCGGAGCGAAGTTCTCCGAGGCGATCATTTCGAGGGTGGACTGCTGACGGTGGAGCTCGGCGTCGACGGCGGCGGCGACGTCCGGGTCCAGCTCGTGGAGGGAGGAGTTCAGAAGCGACATCAGTAGGTCCCTTAAGGTCTCAGTTGCCGGAGAACGCGGTGTACTCGTCGGCGGAGAGCAGGTCGGCCGGCTCCTCCGCGACGCGCACCTTGAACAGCCAGCCGCCCTCGAAGGGAGCGGAGTTCACCAGCGAGGGGTCGTCCACGACGTCCTGGTTGGCCGCCGTCACCTCACCGGTCACCGGCGAGTACAGATCGCTGACGGACTTGGTCGACTCCAGTTCGCCGCAGGTCTCGCCCGCGGTCACCGTGTCGCCGACCTCCGGGAGCTGGGCGTAGACGACGTCACCGAGCGCGTTGGCCGCGTACTCCGTGATGCCGATGGTCGCGACGCCGTCCTCGAAGGCCGACAGCCACTCGTGCTCCTTGCTGTACCGCAGCTGCTGGGGGTTGCTCATGACCTGAATTCTCCTGTACGCGGGGGAGTGCTGATGAACGGTGGTCTTACGGTGTGAGACGGAGGTACGTCACTTCCGTGACGCCTGCGTGCGGCTGAGAAGGACCGGTTTCTTCCGGGATATCACTTCTGGCGCTTGTAGAACGGCAGCGCGACGACCTCGTACGGCTCGTGCGTGCCGCGGATGTCCACGCCCACGCCCTCGGTGCCCGGCGCGGCGAAGGCCGCGTCCACGTAGGCCATGGCGATCGGCTTGCCCAGGGTCGGGGACGGGGCGCCGGAGGTGACCTCGCCGATCACCTTGCCGTCGGCGACGACCGGGAAGCCGGCGCGCGGGACCCGGCGGCCCTCGGCGATCAGGCCGACCAGCTTGCGCGGCGGGGCGGTCTCGGCGCGCTCGGCGGCGGCCCGCAGCGCCTCGCGGCCGACGAAGTCGCCCTCCTTCTCGAACTTCACGACCCGGCCCAGGCCCGCGTCGAACGGGGTGAGCGCGGTCGTCAGCTCGTGCCCGTACAGCGGCATGCCCGCCTCCAGGCGCAGCGTGTCCCGGCAGGAGAGGCCGCACGGGATCAGGCCGTGCGCCGAGCCGGCCTCGGTCAGGGCGCGCCACAGCTGCTCGGCGTGCTCGGGTGCGACGAACAGCTCGAAGCCGTCCTCGCCGGTGTAGCCGGTACGGGCGATGAGCGCCGGGACCCCGGCGACCGTGCCCGGCAGGCCCGCGTAGTACTTCAGCCCGTCCAGGTCGGCGTCGGTGACGGCCTTCATGATGGCGGGCGACTCGGGTCCCTGGACCGCGAGCAGCGCGTACGCGTCCCGGTCGTCGCGCACCTCGGCGTCGAAGCCCCCGACGCGGGCGGTCAGCGCGTCCAGCACGATCTGCGCGTTGCCCGCGTTGGCGACCACCATGTATTCGGGGGCCTCGGTCTCGCCCAGCCGGTAGACGATCAGGTCGTCCACGATCCCGCCGTCCTCCTGGACGATCATCGTGTAGCGGGCACGGCCGTTGCCGACGGTGGCGATGTTGCCCACCAGCGCGTAGCTCAGGAAGGCGGCGGCCTCGGGTCCGGTGACGGTGATCTCGCCCATGTGCGACAGGTCGAAGAGCCCGGCGTGGGTGCGTACGGCGTTGTGCTCGTCGCGCTCACTCGCGTACCGCAGGGGCATGTCCCAGCCCGCGAAGTCGGTCATGGTGGCGCCGAGCGAGCGGTGCAGCGTGTCGAGGGCGGTAAGACGGGGGGCAGTGCTCATGGATACGGCTCCAGGGCATGACGACGTCAGGACGAATCCTCCCCATCTGTCATCGGAACCTGAGAGGTTCGCCGATAGCCCCCGACGGGGTGTGCCCCTGGAGGGCGCCCTGGTTCAGGGGGCTCGGCTTGCACCTTGGGTGGAGCCGCAGGGCGGCTCGCTTTTCAGATCTGCCTCATCCACGCGGTACGGGGCCTGAGAGATTCAAGGGAGGATCTTGCTCCTTCGGCGTCCGGCCCACACTGTGGCCGGAACTCTCCCGCGCGGATTCGAACGGCCGGTATGCAGTTTGGCGGGGTCATCATCGCACGCATTGGGAGAGAGTGGGGGGTCCGGTCCCCACGCAGGTGAAGACGGCGAGGCCGGTTGTGCCGCATTGCCTTTTCTTTACACTTCAGGGGCAGGTGCGGGTGACCCGACGGCAGGGGGATGGGCGATGACGTTGCAGCGGTCGGTACCGACCGCGGGGGTGGCGCACGGCGCGATGCCCGCACAGCCCGGCGCACCCGCACGGGAGCTGCTTGCAGAGAGCGCGCCGGTGGTACGCGACCTGCGCGGGAGCACCTGCCACGGTCCGTACAGCCTCGATTTCACCGCCGGTGACGTCGTCGTGGTCTCCGGACTCCCCGGCAGCGGGAAATCGACCCTCATCCGGCGGGCCGCGCAGGGCCGTGCCATCGACTCCCAGAACACCCGCGACAGCTGGGCCGCGGCCCTGCCCCGCTTACTTCCCTACGCCCTCTACCGCCCGCTGGTCCGCGCCGCGCACTACCTCGGTCTCTGGAACGCCCTGCGCTCCGGTGAATCCGTCGTCGTGCACGACTGCGGCACCCAGGCCTGGGTACGCCGCTGGCTCGCCCGGCACGCCGTGAGCCAGGGCCGCACCCTCCATCTGATCCTGCTCGATGTGACGCCAGAGGTGGCCCGGCAGGGGCAGCGCGAGCGCGGACGCGGGGTCTCCGGCTACGCCTTCGCCCGCCACCGGCACGCGGTGGCCCGGCTGCTCCGCGACACCGAACAGGGGCTGCTGCCCGCCGGCTGCACCTCCGCGGTGCTGCTGGACCGGGTGGCCGCGGGGGCGCTCGGCCGGATCTCCTTCCCGCCCACCGCCCGCTGACGGCTAAGGTGCTGGCCGGAGCACGACGGCCGCCGCGCGCGGCCGAGGCGGTCGAGAGAGGGCACAGAGGCAGTGGACATTCCGGCACCCGCACCGGCGCACCCCCAGCAGGGGTGGCCCGCCAACGAGCTCGAAGAGGTGCTGTCGGCCTCGCTCGGCGTCCCGGACGCGGGCGGCCGCCTCGTCGAGGTGCTCGGCCGCAGCTCCGTCTGGGTGCCGCTGCCGGCCGGCGGCAGCCCCGCGAGCGCGGACCTCGACCTGCCGATGATGGAGATCGACGGTGCGGCCTTCGTCCCCGTCTTCAGCTCCGAGGCCCAGTTCCTCAGCTGCGTCGGCAGCCACATGTCCTTCGCCGTCGCGCCCGCCCGCGACTTCGCCCGGGGCCTGCCTCCGCAGGTCGGCATCGCCGTGAACCCCGGCGGAGTGGTCGGCATACCGCTTCCGCCGCCCGCCGTCGCCGAGCTCTGCCGGGCCGGCCGCACCGCCCTCGACGGGCCCGCCACCGGCGGCCGGGTCCGGCTGTTCGAGCCGGACTGGCAGCACGACCCGGTCGACTTCCTCACCGCCGTGTCCGAGGAGTTCGAGGCCGCCGGCGTGGTGAGCACCGCCCGCCGGGCCCTGGCCAGCATCGAGGGCGGCGACCCGGTCCTCTTCGTCGGCGTCGAGTTCGCCACCTGGGACGGCGCGGGGCAGAGCGCCCCCATGGACGCCATCGGCCGGGCGCTCGGCCGGGTCCAGGTGCCCTGGCCGGTCAACCTGGTCCTGCTCGATGTCGCCCAGGACCTCGTCGGTGACTGGATGCGGGAGAAAGTACGCCCGTTCTACCTGCGCGAGGGGCACTGATCCACCGGTACGAAGGACACTGACGGCAACGGGGCCGGGTGCCGCCGGACCGCGGCGTCAAGTCGGTGTCAGAAGTGGCGCATAAGCTGGTTTGATGGCGTGGTCGCTCCCGTGTGCCCGGGAGCGGTGGCGCGAACGCGACGGATCGACGAGGGGCGGAACCCAGGGTGAGTGCGTCAGGCACTGCGGCGGCCGGGAAGGTCGAGCACATGCTGCGCCAGGTGACCCCCGGGCGTTACGACACCTACGAGGCGCTGCTCGCCGCGGTCGCCGAGGGCCGGATCTGGATGCTGCTCTGGCACGGCGCGGCCGGCTCACCGGACGCCCAGTACGGGAGCATGGAGATCGACGGCCTGGGTTACGCCCCCTGTGTCACCTCCGCCCAGGAGCTCTCCGCCAGCGGCTGGAACCGTGCCCACGAGCTGGTCACCGGACGTGATATCGCCCGCGCCCTCTTCCCCGACCGCTGGGGCATCTGGCTGAATCCGCATGCCCCCGGCGGCGGTGTCGGCATCCCCTGGCTCGACCTGCGGCGCATCGCCACCGGCCTGGACCGGCTGCCCGCCGGACCGCTCCGGCTCTCCGACCCCGCCATCGAACTCCCGCAGTTCTACGCCCTGCTCACCCAGAACGCCCACCGCACCCCCGTGATCCGTTCCCTGCGCCGCGCCTGGGTGCACCCGGCGGTCGGCGTCCCGTATCTCGCGATCGGCCTCGACCTCTACGACACCGGCCGCGCCTCCGTCGAATCGGTGCGCGAGATGATGCGGCAGTCGGTCGGGGCGGTCCCCGAGGGGCTGCCCGTCTCCACCGTCGCCATGTCCGACGAGTACGACCCGGTCGGCATGTGGCTGCGCGCGAACGCCCGTCCGTTCTACGACCGCGAGGCGCACGCCCCCGCCGGTCCGCCGCCCGCCGCCCCCGGATACGGATACCCGCCCCAGCCCCGCTGAACGGCGGCGAGCGGGACGCCGGGGCGCGCGGGCGCTCCGCCCCGCCCCCGACCGGGGCGGAGCGGTCAGTCGCGCCCTCTGACTCCGGTCACCCTCCGTCGAACACCCAGCGATGTCCGGCTTGTTAACTTCCAACGTGAGGATGTCCCGGATCTGGACGGTTTGTTAACCGTCCGGGTCTCGACTAGGTCTCACCGCTATCCGGACTGTTCTCTTGCGGCAGGCACCGTCTGTAGTGTGCGGCCATCAAACCTCACCACATGGCGAACCAGGGGTGGACCCATGCGCATATTCAAGTCCCGGGCTGTCCGGGCGATCACGACAGCGGTCGCTGTCGGGCTGATCGCCACGGGCTGTTCCAGCGAGCGGGACGAGGGCGGCTCCAAGGGGGGCGACAAGGACACCTTCGTCTTCGCCGGATCCGGTGACCCCGGCTCCCTCGACCCGGCCCTCGCGAGCGACGGCGAGACGTTCCGCGTCACCCGTCAGGCCTTCGAGGCGCTGCTGGAGCACGAGCCCGGCGGCAGCAAGCTGGTCGGCGGCCTCGCCGAGAACTGGGAGAGCGACCCGGCCGGCAAGGTCTGGACGTTCAACCTGCGCGAGGGCGTGAAGTTCCACGACGGCGAGACGTTCAACGCCGCCGCGGTCTGCGCGAACTACGACTACTGGTTCAACTGGAAGGGCACGTACCAGTCCAGCGCGGTCTCCTACTACTGGCAGACCATCATGGGCGGGTTCGCGAAGAACGAGGACGCCGAGACGCCCAAGCCGAACTACAAGTCCTGCACCGCCGAGGACGACAACACGGCCGTCATCGAGGTGAACGAGCCCTCGGCGAACCTGCCGGGCGGATTCTCCCTCCAGGCGCTCGCGATCCACTCGCCGAAGGCGCTCAAGGAGTACGCGAAGCAGGACGCGACGGCCAAGGGCGACGCGATCACGTACCCCAAGTACAGCCAGGAGGCCGGCACGGTCGCCGGCACCGGCCCGTACAAGATCGTGAAGTGGAACAAGGGGAACAAGGAAGTCTCCCTGGAACGCTTCGACGACTACTGGGGCGACAAGGCCAAGGTGAAGAACCTGGTCTTCCGCACCATCTCCACCGAGGAGACCCGCCGCCAGGCGCTCCAGGCGGGTGACATCGACGGCTACGACCTGGTCGCGCCGGCCGATGTGACGACGCTGGAGAAGGAGGGTTACGAGGTTCCGACCCGTGACGTCTTCAACATCTTCTACGTCGGCATGAGCCAGTCGGCGAACCCGGCGCTGAAGAAGCTCGATGTCCGTCAGGCGATCACGCACGCCATCGACCGTGAGAACCTCGTCAACACCCAGCTGCCCGAGGGCGGCAAGGTCGGCACCCAGTTCATGCCCGACACGGTCGCCGGCTACTCGGACAAGGTGAAGACGTACCCGTTCGACACCGCCAAGGCGAAGGACCTCCTCAAGCAGGCCGGTGAGGAGAAGCTGAACATCGAGTTCTGCTACCCGACCGAGGTCACCCGCCCGTACATGCCTGCCCCGCAGGACCTGTTCGAGCTGATGAAGGCCGACCTGGAGAAGGCCGGCATCACCGTCACGCCGAAGGCCATGAAGTGGGCCCCGGACTACCTGGACGCCACCGAGGCCGGCTCCTGCGCCCTGCACCTGCTCGGCTGGACCGGTGACTTCAACGACGGCTACAACTTCATCGGCACCTGGTTCGCCGGGCCCGACAAGCAGTGGGGCTTCAAGGACCAGAAGGTCTTCGACGCCGTGAACGCGGCCTCCAAGGCCACCGACTCCACCGAGCGCACCGAGGCCTACAAGAAGGCCAACGAGACGATCATGGAGTACGTCCCGGGCGTGCCGATCTCCTCGTCCCCGCCGGCGATCGCGTTCGCCAAGAACGTCAACCCGCCGAAGGTCTCCCCGCTGACGCAGGAGAACTTCGCCGAGGTCTCCTTCAAGTAATCGCACACCAGCGGGTCCGCCCGGCCACAGCAACCAGGTGGCCGGGCGGACCCGCATCGACGCACGTGAGAAAGGGGCATGCGGGGTGCTGCGACTCGTCGTAAGAAGACTTCTCCAGCTCATTCCCACCCTGCTCGGCCTGTCGGTCCTGCTGTTCCTCTGGCTGAACCGACTGCCCGGCGGACCCGCCACAGCGATCCTGGGCGAGCGGGCCACCGAAGCCGAAGTAGCGAGAATCAACCGGGCCCTCGGACTCGACGAGCCGGTCCACGTCCAGTACTGGCGGTTCCTCAAGCGCATCTTCGAGCTCGACCTCGGAACCTCCACCCAGACCGGCCAGCCGGTGTGGGACGAATTCACCCGCGCCTTCCCCGCCACGGTGGAGTTGAGCATCGCGGCGATTCTGATCGCCGTCGTCGTGGGCATCCCGATGGGTTACCTCGCGGCCAAGCACCGCGGCGGCTGGCTGGACGTGGCCTCCGTCTCCGGATCACTGCTCGGCATCTGCATCCCCGTCTTCTTCCTGGCCGTGCTGCTGCGCGGGATCTTCTCCGTACAGCTGCGGTGGTTCCCGAGCCAGGGCCGGCTCGACTCCGGCCTCAACGCCACCGACGTCACCGGATTCGCCGTCCTGGACGGCCTGTTGACCGGCGAGTTCGACGCGAGCTGGAACGCGATCATGCACTTGATCCTGCCCGCCGTCGCCCTGGCCTCGATCCCGCTCGCCGTCATCGTCCGGATGACCCGCGCCAGTGTCCTGGAGGTGCTCGGCGAGGACTACATCCGCACTGCCGAGTCCAAGGGCCTCGACAAGAAGACCGTGCGCGGGCGCCACGTACTGCGCAACGCCCTGCTCCCCGTGATCACCGCGGTCGGCCTGCTGACCGGCAGCCTGCTCTCCGGTGCGGTGCTCACCGAGTCCGTCTTCGACTTCGGCGGCCTGGGTTCCTTCATCCGTACCGCGATCGACGGCCGCGACTACCCGGTCCTCGTCGGATTCATTCTCTTCATCGCGATGGTGTACGTGCTCATCAACCTCCTGGTCGACCTCGCGTACAGCATCATCGACCCGAGAGTGCGGGTGCACTGACGTGACGATCCTGACCAACCAAGCAGACAAGATCGACCGTCTCGCCGAGCTGACCCAGAGCTCGGAGACGGTCACCGGCACCAGTCTGTGGCGTGAGGCCTTCCGCCGCATGCGCTCCAGCAAGATGGCGATCATCGGCGCGGTCATCATCGGCGTGTTCGTCCTCGTCGCCGTCGTCGGACCGATGCTGGCCCCCCACGGCCCCACCGCGCAGAACTGGCGCAGCGAGGTCTTCCCCAACCAGGGCAAGTTTGTCGGCATGCGCGGCGAGAACTGGTTCGGCCTGGACCACCTGGGCCGCGACATGTTCTCCCGCTGGCTCGTCGGAGCGCGGCAGACGCTGCTCGTCGGTGTGGTCTCCATGCTCATCGGCCTGATCGTCGGCGCCACCGTCGGCGTCCTCTCCGGCGCCGCCGCCACCCTCGGCGGCAAGGTGGGTCAGCGCGTCGACACCGTCATCATGCGCTTCACCGACATCATGCTGTCGCTGCCGTCGCTGCTGCTCGCGGTTTCCATCGCCGCGGTCCTCGGCCAGTCGCTGACCACCGTGATGATCGCCGTCGGTGTCGTCCAGATCCCCATCTTCGCCCGCCTGCTGCGCGGTTCGATGCTGGTCCAGGGCGGCGCCGACTACGTGCTCGCCGCGAAGGCGGTCGGTATCCGGCGCAAGCGGATCGTGCTGACCCAGATCCTGCCGAACTCGCTGAGCCCCGTGATCGTCCAGGCCACCCTGAGCCTGGCCACCGCGATCATCGAGGCCGCGGCCCTGTCCTACCTGGGCCTCGGCAACCCCGACCCGGCCATTCCCGAGTGGGGCGTGATGCTCTCCCAGGCACAGCGCTTCTTCGACAACGACCCGATGATGGCCGCCTACCCGGCTGTCGGCATCATCATCACCGCCCTCGGCTTCACCCTGCTCGGCGAGGCCATGCGCGAAGCCCTCGACCCGAAGTTGCGAGGCTGAAGTCCCATGTCACTGCTCTCCGTTGAGGAACTCAGCGTCACCTTCACCGCCCGCGGCCGCAAGGACGCCACGGCCGTGGACGGTGTCTCCTTCGAGGTCGACCAGGGCCAGGTCGTGGGCCTGGTCGGCGAGTCGGGCTGCGGCAAGTCCGTCACCTCGCTCGCCCTGATGGGGCTGCTGCCCCGCAAGGCCGCGAGGATCGGCGGCCGTGCCGAGTTCGACGGCCGGAACCTGCTGACCATGAACGAGCGCAAGCTCCGCGATCTGCGCGGCAGCCAGCTCGCGATGATCTTCCAGGACCCCCTCTCCTCACTGAACCCGGTCGTCCCCATCGGGATCCAGGTCACCGAGATCCTCCAGCGCCACCGCGGGCTGAAGGGCGAGAAGGCCCGCAAGGAAGCCGCGTCCCTGCTCGACCGGGTCGGTATCCCCGACCCGGACCGGCGGCTCAAGGAGTACCCGCACCAGCTCTCCGGCGGTATGCGTCAGCGGGCGCTGATCGCCATGGCGGTCGCCTGCGCCCCCCGGATGCTGATCGCCGACGAGCCGACGACAGCCCTGGACGTGACCATCCAGGCACAGATCCTGGAGCTCCTGAAGGAGCTGGTCGACCAGGAGGGCACCGCCCTGCTGATGATCACGCACGACCTCGGTGTCGTCGCCGGTCTCTGCGACGAGGTCAACGTCCTGTACGCCGGCCGGGCGGTGGAATCGGCGGGCCGCCGCGAGCTGTTCGCCCACCCCACCCACCCGTACGCGCACGGGCTGCTCGGCTCCATCCCGCGCCTCGACGCGCCGCGCGGCGAACCGCTGCACCCGATCCGCGGGTCCATCAACGACAAGATCGCCTGGGCCGACGGCTGCGCGTTCGCACCCCGGTGCGACCACTACACGATGGAGTGCCTCACCGGCACCCCCGAACTGACCGAACCACGCACGGCCGGACACCAGGTGCGCTGCGTCAACCCGGTCCTGCCCAAGGCGGAGGTCCCGGCATGAGCCTTCTCGAACTGGACGGCGTCAAAGTCCACTTCCCGGTCAAGAAGGGCCTCTTCTTCGACCGTACGGTGGGCCACGTCTACGCGGTCGACGGCGTCTCGCTGAGCGTCGAGGCCGGCCAGACGTACGGGCTGGTCGGCGAGTCGGGCTGCGGCAAGACGACGCTCGGCCGCGCGGTACTGCGGCTGAACGACATCACCGAGGGCGGGGTCGTCTTCGACGGCACCGACCTGGCGAAGCTGCCCTCCGAGGAGATGCGGGCCTTCCGCCGCCGTCTCCAGATGGTCTTCCAGGACCCGCTGGGCAGCCTCAATCCCCGGCAGAACATCGAGTCCATCCTCGCCGAGGGCATGGCCGCCCACGGCATCGGGAAGGACTCGGCGGAGCGCCGGGAGAAGATCAAGGACATCCTCGCCAAGGTCGGCCTGCCGTCCAACGCGATGTCCCGCTACCCGCACGAGTTCTCCGGCGGCCAGCGCCAGCGCATCGGCATCGCCCGCGCCCTGGTCCTGGAGCCGGACGTGATCATCTGCGACGAGCCGGTGTCCGCGCTGGACGTCTCGGTCCAGGCACAGGTGATCAACCTGCTGGAGGAGCTCCAGGAGTCGCTGGGCCTGACCTACCTGGTCATCGCGCACGACCTCGCGGTCGTCCGGCACATCTCGGACGTCATCGGGGTGATGTACCTCGGCGGGCTCGTCGAGGAGGCCCCGAGCGACGCGCTGTACGCGGGGCCCCGGCACCCGTACACCAAGGCGCTGATGTCGGCGGTCCCGGTGCCCGACCCCGAGGTCGAGGACCGCCGCGAGCGGATCCTGCTCCACGGCGACCTGCCCTCCCCGGCCAACCCGCCGACGGGCTGCCGCTTCCACACCCGCTGTCCGTGGGTGCAGGAGACCAAGTGCGCCACGGAGCGCCCGCCGCTGCTGGACACCGGCGACGGGCACAAGGTGGCCTGCCACTTCACGGCCGAGATCGAGGCCGGGACGGTGAAGCAGGCCCTGGCCACCGGCACCGAGGCGGTCACCGGCACGGAAACCGCGGCGGCCGAAGCGGTGGAGGTGCCGGAGGGAGAGGCCGATGTCGCGGAGGCCGAGGCCCCCGCGAAGGTGCCGGGCCAGGGCGACGCGCCTGTCGCGGCACCGGCCAAGGACGGAGCCCAGGACTAGGGCCTCTCGTTTGGATCATGTCGGGCTCGCGGGGTCCGGCACGCGCATCTGCGGCGTTGTCGTCAATCACCAACGCTCCGCGTTGACTCAGTCCTCCGCCTTGCAGCTGCACGCACCGGACCCCGCTCCCTGATCCGACCTGATCCAAACGAAAGGCCCTAGGACCGGCACAATTGCCTGGTGCTCACCGAACTGTTCACGCCCTCCGTCCAGCATGCGCTCGACATCGCCGGGATCTTCGTCTTCGCGATCTCGGGCGCCCTGCTCGCCGTCCGCAAGAACTTCGATGTCTTCGGCATCGCGGTCCTCGCGGAGGTGACAGCGCTGGGCGGAGGGCTGTTCCGTGACGTGATGATCGGCGCGATCCCGCCTGCCGCCTTCACCGACCTCGGCTACTTCATCACCCCGCTGTTCGCCGCCGTGCTGGTCTTCTTCCTCCACCCGCACGTGGAGCGCATCCAGGCCGGCGTCAACGTCTTCGACGCGGCGGGGCTCGGGCTGTTCTGCGTGGCCGGCACGGTCAAGGCGTACGAGTACGGCCTCGGGCTCACGGCGTCGGCGGCGCTCGGCCTGGCCACCGCGGTCGGTGGCGGCGTGCTGCGCGACGTGCTGGCCAACGAGGTGCCCTCGCTGCTGCGCTGGGACCGCGACCTGTACGCGGTGCCCGCGATCGTCGGGGCGACCATGGTGGTCCTGTGTATCCGCTTCGACACCCTCAACGCCCTGACCAGCAGCCTGGCGGCGATCTGCGCGTTCTCCCTGCGCCTGCTGGCGCTGCGCTTCCACTGGCGGGCGCCGCGTGCGTACAACCGCTCCTCCGCACGGGCCGAGGAGGGCTAGGGAAGTCCGGCGGATCGCGTGAGCGGGTCCCGGGCGGCCACGTGGCCGAGAAGTGCGCAGCTTGAAAGCTACCGCTTAGTAGGGTGTTCGATGTACCGTGCATGCCATGGCACAGGCAGCGACTGAGGCGGCGCAGACCGCACGGGCAACCATCGGCGACAGCGAGTTCGACCGGGACACCGCGGTCACCCTGCGCGAGGCGGGCGTCTACGACGCCGAGCTCTCCGCGGGCTGGACCATCATCCAGGCCGTCAACGGCGGCTATCTGCTGGCCCTGCTCGGCCGGGCCCTGGGCGAGGCCCTGCCGCACCCCGACCCGTTCTCCGTCTCGGCGCACTACCTCACCGCCTCCGTGCCGGGCCCCGCCGTCGTGCGCACCCAGACCGTCCGCGCCGGCCGCACCCTCTCCACGGGCCAGGCCTCCCTCTTCCAGTACGCCGAGGACGGCAGCGAGATCGAGCGCATCCGGGTCCTGGCCACCTACGGCGACCTGGACACGCTCCCCGACGACGTCCGTACGACGGCACTCCCGCCCGCCATGCCCGACCGGGACCACTGCCTCGGCCCGAGCGACGGCGCGCCCAGGATCCCCGGCAGTTCCGCCATCACCGACCGCCTCGACATCAAGCTCGACCCGGCGACCGTCGGCTGGGCCGTCGGAGCCCCGTCCGGCAAGGGCGAGATGCGCGGCTGGTTCGGCCTGGCCGACGGCCGCGACCCGGACCCGCTGTCGCTGCTGCTCACCGTGGACGCCCTGCCCCCGACCTCGTTCGAACTGGGCCTGACCGGCTGGACCCCCACCGTCGAGCTGACCACCCACATCCGCTGCCGCCCCGCCCCGGGCCCGCTGCGCGTCGCCATCACCACCCGCAACCTCGCCGGCGGCTTCCTGGAGGAGGACGCCGAGGTCTGGGACAGCGCCGACCGCCTCGTCGCCCAGTCCCGCCAGCTCGCCAAGGCCCCGCGCAGCGCATAGCCGTACGGTGTGGGGGCCCGGCACCGCACGGCTCAGGCCCCCCACGCGGCAAGCAGCCGCAGCGCCCGGGTCCTCCGGCCATCAAATGGACCGGTGAAATCCGACCGGCTGCTCTCCGTCCTCCCGCTGCTCCAGACCCGGGGCACGGTTCCCGCCACCGAGCCGGCCGATCGCCTCGACGTCTCCGGCACAGCGGCGCGGACGCCCCGCGCGACTACACCGTCGACCCCTACGGCCTCGTCGTGAAGGCCGGCGTCTGGTACCTGGTCGCGGACCTCGACGGCGGCCCCCGCCTCTTCCGCGCCGACCGGATCCATACGGCCGAACCCACCGGGGACCCCGTGCGGCGGCGCGCCGGGGCGGAGCCGGCCGGGGTGTGGGAGACGCTGCGCGCCGGGGTGGAGCAGCGCCCCTCCGCCGTACGCCTGCGGGTCCGGTTCCACCGCCCCCGTCCGGAGCTGTTCGGGCGATTGAACGCGGCCGCGCTGACCGGGGAGCCCTTACCGGCCGCGCCCCGGCCGGGGGAGGAGCAGGGGGAGTGGCTGCTGGCGGAGCCGGCGGTGTCCGAGGTCGGCCGGGTGCGGTCCCTGCTCGCGTTCGGGCCGGCCGTGGAGGTCCTCGACCCGCCCGAGGCCCGCACGCTGTTGGCCGAGGTCGCCGCCGAGGTCGTCGAGATGTACGCGGCCGGCGGCTGACCCGGCCCCGCCGCCGTCGCTCACTCCCAGGCGGCGGACTCCGGATCGACGCCGTGGGCCCGGGCGTTCGCGGCGATCACCGCGAACAGCCAGCTGTTGAGCCCCGGCGCGATCGCGTCGTAGTGCGCGGCGTACCCGGGGTCGGCGACATACGTCCGGCCGATGCAGACCTGCATGGCGTACGTGCAGTCGAAGTACGTCGAGATCTGCGCGCGGTGCCGCTCCGCGAGGGCGTCCGCGACATCCGACCCGGGAGCGACGCCGGAACGGTACGCGCCGCCGAGGTCGGCGGTCAGGGCCTCGGTGGCCGCCGCCACGTCCTTCCAGTCCTCGGCGCTCATCCCGGCCGCCCGCTCCGCGTACTGCGCCCACTGGTCCGTGCCGCCCCACCGCTCCTCGGCCTCCTCGGCCCAGCCGGGCTGCCAGTCGGCCCCGAAGATCTCCACCTGCTCCCCGGGCGTCAGCCGGATGCCGGGCTTCGACTCCAGCAGCATGCGGTCCACCGCCCCGACCATCCGCTCGAGCCGGGAGATCCGGTCCACGAGCCGCCCCCGCTGCCGGTGCAGATGCTCGCGCGCGTCGACCGCCGGGTCGTCCAGGAGCCGCCCGATCGCGGCGAGCGGGACGCCGATCTCCCGGTAGACGAGGACCCGGTGGAGCCGGGCGACGTCGTCGTCCCCGTACACCCGGTAGCCGGCCCGGGTACGCCCGACCGGCCGCACGAGGCCGATCGTGTCCCAGTGGTGCAGCGTCTTCGCGCTGACCCCGACGAGCGCGGCCGTCCGTCCGACGGTCAGCCCGTCGGCGGGCGGCTCATCGGGGCGCCGGTCCTCGATCCTCATCGGTCCAGTCTCCCGCAGCCGGTTGTACGGGTTCCGGAGGCGGGTCACACGGTGGTCGGCACGCCCGCGTTGGTGAGGATCTCCCGTGCGGGCAGGGCGACGCTCGCTGCGGCGGTCAGCCCGGAGACCGTGAGGTGGGCGTCCACGAAGCGCAGCCCGGCCGCGTACCCGGCGAAGTCCGGCAGCCCGACTGACCGTTGCCCCAGATGGCGCGTGGTGCGGTCGCCGTACACGTACGCGGGGAGGTTCGGCATCCCGGCGACGTCGATCCCGGCCGCCACCTTCGCGGAGACCTCGTCCAGCTCCGCGCCGGACAGGGACGTCGACCAGGGGCCCATGGCGGCCTCGCCCGCCAGCTCCCGAACGAACGCCTCGGCCAGCCCCTCGGCCACGACCTGTTCACCGACCGTGACCGCCATCGGGTCCCAGACCACGTTGGCGTAGCGGACGTTGTGGTGCAGCTCGTGGGCGGCGGCGTGCTCGATCTTGGCCAGGCCGGTCGCTGTGGGCCACATCATCAGCAGGATCGCGCCCGGGATGCCGCCGAGGCCGAAGTACCCCTGGTTGAGGGTCATCTGCGGGTCGTCCGGGTCGCCGAGCACCAGGACGACGTGCACGGTGCCGGCGGTCCGCGCACCGGGCGCCGTCCCGGTCGAGCGGGAACCCGCTGCCCGCGCGGTGCGTCTCGACCAGGTCTCCGACCCCCGCCCGGGACATCACCTCCTGCAACGGGGCGAGCATCTCGCGCAGGGCGTCAGGTCGTTGGGCCACGGGGCGGTGCAGGAGGTCGAGCAGGGCGGAGGCGGTGTCATGGACGACGATCTTCATACCCGGGGACCGTAGAGCCTCCTGTTGCGGGAGGGTCAAGCGCGGCGGTGGCGTCTCCACGCCTCTCGTCCGGCCCGTGCGTACGTCACCCCTCGTCCAGCCAGTGCGCACGGCCGATGGTGACCAGCCGCAGCCGGCGCCGGGCCACCCGGACGACCTCCGCCTCACCCGCCGGCCCGGCCTCCAGCAGGGTCGACGTGGTGATCACCATGTGGTCCACGTAGAGGCCGCCGAGCATCAGCAGGTCCTCCTCGTTCCATCCGGCGGAACCCGGCTCCTGGCCGAGCGCGCAGGCCACCTCCTCCGCGAACCGCCGCAGCTGGGTCGCGATCGCCTCGCGCACCGGGCCGACCCCGCCGTGCTGCTCACGGGCGATGAACCGGAAGTGGGCGGGCTGCGCGCCGACATGGCGCGCTATCACCTCCACGCTGCGGTCCAGCCGCTCCTCGCTGTCGCCCGTCTCCGCGAGCACCGCGCCGATCAGCCCGTGCAGGCTGCCCAGGGTCTCCTCGACCAGGGCGACGCCGAGCGCGGCGGTGTCCTCGAAGTGGCGGTAGAAGGCCGTCGGGGTGACCCCGGCGGCTCGGGTGACCTCCCGCAGTCCCAGGCTGCTCAGGCTCTGGTGCTCCAGCAGAACGAGCGCGGCGTCCAGGAGGGCCTGGCGGGTCCTGAGCTTCTGGGCCTGGCGGATTCCGGCGGTGATGTGACTCATGCCATTCAGTAAACAACCGTTCTCCGAGTCGAGGAAGGGGTCCGGGGTTTAGACTTCCAAGTCAGTGAACACTCGTACTCCGAATGGCTTCCGGCCCGCTTCCGAGCGGTATTCGTCGTCGCACAGAGAGGTTCCGCCGTGCTCGTCCTCGTCGCCGCGCTGCTCCTGCTGGGGATCGTCCTCGGGGCGGTCACCCACATCCCGCTGTCGCTGACCCTGGCCGCCGCGACCGTGATCGGCTGCTGGCTGATGGTCTTCGCCGTCCGCGAACGCACCGCGCGTCGCACCCGCTGACCCGTCCCGCACTGTTCTGCGCTGTCCCGCCGCACCCGCACCCGCACCCGCCGAGCCTGCCGTTTCCCGGACCGATCCGAAGGAGCTCGCACCATGGCCCTCACCGACTCCGCCCGCCGCGTGACCGACGCCGATACGAATACCGGGACCGGTGGCGGCACCGATGCTGCCGTCGCTCCCGATGCCGCCGCGCCGGCCCCCGCCTCCCGGGCCGTGGGCCGGGAGGCGGACGGTCTTGCCGTCGCCTCGTTCGTCCTCGGCCTCGTCGGGCTGCTGGTCTTCAACATCCTGCTCGGGCCCACCGCGATCGTGATGGCGCTGCTGGCCCTGGCCCGCCGCACCCGCCGCCGGGGACGCGCCTGGCTCGGCCTCGCCCTGGGCGTCGCCGACCTCGCCGTGCTCGCCGCCCTGGTCACCGCCGACGGCACGGTCGCCTGGAGCCTCGGCGGCTGACGCACACCCCCGACGCGGCACCGCGAGCCGCTCTCCCCGTTCCGGATCGGGCTCCGGATCAGGCTCCGTCGGGCTCAGGAACGTGCGCCGGAAGGGGTCCCTGACCGGCCTCCGAGCCGGTCCGCCACACCTCGCGCGGGCGTGCGCGGGCACCGGGCCGTGACGCGCCCGGCATGCGCCCCACCCGGGGCTCGTAGAATCGGCCCCACCATGGCCTACCTCGACCACGCCGCGACCACCCCGATGCTTCCCGAAGCGATCGAGGCGATGACCGCCCAGCTCTCCGTCACCGGCAACGCGTCCTCGCTGCACGCCGCCGGACGCCGGGCCCGCCGTACCGTCGAGGAGTCCAGAGAAGCCCTCGCCGACGCCCTCGGCGCCCGCCCCAGCGAGGTCGTCCTCACCTCCGGCGGCACGGAGGCCGACAACCTCGCCGTGAAGGGCCTCTACTGGTCCCGCCGCGATGCCGACCCCCGCCGCACGCGGGTCCTCGCCGGTCCCGTCGAACACCACGCCGTGCTGGACGCCGCCGACTGGCTCGCCGAGCACGAGGGCGCGACCGTCGACTACCTCCCCGTCGACCACCACGGCCGGGTCCACCCCGAAGACCTGCGCGAGGCGATCCTCCGCAATCCCGACGACGTCGCGATGATCACCGTCATGTGGGCCAACAACGAGATCGGCACCATCATGCCGGTACGTGAACTGGCGGCGGTCGCCGCGGAGTTCGCCATCCCCATGCATGCCGACGCGGTACAGGCCTTCGGTCAGCTGGAGGTCGACTTCGCCCGCTCCGGGCTGGCCGCGATGACCGTCAGCGGGCACAAGATCGGCGGCCCGTTCGGCATCGGCGCACTGCTGCTGGGCCGTGACCACACCCCCGTGCCCGTGCTGCACGGCGGAGGCCAGGAGCGCCATGTGCGCTCCGGCACTCTGGACGTGCCCGCCGTCGCCTCCTTCGCCGTCGCCGGACGGCTGGCCGCCGAGCGGCGCGAGCAGTTCGCCCGCCGCGTGGGCTCCCTGCGCGACGATCTCGTGGCCGCCGTGCGCCGGGCCGTGCCGGACGCCGTGCTGGGCGGCGACCCGGATCCGGCCGGACGCCTCCCGGCCAACGCCCACTTCAGCTTCCCGGGCTGCGAGGGCGACTCCCTCCTCCTGCTGCTGGACGCCCAGGGCATCGAATGCTCCACCGGCTCCGCCTGCACCGCCGGGATCGCCCAGCCCAGCCACGTCCTCCTCGCCACCGGCACCGACCCGGACCTGGCCCGGGGCACCCTGCGCTTCTCGCTCGGCCACACCTCGACCGAGGAGGACGTGAAGGCGCTCGCCGGAGCGATCGGCCCGGCGGTCGAGCGGGCGAGGACGGCCGGGCTCAGCTGAGGGCCATCCCCCGTGACCGTCAGCCGGCGGCCTTCGCCGAAGGCGTGGGGGAAGGGGCGGGCGGCGCCGTCGCGGCCCGCCGCACCAGCTCCAGATAGCGGTCCCAGTCCCAGTGCGGCCCCGGATCGGTGTGGTCGGTGCCCGGCACCTCCACATGCCCGATGATGTGCTTCCGGTCGATGGGTACGTCGTGCCGGGCACAGATCGACGCCGTGAGCCGGGCCGAGGACGCGTACATCGCCTTCGTGAGGTCTCCCGGCCGGTCCACGAACCCCTCGTGCTCGATGCCGACGGCGCGCTCGTTGTAGGCGCGGTTGCCCGCCTGGTACGCCACGTCCAGCTCGCGGATCATCTGCACCACCCGCCCGTCCTGCCCCACGATGTAGTGCGTCGCGGCCCGGTGGGCGGGATCCTGGAACACCTTCACAGCGCTGTCGAAACTGCCCTGGGTGACATGGATGATCACCCGGTCGATCGTGAAGTCGTCCGGGCGGTCCGCACGTCGCCAGTTCGCCTCCGACGCGGCCACCCAGGTCGCCCCCGCGTAGTCCAGCTCGCCCGGTTTCCGGGGCTTCTCGATGCCGGGCACCTGCCACCACAGGCGCTTCACCTTGTCGCGTGCGAGCACGGCGGCCGTGCCGGCGGCCGCCACCGCACCGCCGCCGATCAGCAGCGCGCGCCGGCTGACGCCGTCGGCGGGCTTCCTCCGCGACGACTTGCCCGACGACTTGCCCGAGGGCTTTCGCGACGCCCGGGTGCTCCCGTTGTTCCCCATGTGGTCGTCAACGCTTATCCGCGAGCGTTCGGTTCCCGGCGACCCGTACCCTGGAGGAGCTATGACTCAGACTTCCCAGCGCCCCCTACGTGTCC
The DNA here is from genome assembly GCF_002910905.1 of Streptomyces sp. SM11. Classification (GTDB taxonomy): domain Bacteria; phylum Actinomycetota; class Actinomycetes; order Streptomycetales; family Streptomycetaceae; genus Streptomyces. The sequence continues at coordinate 39,046 of NZ_NEUE01000194.1, read as the reverse complement.
TCGCCGCGATGTCGGGCGGCGTGGACTCCGCCGTCGCCGCGGCCCGTGCCGCCGAGGCGGGCCACGACGTGACCGGTGTCCACCTCGCCCTGTCCGCGAACCCCCAGTCCTTCCGGACCGGGGCGCGCGGCTGTTGCACCATCGAGGACTCCCGGGACGCCCGCCGCGCGGCCGACGTCATCGGTATCCCGTTCTACGTCTGGGACCTGGCGGAACGCTTCCGCGAGGACGTCGTCGAGGACTTCGTCGCGGAGTACGAGGCCGGGCGCACGCCCAACCCCTGCCTGCGCTGCAACGAGAAGATCAAGTTCGCCGCGCTCCTCGACAAGGCCCTCGCCCTCGGCTTCGACGCCGTGTGCACCGGCCACTACGCCACGGTGGTACTCGCCGAGGACGGCAGCCGCGAGCTGCACCGCGCCTCCGACATGGCCAAGGACCAGAGCTATGTGCTCGGCGTCCTGGACGAGAAGCAGCTCGCCCACGCCATGTTCCCGCTCGGCGACACCCTCACTACCAAGGACGAGATCCGCGCCGAGGCCGAGCGCCGGGGCCTGGCCGTCGCCAAGAAGCCCGACAGCCACGACATCTGCTTCATCGCCGACGGCGACACCCAGGGCTTCCTGGCGAACCGCCTCGGCGGCCCGGCCGAGGGCGACGTCCTCGACGAGTCCGGTACGAAGCTGGGCACCCACGAGGGCGCGTTCGGCTTCACCATCGGCCAGCGCAAGGGCCTGAAGATCGGCCACCCGGCCCCGGACGGCAAGCCGCGCTACGTCCTCGACATCTCCCCGGTGAACAACACCGTCACCGTCGGCCCCGTCGAGGCCCTCGACGTGACCTCGCTGACCGCCATCAAGCCCCGCTGGTGCGGTACGCCCCCGGCCGGCCCGGGCACGTACACAGCTCAGCTCCGCGCCCACGGCGGCGAGACCGAGGTCACCGCCGAGCTGGTGGACGGCTCGGAGCTGAACGTCACCTTCACCGAGCCGGTCCGGGGCGTGGCCCCCGGCCAGGCGGTAGTCCTGTACGACGGCACGCGCGTGGTCGGATCGGCCACCATCGCGACGACGGCCCGCCGCGAGCGGGTGGCGACGGGCGGCTGACGCACGGGCCGACGGGCGGCCGAGGCCAACGGCCCGCCCGGCCTTTCGGCCGGATCGGACAGGGCCCGCCTACGACGCCTGCCGGTACGCGTACACGTCCTTGGCGAAGAAGCCCGCCAGCACCGGGGCGATCACCTGGGGCGCCACCTCGCGCATCTGGCCCGTCAGCGTGCGGTGCCGGCCGCGCGGCAGGGCCTCGGCCAGGGTCCGGGTCGCCGCGCGCGCCGGGGTGCTGCTGAAGCCGCCGCAGACCACCAGCGTCCGGGCGGCGACGGCCGCGAACCGCTCGACCGGGACCGCCCCGTCGCCCAGCAGGGCGTCGTCGTACGCCAGGGTGTGCGCCATCGCCTCCAGCTCCGCCCACACCGGTGTGCGCCGCATCCGGGCGGCCGTCTCGTCGGCGACGCCCGTCATGGACAGGAAAAGCTCCACCGCCCCGCCCCGGTCCCCGGCCGCCAGCAGCCGGTGCAGCCGGACCGTGCAGCGGGCCTTGAACAGCAGACCGGACGCGCCCGGTGTGTAGGGCGGCTCGTACACGGCGATGAGCTCCGCCGGGAGCCCGGCGGCCGCCGCCTCCAGGGCCAGCGCCCCGCCGGACGACATCCCGAAGACCGACGCGCCCGGCCCGGCTGTACCGACGACGGCGGCCAGATCCTCGATCTCCCGTGCCACGGTGCAGTGCCCGGTGTCACCGCTGGCGCCCCGGCCCCGGCGGTCGTAGGTGAGCACCGTGAACCGCGGCGCGAGCAGGGCGGCCAGCGGTGCGTCGGCCGCCGCGGCGCTCAGTGCCCCGCCGACCAGCACCAGCGGCGGCCCCTCGCCCTGGCGGCGGTAGGCGATCGAGGTGCCGTCGGCGGAGAGAATCCTGTCCATGGGAGAGGAGACCGGAGCGGTCCGGGAAACTCATCGCTCCGGCGGGAAAACCTCGCGGAGCCCGGACCCGGACCCGGAACCCGTAACGCGGAGCCCGGACCGCGGGTCAGCCGGCCACCGTCTCCGCGGCGTAGAAGCAGAAATGGTCCTTGATCGCGGCGACTTCGGGCCTCGGTTCCGGGTAGGCCCAGACGAGATCGGCGGCCCCGGGCAGCGACCAGTAGGAGGCGTCCCCCTTGAACGGGCAGTGCGTGCTGGTGTCCGACGGGGAAAGCAGCTCGGTGCGGACGTCCTCGGGTGGCAGGTAGTAGCGGACCGGACAGCCGGTCTCGCGGAGCACGAGCGGGCGGCGGCTCTCGGCCAGCACCTGTCCGTCGTGCACGACCCGGACGTGCTCGGTGTCCGGCTCGACGGTGATGCGGTGTCCTCGCGTGGCAGTCATGCCTGTTCCAGCGGCGTACCGGCCCGTAATCTTCCCCGCCCCGCTGCTGTGGCCGGAATCCGCCCCGGACGAGGGAGTGAACGGGGCGGTGCCCGCAGCGGGTCGTACGGTTGCCCCATGAACATCTGCGTCTTCCTCTCCGCCGCCGACCTCGACGACCGCTACACCGTGCCCGCCCGGGAGTTCGCCGAGCTGCTCGGCAGAGGCGGGCACACCCTCGTCTGGGGCGGGTCGGAGAGCGGCCTGATGAAGGTCGTCGCGGACGGCGTCCAGTCGGCGGGCGGGCGGCTGGTGGGCGTATCGGTCGAGTTCCTCGCCGCGAGGGCCCGTACGAGCGCCGACGAGATGATAATCGCCCGCGACCTCGCCGAGCGCAAGGCGCTCCTTCTGGAGAAGGCCGACGCCGTCGTCATCATGGTCGGCGGGACCGGCACGCTCGACGAGGCCACCGAGATCCTGGAACTGAAGAAGCACGGCAAGTCCACCAAACCGGTCGTCCTGCTGAATACCGCGGGCTTCTACGACGGGCTGCGCCAGCAGTTCCAGCGCATGGAGGACGAGGGCTTCCTCCCCGTTCCCCTGACCGACCTGGTCTTCTTCGCCAAGGACGGCGTCGGCGCGCTCGCCTACCTGGAAGAGGCCGCCGGTCACCAGTGAGCAGGGGCGTCCGCCGGACCCGGTGATCACCGCTCCACCTAGGATCGCCCCATGTCTACCCACCTCATCACCGGCGCCGGATCCGGCATCGGGGCCGCAGTCGCCCGCCGTCTCCTGGAGCGCGGCGACGACCTCGTCCTGCTCGCCCGCGACGCCGGCCGTGCCAAGGAGTTCGCCGACCGCTACCCGGGCGCGCGCACGCTCGTCGGCGACCTCGGCAACCCCGACCGGCTGTCCTGGGCGTTCGGCCAGCAGGCCATGCCCGAGCGGATCGACACCCTGCTGCACATCGCGGGCGTCGTCGAGCTCGGCGAGGTCGGTGAGCTCACCCCCAAGGCCTGGCACTTCCAGCTCAACGCCAACCTGATCGCCCCCGCCGAGATCACCCGCCTGCTGCTCCCGCAGCTCCGTGTCTCCCAGGGCCAGGTTCTGTTCGTGAACTCCGGCGCCGGGCTCAACGCCCACGCGGGGTGGAGCGCGTACGCCGCGAGCAAGCACGGCCTCAAGGCGCTCGCCGACTCGCTGCGCCACGAGGAGCACGGCAACGGTGTGCGCGTCACCACCGTCTACCCCGGCCGCACCGCCGGCCCCATGCAGGCCAAGGTGCACCAGCAGGAGGGCAAGGAGTACGACGCCGCCCGCTGGATCGACCCCGAGTCGGTGGCGACCACGATCCTGATGGCGCTCGACCTGCCGCGCGACGCCGAGGTCAACGACCTCACCGTCCGACCCGGCCGCTGACGCCCTGGGGAGCAGGTTCCCCGCCGGTGACCGTAGGCTTCCCGCGTGAGCGAGAAGAGCAAGTTCAGCGGGTGTCCGGCGACCGGCATCGGGTCGATGCCCGGGGGAGACGCGAGGGAGGCGGCGAAGACCGTCACCGGTTCCTTCGCCGACGGCCAGGGTATGCCGTACCTGGCGGAGCTGCCCGCGCGCGGGCCGGGCGCGGACATGATCGGCCGGACCATCGGCATGCTCGTCGAGATGTACGGACACGTCGAGCCGAGCGGCTGGCGGATCAGCGACCGGCCCGGCCGCGACACCCGCCGCGCCCGCTCCTGGCTGGGGGAGGACCTGGATGCCCTGGAGGAGTTCACCCAGGGGTACGACGGCCTGCTCAAGGTCCAGGCCGTCGGGCCCTGGACGCTCGCCGGCGGACTGGAACTGCGCGGCGGTGAAGCCATGCTGGCCGACCCCGGCGCCTGCCGCGACCTGGCCGGATCCCTGGCCGAGGGGCTCCGCGCCCACCTCGCGGAGGTCCGCCGCCGGATGCCCGGGGCGCGGGTCGTTCTCCAGCTGGACGAACCCTCCCTGACCGCCGTCCTGCTGGGCCGGGTCCGCTCGGCCAGCGGCTACCGCACCTACCGCGCCGTCGACCGCCAGGTCGTGGAGGCGACCCTGCGCGACGTCCTCGCCGTCGCGGGCGAGGACGGCACGACGCTCGTCCACTCCTGCGCTCCGGAGGTGCCGTTCGCCCTGCTGCGCCGGGCGGGGGCCGATGGGATCTCGTTCGACTTCTCCTTGCTCACCGAGCGTGAGGAGGAGGCGATCGGGGAAGCCGTCGAGGGCGGCACCCACCTGTTCCTGGGGGTGGTGCCCTCCACCGACGCCGCCTCGGACGGATTGTCAGACCCGGGCGGTAGCGTCATGGGAGTCAGGACGCTGTGGAGCAGGCTGGGGCTGAATCCGGGGACTCTCGCCGAGTCCGTCGCGATCACCCCGTCGTGCGGTCTCGCGGGTGCGTCGCCCGCGTACGCCCGTACCGCGCTCGCCCACAGCGCCAGAGCGGCGAGGTCGCTCGCGGACAACCCTGAGTGACGGGGACGACGGGCAAACGGGAGGACGGGACCATGGTCGGCGAACAGCGGGTGGAGCAGGAGAGTTCGGTTCCGGCGGACGTGCGGGAGAAGCACGCGCTGCTGGCCGAGCAGATCGAGGAGCACCGCTTCCGCTACTACGTGAAGGACCAGCCGGTCGTCAGCGACGGCGAGTTCGACCGGCAGCTGCGCTCCCTGGAGGCACTGGAGGAGGAGCACCCGGCGCTGCGCACCCCGGACTCCCCGACCCAGAAGGTCGCCGGGTCCTACCGCACGGAGTTCACCTCCGTGGAGCACCGCGAACGCATGCTCTCCCTGGACAACGCCTTCGACGACGAGGAACTGGCCGCCTGGGCGGACCGGGTCGCCAAGGACGTCGGCACCCCCGACCACCACTTCCTGTGCGAGCTCAAGGTCGACGGGCTCGCCGTCAACCTCACCTACGAGCACGGCCGTCTGACCCGGGCGGCGACCCGCGGCACCGGCCGCGTCGGCGAGGACATCACCCCCAACGTCCGTACGATCGCCGAGATCCCGCACCGCCTCAAGGGCGAGGACGTCCCCGCGCTCGTCGAGATCCGGGGGGAGGTCTTCTTCCCCATGGAGGACTTCGAGGAGCTGAACGCCCGGCTGGTCGCCGCCGACGACAAGCCCTTCGCCAACCCCCGCAACGCGGCGGCCGGATCACTGCGCCAGAAGGACCCCAAGGTCACGGCCACCCGCCCCCTGCACATGGTGGTGCACGGCATCGGTGCCCACGAGGGCCTGAGCATCGACCGCCTCTCCGCGGCCTACGACCTCCTCCAGACCTGGGGCCTGCCCACCGCCCGGCACAACAAGGTCGTCGACTCCCTCGCCGGCGTACGGGAGTTCATCGCGTACTACGGCGAGAACCGGCACTCCGTGGAGCACGAGATCGACGGCGTCGTCGTCAAGCTCGACGAGATCCCGCTCCAGGGCCGGCTGGGCTCCACCTCGCGCGCCCCCCGCTGGGCCATCGCCTGGAAGTACGCCCCCGAAGAGGTCAACACCAAACTGGTCAACATCCGCGTCGGTGTCGGCCGCACCGGCCGCGTCACCCCGTACGCCCAGGTCGAACCGGTCGAAGTGGCCGGTTCCGAGGTCGAGTTCGCCACCCTGCACAACCAGAACGTGGTCAAGGCCAAGGGCGTCCTCATCGGCGACACCGTGGTCATCCGCAAGGCGGGCGAGGTCATCCCCGAGATCCTCGGTCCCGTCGTCGACCTGCGCGACGGCACCGAGAAGGCCTTCGAGATGCCGTCCCACTGCCCCGAGTGCGGGACGGGGCTGCGCCCCATGAAGGAGGGCGACATCGACCTCCGCTGCCCCAACGCCCGCACCTGCCCGGCCCAGTTGCGCGAGCGCGTTTTCTACCTCGCCGGGCGCAAGAGCCTGGACATCGACCACTTCGGCTATGTGGCCGCCGCCGCCCTGACCCGGCCGCTGGAGCCCGCCGAGCCCGTCCTGCGGGACGAGAGCGATCTGTTCGCCCTCACCATCGACCAGCTGCTGCCGATCCGGGCGTACGTCCTGGACCAGGACAGCGGGCTGCCCAAGCGCGACCCGAAGACCGGCGAGGAGAAGATCGCGACGGTCTTCGCCAACCAGCAGGGCGAGCCGAAGAAGAACGCCGTCGCCATGCTGGAGGGCATCGCCGCCGCCAAGGAAGCGCCCCTCGCCCGGATCCTCACCGGGCTCTCCATCCGGCACGTCGGGCCCGTCGCCGCCCAGGAACTGGCCCGCCAGTTCCGCTCCATCGACCGCATCGAGGAGGCCACCGAGCAGGAGCTGGCCGATGCCGACGGCGTCGGACCCACCATCGCCGCTTCGGTCAAGCAGTGGTTCGCCGAGGACTGGCACCGCGAGATCGTGCGCAAGTGGCGCGAGGCCGGAGTGCGGATGGCGGACGAGGGCTCCGACGAGGACGCGGGCCCCCGTCCCCTCGAAGGACTCACCGTCGTCGTCACCGGCACCCTCACGGGCCACACCCGCGACGGTGCGAAGGAGGCGCTCCAGACCCTCGGCGCGAAGGTCGCCGGATCGGTGTCGAAGAAGACCGCCTTCGTGGTCGTCGGCGACAACCCCGGCTCCAAGTACGACAAGGCGATGCAGCTGAAGGTGCCCGTGCTGGACGAGGACGGATTCGCGATCCTGCTCGAACAGGGACCCGAACGTGCCAAGGAGGCGGCCCTGCCCGTCCCGGAAGCCACGCCCGGGACCGGCCCGGGCGACAGCGGGGAGTAACCGCCCGCCAGACCGGCGTTCGCCCACTGTTCTCCGGATCGAGACGCCATCGAGACGCTGCCCCGGCGTGGCGCGGCCCGAGCGGGGAAGGAAACGGGGCAGAGGAGTGAAGAAGGGGTCGCCGGTCCCCGAATGGCCCTGCCGCACCACCTGTTCGGGCCAGTAGCAGATAGTGACGGGTGGTCGGTTCGCATTCGGGCAAGAGCTGTAGAGCGCTGCCCCTGGAAGCCTTTCGCGGCCTACTGTTGAGAAGTGCGCCTTCCGTGCACGGCTGCTCGACAGGGCCGTGGCGCCACGGGAGCGGGCGCCACCGAGGGCCATCGGCACCGCCGGCTGTGAGAGGGACGGAATGAAACCGACCGAGAGCGCCGCACCGGTGTCGCGGCTGCAAGGTTTCGTCGGCCTCACGCCCCCCGTGGGCGCCGTCGTCGTGGGGATCGCCGCGTTACTGCTGGCGGTCGGGTCCTACCGGACCGTGTCGCAGGGGCACGCGCTCTTCCCGGACGGGGTGGTGGGCTGGTCCCTCGCCGTGCTCACCGGGATCATCGTCGGCCATCTGGTGGCGCTCGGCCGCGACCGGTGGTGGGGCGGCACCGGCTCCGGGGCCGCCCTCACCCTCGCCGTGCTGCTGCTGTACGGCTGGCTGCCGGCCGTGCTGGTCAGCCTCGCCGTCGTGGTGCTCGTGGGGACCGCACGCCGGCACCGCTGGTGGCAGGGGCTGCTGCACGGTGGCGTGGACATGCTGGGCATCGGCGCGGCGGCCCTCGTCCTGGCCGCCTTCGGCGAGGTGCCCACCGTCGAGGAGCCCTGGCAGCCACTCGACTGGGGCATCGCGGCCGCCCCGGAACTGCTCCTGACGGCGTCGACGTATCTGCTCGCTACCCGGGTCCTGCTGTGGTACGCCCAGGCCCCGCACAACGGCGGGCTGCCCACCATCGCCCGTACGGCGATGCTGCGGCAGGGGCTCGTCGCCGTCGCGCTCCTCGGGCTCGCCCCGCTGATCTGCGCCGTCGCGATGTCCATGCCCGTCCTGCTGCCGCTCTTCGCGGTGCCGCTGATCGCTCTCGACTCCACGCTCTGGATCGCCCGCGCCCGCGCCGAGGAGCAGCTGCGCGACCCGCTGACCGGGCTGCCCAACCGCCAGTGGCTGCTGGAGCGCACCTGGCCGGCGCTGGAGGACGCGGAGAGCATCGGCACCCGCTCCGCGCTGGTCCTGATCGACCTGGACCGCTTCCGCGCGGTCAACGACACGCTGGGCCACCTGGCCGGCGACCGGCTGCTGCTGCAGATAGCGGAGCGGCTGCGGCTCGCCCTGCCGCGTGACGCGGAGGCCGCACGGCTCGGCGGCGACGAGTTCGCCGTCCTGCTGCCGCACACCGACTCGACCACCAGCGCCCAGCAGGTCGCCCGCCACCTGGTCGCCGAGCTGTCCTCGCCGCTCGACCTCGACGGGCTGACCCTCGTCCTGGAGGCCAGCGCAGGGGTCGCGGTCTACCCCGACCACGCCCTGGACGCCGAGGGCCTGCTCCGCCGGGCGGACGTCGCGATGTACCAGGCCAAACGGGACCGCACAGGCGTGGAGGTCTACGAGTCCAAGCGGGACAGCAACACCCCCGACCGGCTCGGGCTCCTCGGCGACCTGCGCCGGGCGCTCGACGCGAGCGAGGTCGAGCTGCACTACCAGCCCAAGGTCCGTTTCGACGGGCAGGTCGCCGGCCTGGAGGCGCTGGTCCGCTGGGTGCACCCGGAGCGCGGCCGGGTCCCCCCGGACGAGTTCATCGCCATCGCCGAGTCCTCCGGCCTGATGCCGCACCTCACGGAGTACGTCCTGGAGACGGCGCTCGCCCAGGTCGCCCGCTGGCGGGCGCAGGGCCTGTTCGTGCCCGTCGCGGTCAACGTCTCCCCGCGCGACGTCCACACCCCCGGCTTCGCGGGGGGCGTCGCCGCCCGGCTCGCCCGCCACGGTGTGCCCGCGGGAGCGCTCCAACTGGAGATCACCGAGCATGTGCTGCTGGAGGATCCGCAGCGCGCCGCCGACACCCTGGCCGGGCTCACCGCGCACGGCGTCAAGATGTCCCTCGACGACTTCGGCACCGGCTACTCCTCCCTGGTCCACCTGCGCAGACTCCCGGTCAGCGAGCTGAAGATCGACCGGTCCTTCGTGGCCCGGCTGGCCGTCGACCACGAGGACGCGGAGATCGTCCGCTGCACCATCGACCTGGCCCACTCGCTCGGCCTGGTCGTCGTCGCCGAGGGCGTCGAGGACGACGAGACGTGGGAGCGGCTGCGGGACCTCAGGTGCGACGCGGTGCAGGGCTGGCTGGTGGCGGCCGCGATGCCGCCCCAGGAGACGACGGCCTGGCTGCGGGCGCGCGGCGAGCACGGCTGGCGGCGGCCCGCGGAGCTGAAGGCCCAGGCGGCGGCCGCGGCCGCCGCCGGATCGGCGGCCGGCTCGATGAACGCGTCGCTGAACGGCGCGGTGAACGGTGCGGTGAACGGCACGGCGGAGACCGAGAGCCCCTGAAAGGCGCCCGGCCGGACAGGGCCGCGCCGCCGGAAAGGCATGGGCGGATCGGGGTGGGGCACCCGTCCCCGGGGGACCCCATAGGATTGGGGCCAAAACCACACACCAACCCCTGAGGATCGCTGCATGCCTGGCATCACGCGCGAGGAGGTCGCCCACCTCGCCCGGCTGGCGCGTCTGGAGCTGAAGGGCGAAGAGCTCGATCACTTCGCCGGTCAGCTCGACGACATCATCGGCGCGGTCGCCCGCGTCTCCGAGGTCGCCGACCAAGACGTACCGCCGACCTCCCACCCGCTGCCGCTGACCAACGTCATGCGCGCGGACGAGGTCCGTCCGTCGCTCACCCCCGCGCAGGCGCTCTCCGGCGCCCCGGCCCAGGAGCAGCAGCGTTTCAAGGTGCCGCAGATCCTGGGGGAGGACTAATCGCCATGACGGACATCAGCACCATCATCAAGCTCACCGCGGCCGAGATCGCCGGGAAGATCGCCTCCGGCGAGCTGACCGCCGTCGAGGTCACCGAGGCACACCTGGCCCGGATCGACGCGGTCGACGAGAAGGTCCACGCCTTCCTGCACATCGACCGCGACGGCGCGCTCGCCCAGGCCCGTGCCGTGGACGCGAAGCGGGAGGCCGGCGAGAAGCTCGGCCCGCTGGCCGGCGTCCCGCTCGCGCTGAAGGACATCTTCACCACCAAGGACATGCCGACCACCGTCGGTTCCAAGATCCTTGAAGGCTGGGTCCCGCCGTACGACGCGACGCTCACGCAGAAGCTGCGCGCCGCCGACGTCGTCATCCTCGGCAAGACCAACATGGACGAGTTCGCCATGGGGTCCTCCACCGAGAACAGCGCCTACGGCCCCACCGGCAACCCGTGGGACCTCACCCGCATCCCCGGCGGCTCCGGCGGCGGCTCCTCCGCCGCCCTCGCCTCCTACGAGGCCCCGCTCGCCATCGGCACGGACACCGGCGGCTCGATCCGCCAGCCCGCCGCCGTCACCGGCACGGTGGGCGTCAAGCCCACCTACGGCGGCGTCTCCCGCTACGGCATGGTCGCCTTCTCGTCCTCCCTCGACCAGGGCGGGCCCTGCGCCCGCACGGTCCTGGACGCGGCGCTGCTGCACGAGGCCATCGCCGGGCACGACCCGCTGGACTCGACGTCCATCGACGCGCCGGTCCCGCCGGTCGTCGAGGCCGCCCGCAACGGCGCCGTACAGGGCATGCGCGTCGGCGTCGTCAAGCAGTTCCGCGGCGAGGGCTACCAGGCCGGTGTCCTGAAGCGCTTCGACGAGTCGGTCGAGCTGCTGAAGTCGCTGGGCGCGGACGTCGTCGAGCTGGACTGCCCGTCCTTCGACCTGGCGCTCTCCGCGTACTACCTGATCGCGCCGTCCGAGTGCTCCTCCAACCTGGCCCGCTTCGACGCCATGCGCTACGGCCTGCGGGTCGGCGACGACGGCACGAAGTCGGCAGAGGACGTCACCGCGCTCACCCGCGAGGCCGGCTTCGGCGACGAGGTCAAGCGCCGCATCATCCTGGGGACGTACGCACTCAGCTCCGGCTACTACGACGCGTACTACGGTTCGGCCCAGAAGGTCCGCACCCTCATCACCCAGGACTTCGCGAAGGCCTTCGAGCAGGTCGACGTGATCGTCTCCCCGACGACCCCGACCACCGCCTTCCCGATCGGCGAGCGCGCCGACGACCCGATGGCGATGTACCTCGCGGACCTGTGCACGATCCCCACCAACCTGGCCGGCAACTCCGCCATGTCGCTGCCCTGCGGCCTGGCCCCGGAGGACGGTCTGCCGGTCGGACTGCAGATCATCGCCCCCGCCATGAAGGACGACCGGCTCTACAAGGTCGGAGCGGCCGTCGAGGCCGCGTTCGTGGAAAAGTGGGGGCATCCGCTGCTTGAGGAGGCTCCGTCGCTGTGAGTGCCATGGCAAAGAAGGCCAAGAACTTCAAGAAGTCCAAGACGGGCGTGTACATCGCGCTCGGCAGCACCGCGTTCGGCGCGATCAGCGTCGCCAAGCAGGCGAAGCTCGCCCGCAACGACAACGACATGCTGCGGCTCGTCGACGCGGCGGTCTCCGCGGCCGCCATCGTCACCGGACTCGCGATCCTCTATCGCGAACTGAAGCGTCTCGGCGACGGCAACGATGATGTACTGCTGGGCTAGAGAGGGAAAGTTTCACCGTGACTGTCACTGACCTGGTGTCGTACGAGGACGCGCTCGCGTCCTACGACCCCGTCATGGGCCTCGAAGTCCATGTCGAGCTCGGCACCAAGACCAAGATGTTCTGCGGCTGCTCCACGGAGCTGAAGCAGGACGCCAACTCCCAGACCTGCCCGGTCTGTCTCGGACTGCCCGGCGCGCTGCCGGTCGTCAACGAGATCGGCGTGGAGTCGGCCATCAAGATCGGTCTCGCGCTCAACTGCGAGATCGCCGACTGGTGCCGCTTCGCCCGGAAGAACTACTTCTATCCGGACATGCCGAAGAACTTCCAGACCTCCCAGTACGACGAGCCGATCGCCTTCAACGGCTATCTGGACGTCCAGCTGGAGGACGGCGAGATCTTCCGGGTGCAGATCGAGCGCGCCCACATGGAGGAGGACACCGGCAAGTCGACGCACGTCGGCGGCGCCACCGGCCGTATCCACGGCGCGTCCCACTCCCTGCTCGACTACAACCGGGCCGGTATCCCGCTCATCGAGATCGTCACCAAGCCGATCGAGGGAGCCGGCGCCCGCGCCCCCGAGGTCGCCAAGGCGTACGTCGCCGAGCTCCGCGAGCTGATCAAGGCGCTCGGGGTCTCCGAGGCGCGCATGGAGATGGGCCAGATGCGCTGCGACGTGAACCTGTCGCTGCGCCCGCACGGCCGTGAGGCGTTCGGCACCCGCTCCGAGACGAAGAACGTGAACTCGCTGCGTTCCGTCGAGCGGGCCGCGCGCTTCGAGATCCAGCGGCACGCCGCCGTGCTGTCCTCGGGCGGCACGATCGTGCAGGAGACCCGGCACTTCCACGAGGAGGACGGCTCCACCACGGCCGGCCGCATCAAGGACAACGCCGAGGACTACCGCTACTTCCCCGAGCCGGACCTGGTGCCCGTGGCGCCGGCCCGCGAGTGGGTCGAGGAGCTCCGCAAGGGCCTCCCCGAGCTTCCCCGGCTGCGCCGGGCGCGGCTCAAGGAGGAGTGGGGCGTCACCGAGCACGACATGCAGTCCATCCTCAACGCGGGCGCGGTCGACCTGATCGTCGCCACGACCGAGGCGGGTGCCCCCTCTGACCAGGCCCGCAAGTGGTGGATGGGCGAGCTGGCCCGTAACGCCAACGAGACCGGCCGCGCCATCGACGAGCTGCCGATCACCCCGGCGCAGGTCGCCCGGGTGGCCGCGCTCGTCGCCGTGGGCGACCTCAACGACAAGCTGGCCCGCCAGGTCATCGAGGGCGTCCTCGCGGGCGAGGGCGACCCGGACACCGTCGTCGAGAAGCGCGGCCTGAAGGTCGTCTCGGACGAGGGTGCGCTGTCCACGGCCGTGGACGAGGCCATCGCGGGCAACGCGGCCATCGCGGACAAGATCCGCGGCGGCAAGGTCGCGGCGGCCGGCGCGCTCGTCGGCGCGGTCATGAAGGCCACCCGCGGCCAGGCGGACGCGGCGCGCGTGCGCGAGCTGATCCTGGAGAAGCTCGGCGTCGAGGGCTGATCTCCGGCCGATCGCGTCCCGAAGGGGCGGTGCACCCGCGCAGTGCGGGCGCACCGCCCCTTTACGCGGTTGGACTTCCGGTCCGACCTCTTGGACGTTCACCACCGGTCCGTACGCAGTCCTTCCCGATGCCACCTGGGCTGACTAGCTTCCCGGCTGTAACCACCGGAACCAGGAGGCTCTTTTGACCACGGACATGTCACGGCGACGGCTCTTCGCGCTGGGCGGCGGCGCACTCGGCGCCGCCGCGGCCGGATCGTTCCTGCCGCCCTCGCTCCAGGCCGCCATCGCCGCGCAGCCCGCCCACGCGGGGTCCGGCGGGGGAGGCCTCGGCGCCATCAAGCATGTGGTGATCCTGATGCAGGAGAACCGTTCCTTCGACCACTACTTCGGCACCCTGCGCGGAGTTCGCGGCTTCGGCGACCGTAACGCCATCGAGCTGCCGACCGGCGGGACGGTGTTCGAGCAGCCCGGCGCGGACGGCTCCGCCGTGCTGCCCTTCCCGGTGCGCGGGGCGGCCGAGGAGCAGAAGAAGGACCTCCAGTACATCGGCGCCCTCGACCACTCCTGGAACGGTGGCGCGAAGGCCTGGGGCGGCGGCTGGATGAACGGCTGGATCAGCGCGAAGACCGCGGCCACGATGGCGTACTACGACCGCCGTGACATCCCGCTCCACTACGAGCTGGCCGACACCTTCACCGTCTGCGACGCCTACCACTCCTCGATCCACACCTCCACCAGCCCCAACCGCAACCACCTCTGGAGCGGGAAGACCGGCTTCGAGGCCAACGGGAAGCGGGCCGTCGGCAACGACGCGTACAGCGAGGGAACCCACCCCGGCTACGACTGGTCCACCTACGCCGAGCGGCTGGAGAAGGCCGGGCGCAGTTGGCGGACGTACACCGAGTGGGAGAACTTCACCGACAACCAGATCGAGTTCTACGCCACCTTCAAGGCGATCGCCCGCAAGGCGCTCGCCCGGACCGGCGGCCACACCTACCTGGAAGCCTTCTACGCGAAGGTCCGGGGCGCGTCCGAGGCCGAGCGCGAGCGGCTCCTCGGGCTGCTGGAGGAGGGCGTCGCCACCCTCACCTGGCGCGAACGCAGCCTGTTCGAGCGGGGGCTGCGCCGGGTTCCGACCGGAACGCTGGCGGAGGAGTTCGCCAAGGACGTGGCGGCCGGGACCCTGCCCGCGGTCTCCTACCTGGTCCCCTCGGCGATCGACTCCGAGCACCCGAGCGTCTCCTCGCCGGTGCACAGCGCCACCGTCGTCTACAAGATCCTCGACGCGCTCGGCAAGCACCCGGACGTGTGGCGGCACACCGCCGTGCTGATCAACTACGACGAGAACGACGGCTTCTTCGACCACGTCCCGCCGCCCGTCGCACCCTCCGAGGTCACCGACGAGCAGTGGGAGGGCCGGCCCACCGGCCTCGGGATCCGGGTGCCGCTGCTGGTCGTCTCGCCGTGGACCGTCGGCGGGTACGTCTGCTCCGAGGTCTTCGACCACACCTCCGTCATCCGCTTCCTGGAGCGCTGGACCGGCGTGAAGGAACCCAACATCAGCGACTGGCGGCGCCGCGTCACCGGTGACCTCACCTCCGCCTTCGACTTCAACCGGCCCCGGCGGCAGCCCGCCGTCGAGCAGCCGGGGGCGATCCCGCCCTTCAGCGGACGCTGGCGGCCGAGGCCGCCCGCCGTGCAGCAGCTCCCCGAGCAAGAGCCCGGCGCACGCCCGGCGCGCCCGCTGCCCTACCAGCCGGACGCCCGGGCGCGGCGGTCGGGCGACGCCCTGCGGGTGGAGCTGGCCAACACCGGCCGGTCCTCGGCGCACTTCGCGCTGTACCCGTACGCGGGCGAGTTCCCGGCCCCGCAGCACAAGGACGTCCGGGGCAGCGCGCACTGGACCGTCCCGCTGACGGGCGAGGCGTACCGCTTCACGGTCACCGGGCCGAACGGCTTCCGGCGCGAGTTCGCGGGACCGGCCGACGGGGGAGCGGAGGTCGCCACGCGCATCGACCACCGCGACCGCGATCTGCACCTCACTCTGCGCAACACCGGCCGCCGGACCCTGACCTTCCTGGTGCGGCCGCTCGGCTACGTCGACGAGGACGACGTACGGGACTGGACCCGCCGCGTCAAGGTCAAGCCGGGCCGCAGCCGGGCGCTCGTGCACTCGGCGGCCGACGCCCACGGCTGGTACGACCTCGCCGTCACCGTCGACGGGGAGGACGGCTTCCGGCGGCGGCTCATGGGACACATCGAGAACGGCCGGGCGAGCGTCTCCGGCTGACCGGGCCCGGCGACGGTCACGTCCGGTGGTCACGTCCGGTGGTCACGTCCGACGGTCACAGGGCTTGATCCATCCCAGGTAGGGAACAGATCAAGCCCTGTGACCATGACCACGAAACGGACAAAGGATCACGTTCTGCTGACAGAGTGGCGGTCTCAGGTCATGAGACGTTTGCGGACAGATCGCGTTATCTGTGGGTAAAGGTCCACGAACCCGCAGGGAGCTCATACGTTGGCTGCCATCGCCCGCTGGTGCATCAGGCACCGCCTCGTCGCCGTCCTCATCTGGCTCGCCGCCCTCGGCGGAACCGCCGCCGCGGCGGGCTTCGCGGGTTCGGCGTACTCCAACGACTACGAGGTCCCCGGCACGGAGTCCGGCCGGGCCACCGAGCTCCTCTCGCGCGGCTTCACCGACCTCGGCGGCGACACCGACACCGTGGTCTGGCACACCACCGGCTCCACGGTCCGGGCCACCGATGTCGAGCAGACCATGACCCGGACGCTCCACGCGATCGAGGAGCTGCCGGGCGTCGGCGCGGTCACCGGCCCCTACGGAGGCACCGGCCCCGGCCAGATCAGCGAGGACGGCCACACCGCCTACGCCACGGTCACCTTCGACCGCCCCGCCGACGAGATCCCCGCCTCCCAGGCACAGGCCCTCGTCGACACCGCGAAGACCGCCGAGGCCGACGGGCTCCAGGTCGAGCTGGGCGGCACCGCTGTCGCCCTCACCGAAGCGCCCTCCGTCCACCTCGCCGAGGGCATCGGCGTCGTCGTCGCGGCCGTCGTGCTCTTCCTCGCCTTCGGCTCGCTCGCCGCCAGCCTGCTGCCCATCGCCACCGCCCTGGTCTCCGTGGGCACCGCCTACGCGGGCATCGTGCTGCTCGGCCACGTCATGACCGTCGCGGACTTCGCCCCGATGCTCGGCATGCTCATCGGGCTCGGCGTCGGCATCGACTACGCGCTGTTCATCGTCACCCGGCACCGCAGAGGGCTGCGGCGCGGGATGTCCGTCGACGAAGCGGCCCGGAACGCGGTCACCACCACCGGCCGCGCCGTCGTCTTCGCCGGGGCCACCGTCTGCATCGCCCTGCTCGGCATGCTGATCCTGCGGCTCGGCTTCCTCAACGGCGTCGCCATCGCCGCCTCGCTCACCGTCGTCCTCACCGTGATGGCCTCGGTCACCCTGCTGCCCGCCCTGCTCTCACTCATCGGGATGCGGGCGCTCAGCCGCCGCGAGCGCGGGCAGCTCGCCGAACACGGACCGCGGCCCGAGCTGCCCACCGGCTTCGCCGCCCGCTGGTCCGCCTTCGTGGAACGGCACCCCAAGCTCCTGGGCGGGATCGCGGCCGTCGTCATGCTGGTGCTCGCCCTGCCCGCGCTCGGCCTCCACCTGGGCACCTCCGACCAGGGCAACAACCCGGCCGGTGCCACCACCCGGCAGGCCTACGACCTGCTCGCCGACGGCTTCGGGCCCGGCGTCAACGGCCCCCTCACCATCGCCGCCCAGCTCGACGGCGCCGACGACCGGCTGGCGCTGGACTCGCTGCCCGAGAAGCTGCGCACCACCGACGGCGTGGCCTCGGCCGGCCCGGTCACCTACAACAGCGCCGGCGACACCGCCTTCCTCACCGTCGTCCCCGACTCGTCCCCCCAGTCGCAGGACACCAGCGAGCTGGTCGACCGGATCCGGGGCGAAGTGCTGCCGCCGGTCCAGGACAAGACCTCGCTGGAGGCCTACGTCGGCGGGGTGACGGCGAGCTACGACGACTTCGCCGAGATCATCGTCGGCAAGCTGCCGCTCTTCGTCGGCGTCGTCATCGGACTCGGCTGTCTGCTGCTGCTCCTGGCCTTCCGGTCCATCGGCATCCCGCTCAAGGCCGCCGTGATGAACGTGGCCGCCGTCGCCTCCTCCTTCGGCGTCGTCGTGGCCGTCTTCCAGTGGGGCTGGGGCAGCGAACTGCTCGGCCTCGGCAGCGCCGGGCCCATCGAACCCTTCCTTCCCGTGATCATGGTCTCGGTGCTCTTCGGCCTCTCCATGGACTACCAGGTCTTCCTGGTCGGCCGGATGTACGAGGAGTGGCTGGAGACCGGCGACAACCGGCGCTCCGTCCGGGTCGGCCTCGCCGAGACCGGCCGGGTCATCAACTCCGCCGCCGTGATCATGATATCCGTCTTCCTCGCCTTCGTGCTCAGCGGCGACCGGGTCATCGCCATGTTCGGCATCGCGCTGGCCACCGCCGTCGCCCTGGACGCCTTCGTCCTGCGCACCCTGCTGGTGCCCGCCCTGATGCACATGCTCGGCGGGGCGAACTGGTGGCTGCCGGGCTGGCTGGAGAAGCGGCTGCCCCGGATCAGCATCGAGCCGCCCGACTGCGTACCGCTCCATGCGAAGATCCCGGGGGCGCGCGCCACGGAGGAGGGCGTCGCGCAGTCGGAGGAGGAGCACGATGTTCACCATGTCCCTGGGTGACGACAAGGCGGAGCTGCGCCCACTGGAGCCCTGGCGGGCCGAGGATTTCCTGGCCCATCTGGACCGGGCCCGGGAACTGGTCGACCCGTGGATCCCGTTCGCCTCGTACGCCACCGACCTGGACTCGGCCCGCGCCCTGCTCCAGCGGTACGCGGACAAGCAGGCGGCGGACACCGGGCGGCTGTACGGGATCTGGCTGGCGGACACCCTCGTCGGCGGCGTCCTCTTCCCGTCCTTCGACGCCGAGCGGGGCAACTGCGAGATCGGCGTCTGGCTGGAGCCCGCCGCCCAGGGCCGCGGCCTGATCACCCGCGCCGCCGAGCGCCTGATCGACTGGGCGGTGCACGAACGCGGTATGCACCGCGTGGAGTGGGACACCTCCCCCGGGAACACCCGGTCGATCGCGGTCGCCGAGCGGCTCGGGATGACCCGGGACGGCGTGCTCCGGCAGAGCTACCTCCACCGGGGGGAGCGGCACGACTCGGAGATCTGGTCCGTGCTCGCCCCGGAATGGCGGGCCCGCACCGGGCGCTGAGCCCCGTCGCGGCCCCGGCGTTAAGAGGGCTCTCATCCGGGCCGCCTAGCGTGCGCCGCATGAACACCACCCCCTCCAGGACGACGACCCCGCCCACGACCACCCCGCCCGCCGGGACGACCGACCCCGCCGAGGGCACCGCCGACGCCGTTACGGAGGAGGCGACCGCGCAGGACTCCCCGGTGAAGGAATCCGAGCCGGAGGACGCCCCCGGTACGCGGTTCGACGCCGCCGACCCCACGACAGCCTCCAACGACATCGCCGAGCAGGACGACGACGGCGACGACGACCTGGAGCCCGACCACTTCGACGAGGCCCGGCACGGTATCGGTGCGGGCGCGGCCGCCGTCGTCTCCGCAGCCCTGGGCGTCGTCGCGCTGACCGGAACGTGGACCGGCCGGGTCGCCGCCGAGCGCGAGACGCTCATCGGCCAGATCAAGACCTCCGGCGGCGGCAGCGCGTCCCAGCAGATCTCCGAGATCTACGGGGACGCCTGGCACACCACCGCCCTGGTCAACGGCGTCTTCGCCGTCCTGGCCCTGCTCGTCGGCGTCTTCGTCCTGGTCCGCCCCGCCTTCGGCGCCCCCTTCGAGAAGCCGCAGCCCACCTGGATCCGCGCGTTCGCCCTGGCCGGCGTCGCCCTCGGCGTGCTCGGCGTCCTGATCTCCGCGGGCATGTACTTCGACCTCTTCGCTGCGCTGCCCAGCGCGGGCGCCCCGGCCGCCGGCTGACCCGGGACCGGACCCCGTACGGCACGGGCCTTAAGGCCCCCGCCCACCCCTAGGACACGGGGTGAGCCGGCCCAGGGCAGGCCCTAAGGCCCCCACCGCCGCGAAGATGCGGAACTCGCCCGATGCGGCGCCCCTCCTGGCCGACGACTGTGGACACACAGCGAACACAGGTCCTCGGCCGACCGGCCGGGCACCCCTCCGGTCCGCTGCCACGACCAGGAACCAGGGGGAACGCCGTGTACGAGTACGAGCTCTACCGCTACATCTCCGCCGAGCTGATTCGCCGGGCCGACGCCGAGCGCGAGATCGGCCGGGCCCGCCTCGCCCGCCGGACCGCCCGCCGGACCGGACGCGGTGATCCCGAAGGGAAGGTGGTGGAGGCCGACCGCGCCCGCTTCGCCCCGGCCGCCTGACGGTGTCCCGGCCCGGGACGACCGCCGCGCCGGGACCGGACCGCGCCGGGAGCATGATCACCGTCCGCGAGAAGGGTCCCGCCGCCTCGTACGCGTATGCGATGCTCGGCGGCGTGGAGACCAGGTCAGTCAGCCCCGTGTTCGTCGGGCGCGCCGAGGAGCTCGCCTCGCTCATCGAGGCGCTCGGGCGGGCCGCGTCCGGCGCCCCCCAGGCGCTGCTGATCGGCGGAGAGGCGGGCGTCGGCAAGACCCGTCTGGTCGAGCAGTTCGTCACGGCGGCCGAGCGGCGTGACGCCGCGGTGGCCGTCGGGGCCTGCGTCGAGATCGGGGCCGACGGGCTGCCGTTCGCCCCTTTCCCGACCGCCCTGCGCGCCCTGCGCCGGGCCCTGCCCGAGGAGATGGCCGCCGCCTGCGCCGGACAGGAGGGCGAACTGGCCCGGCTCCTGCCCGAACTGGGCGAGGCCCACCGGGACGCCACCGACGAGCACAGCATCGCCCGCCTCTTCGAACTCACCGCACGACTGCTGGAACGGGTCTCCGCCGACCGTCCCGTCGTCCTGGTCCTGGAGGACCTGCACTGGGCGGACGCCTCCACCCGGCACCTGCTCGCCCATCTCTTCCGCACCCTCAGCAGCGGCCGCCTCATGGTCGTCGGCACCTACCGGGCCGACGACATTCACCGCCGCCACCCCCTGCGCCCGTTCCTCGCCGAGCTGGACCGGCTGCGCACCGTCACCCGCGTCGAACTCGACCGGTTCAGCCACGACGAGGTCGGCCGCCAGCTCGCCGGCATCCTCGCCGAGACCCCCGAGGCCGCACTCGTCGACGAGATCTTCGACCGCTCCGACGGCAACGCCTTCTTCGTCGAGGAGCTGGCCCGCTCCCTGGAGTGCTGCGGCGACAGCTCCGGGCTGACCGAATCGCTCCGCGACCTCCTGCTCGTCCGCGTGGAGGCGCTCCCCGAACACGCCCAGCGGATCGCCAGGACCGTCGCCGAGGGCGGCTCCTCCGTCGAACACGAACTGCTGGCCGCCGTCGCCGGACTCGGTGAGGACGACCTCGACGAGGCCCTGCGCGCCGCAGTCGGCGCCAACCTGCTGCAACCCGCACCCGACAACGACGGTTACCGCTACCGGCACTCCCTGGTCCGCGAGGCGGTCAGCGACGACCTGCTGCCCGGTGAACGCACCCGCGTCAACCGCCGGTACGCCGAAGCCCTGGAGGCCGACCCCACCCTCGTCCGGGACGACGAACGCGCCACCCGCCTCGCCAGCTACTGGTACGCGGCCCACGACGCCGCCAAGGCCCTGCCCGCCGTGCTCCGGGCCGCCGTCGAGGCCCGCCGCCGCTACGCCCACTCCGAGCAACTGAGACTGCTGGAGCGGGCGATGGAGCTCTGGGACGACGTTCCCGACGGGGTGCGCGCCACCCTGCGCCCCTTCGACTACGCGGAGGTCTACCCGGCCTCCGGCCGCGACCCGGAGACCGCGCCGCTGCGCTACCTGGACGTGATGGCCGAGGCCACCGTCGCCGCCCGCTTCGGCGGCGACCGCGAACGCGCCCTGGCCATCTCCAAGAAGGCCATGCGCGTCCTGGCCGCCGAGGCCGACCCGCTGCGCGAGGCCTGGTTCCGGGTGCAGCGCGCCAAGCTGATGCAGGGGCTCGACGAGGGGGACGGCTGGGAGGAGCTGGCCACCGCGCAGGAGCTGGTGCGCGGACTGCCGCCGTCCCCCGTGCAGGCCGACGTCCTGACCAACGTGGCCAGTTGGCGGGCGCTGCACCAGCCGGGCCCGCAGGCGCTCGCCGACAGCGACCGCGCGGTGGAGTACGCCCGGCTCGTCGGCGACGAGTACATCGAGCTGCACGCCCGCCTCACCCGGGGCTGGCTCACCGCGGACGCGGGCGGCGTCGAGGACGGCCTCGCCGAGATGTACGCGGTCCGGGACCGCGCCGAGAAGCTGCGACTGGTGCACCTCCTGGGCCGGGCCGGCATCAACCTGCCCTCCTCGCTCGAAGCGATGGGCCGCTCGCTGGAGGCTGTCGCCGCCGCCGACCACGGCATCGAGGTCTGCCACAGCCACGGCCTGGCCGACTCCGGCGCCTGGGTGTACGCCAACCAGGCGCAGTCCCTGTTCTCCCTCGGGCACTGGCCCCAGAGCGAGGCCGCCGCCGCGTCCGCCACCCGCCTCGCCCTGGCCCCCAAGGTGAAGGGCCTCGCCGCCCTCCGCCGTACCGAACTGGCCGTCGCCCGCGGGGACATCGCCGCGGGGGAGGAGCTGCTCGCCCTGGCCCGGACCCACTTCGGCCTGCGCGATCCGCAGCCGCAGCACCTGATCGCCCCGGTCCGGCAGGCCATGCTGCTGGCTGCCGCACAGGGCAGGCTCGCCGAGGCGCGGGCCGCGTTCGGGGAACTGGCCCGGCCCGGCTTCCCGCCCGGCACCCAGCGTTACGCCCTGCCGCTGCTCCAGACCGCCGCCATGATCGAGGCGGACGCCCGCGGGCTGCCCGCCGCCGAACCAGGCCGTCCGGAGCTGCTCGCCCTGATCCGCCGGTGCCTGAAGAACCTCCCGATGCTCGTCCCCGTGTGGGCGGCCCACGGCGCCTTCATCGACGCGGAGCTGGCCCGCGCGGAGGGCGTGGACACCCCCGGACACTGGGCCCGCGCCGCCGAGGCCTTCGGCCCGCTGAGCCGCCCCTACGAACTGGCCCTGGTCCACCGCCGTTGGGCGGAGTCCCTGCTCATCGCCCCCGGCGACCGGTCGACCGCCACCGTCCTGCTGCACCGTGCCCAGGAGGCCGCGCACCGGCTCGGCGCACGCCCGCTCGCCGATGCGGTCGAACAGTTGGCGGCCCGGGCCCGCATCACCCTGGACGGCTCCGGCGCGGCACCCGGTCACGACACGGGGATCCACCCGGCCGTCCTGACCGTCGTGCCCGCCGGAGAGGGCCCCGAGCGACCCGCCGAGGAGCAGGACCCCGCCATCGCCGCCGTCGCGTCCTTCGGGCTGACCCCGCGCGAGCAGGACGTGCACCGGCTGGTCGCGGCCGGGCACACCAATCGCAGGATCGCCGAGGAGCTGTTCATCTCGCCGAAGACCGCGAGCGTGCACGTCTCCAACATCCTGGCCAAGCTCGGCGTCTCCAGCCGGGGCGAGGCGGCCGCCCTCGCCCACCGACTCCGGCTCTACCCGGCCGCGTAGGGCGCCCTCCCGGGCGACCGGGCATCGGGCCCTACACCTCGTGCTCCTCGTCCGTGCGGCGCACCGGCCCGCGCACCGGCTTCCCGGGCCGGGGCCGGTCGAGCACGGCGTCCTGCTCGGGCGCGACCGGCCGCATGCGCCCGTTCCGAGGGGTCGGATCACCGTCCGACACCGGCGCACCCGCCGGTATCGGAGCACTGTTCGGGGCCGGATCACCGTCCGTGGCCGGGGCGCGGACAGTCACCTTTCCGGAGGTCAGATCTACCGGCCCCCGGTCCGGATCGCCGATGCCGAGATCCACCCGGCTCAGCTCCAGCCGCCTCTGCTCGTCGGTGGCGTGTCTGCGTCCCGGGGCGAAGAGCTCCTCGAAGAAGTTGAACACCGGCCGTGCTCCCTCCGACATGCCGCGCGGGCGGACCGGCTACCGCACTTCCACCTGGAGGATCCTGTCGTCCCCGGGCTTCTGCGTGCCCCGTCCGTCCGTGTTGCTGGTGACCAGCCACAGGCGGTCGCTCCCCGCACTCACCACAGTGCGCAGGCGGCCGTGCTTCTCATCCAGGAACGACTGGGGGTCCGCCAAAGGTTCCTCCGCCTTCTCGCCGGACAGCGGAATCCGCCACAGCCGCTCGCCGCGCAGCCCGGCCATCCAGATCGAGCCCTCCGCGTACGCGATCCCGCTGGGGGAGGCCTCGGAGGTCTTCCACTGCGCCACCGGGGCGATGAACCCGGCCTCGCCCTCCCGGCCCTCGGCCTCGGGCCAGCCGTAGTTGCCGCCGGGTTCGATCAGATTCAGCTCGTCCCAGGTGTTCTGGCCGAACTCGGCGGCCCACAGCCGCTTCCGGGCGTCCCAGGCGAGGCCCTGCACATTGCGGTGCCCGTACGAATACACCACCGAGTCCGCCTCCGGATTGCCGTGCACCGGCTCGCCGTCGGGGGTCATCCGCAGGATCTTGCCCGCCAGCGACTCCTTGTCCTGGGCCAGCCCGGTGTCCCCGGTCTCGCCCGTGCCCGCGTACAGCATCCTGTCCGGGCCGAACGCGATCCGGCCGCCGTTGTGGATGCTGCCCTTGGGGATACCGCGCAGGACGGTGTCCGGAGCCCCCAGCTGCCGTCCCGCCGGGCGCTTCTCGTCGTAACTCATGCGGACGATCCGGTTGTCGGACGTGGTGGTGAAGTAGGCGTACACCAGTTGGTCCGCGCCGAACGTGGAGGAGACGGCGAGCCCGAGCAGCCCGCCCTCGCCGGCCGGGGATACTCCGGGCACCGAGCCCAGCAGCGTCTGCTTCCCGTTCTCGCCGTCGATCCGGTGGACCGTGCCCTCGTCGCGCGAGGCGACCAGCAGATCGCCGCCCGGCAGCGCGGCGAGACCCCAGGGCGACTTCAGGCCCTCGGTCAGTGTCGAGACCACCTTCGCCGACCCCTTCGCGGGCGGCAGGCCTGCCGCCCGGCTCGGCGAGTCCGGGGGAGCGGAGTCCCCCGAAACGGTCGGGGAACCGGAGGGCCGCCCGGACGGACCGTCGTCCCCGTCGGCGGAACACGCGGCCGACAGCAGCAGGGCGGCCGACGCCAGCGCCGCCACCACCCCCCTGCGCATCGCCGGGGACTGCACAGGTCCGAACAGAGCACCACGCACGGAACCGATCCTTTCGACGCTTGCCCGACTACCTGCTCCCGCACCCTGTTCCTACACCTCGGCCGGTCCAGGAGTTCCCGATCCGCCCATTCTCCCGCCACACGGCCCGAGACGCCCGGTCCGCCGGACACGCCCGGCCGGACCCACCCCCGTCAGTCCCACGACTCGCGGGCGGCGGGCAGCCCGTCGATCTCCGCCAGGTCCCGGTCGTCCAGGACCACCCGCGCGGCCCCGGCGTTCTCCACCGCCCACCGCTCCCGCTTCGCCCCCGGCACCGGCACCACATGCGGACCCTGACGCAGCACCCACGCCAGCGCCACCTGGGCCACGGTCGCCCCGCGGCGCTCCGCGACCCGCCGCAGACCGGCCACCACCGGCTGGTTCGCAGCCATCACCTCCGCCGTGAACCGCGGATGCCTGGCCCGCAGATCCTCCGGCTCGAAGCCCTGGCCCGGCTTCAGTGTCCCGGTCAGATAGCCGCTGCCCAGCGGCATCGCGGCCAGCAGCCCGACCCCGCGCGCCACGCACCACGGCAGCAGCTCCGTCAGCGCCTCGCGCGACCACACCGACAGCTCCGCCTCGACGGCGCTGACCGGGAAGACCTGCTGGATCCGCTCCAGTTGCCGGATCGTTCCCTCATGCGGCCCCGCACCCGACCGCCGTGGCGCCCGCGCCCCCACCGCGCACAGCCCGAGCGAACGCACCTTGCCCGCGGTGACCAGCTCCGCCATCGCACCCCAGGTCTCCTCCACCGGCACCTCCGGGTCGGCCCGGTGCAGTTGGTACAGGTCGATCACATCGGTCTGGAGCCGTCGCAGCGAAGCGTCGCAGGCCCGCCGGACGTACCCGGGCCGGCCGTTGGCGACGATGTGCTGATCGCCCACCAGCAGACCGCCCTTCGTGGAGACGAACGCCTCCTGCCGGCGGCCCTTCAACGCCCGCCCCACCAGCAGCTCGTTGGTGAACGGCCCGTACATGTCCGCGGTGTCGAGCAGCCGGACTCCCGCGTCCAGCGCCGCGTGCACCGTCCGCACCGAACGGTCACCGAGCCGCTGCGACGCGCTGTACCCCCAGCTCATCGGCATGCAGCCCAGCCCGACCGCACCCACGGCAAGCCCCGCCGCCCCGATAGTCCTGCACTCCAACTCCCCGAACCCCTCTCAGGACCTTCCGTTTGCGCGGTCACGGGGCCGCACCGCACCCAAAAGTAACCTCTGGCTTCTCCAGGCCCCCGCGCAGCCGTCCTGGAGCGCTCGCACACCCGTCGCATAGCCTCCTGACCATGACTGCGACGACTGCCGACGTGTGGCTGCCCTTCCCGGCCGAGGAGATCGACGGACTCCCCGAGAGCTTCAACTACCTCTTCTGGGAAGGCGAACCGGACTATCCCGGAGATCCGGCCGACTGCGCCTACTACGTCGTGCCCTACATGAAGGGCCCCGAGGTCGCGGTGCGCCCGCTCGCAGCGATGGGGGCCGTCCAGGTGGTGCAGACGCTCTCCGCCGGCATCGACCACGTGGAGCCGGGCCTCGGCCTGCTGCCCGCGGGGGTGCGGCTCTGCAACGCCAAGGGCGTGCACGAGGCGTCCACCGCCGAGCTGACGCTCACCCTGATCCTCGCCTCCCTGCGCGGTGTCCCCGGGTTCGTCCACGGCCAGGACAAGGGGGAGTGGCGGTCCGGCTTCTACCCCGCGCTCGCCGACAAGTCCGTCCTCATCGTGGGGTACGGCTCCATCGGCTCGGCCATCGAGGACCGGCTCGTCCCGTTCGAGTGCGCGCGGGTGGCGCGCGTCGCGCGCTCCGCACGGACCACCGCACGCGGTCCCGTACAGACGCTCGACGATCTGCCCGCCCTGCTGCCCGAGGCCGACGTCGTGATCCTCTCCACCCCGCTGAACCCGTCCACGCAGGGGCTGGTGGACGCCGACTTCCTCGCCGCGATGCCCGACGGCGCCCTCCTCGTCAACGTCGCCCGCGGCGGAGTCGTCGACACCAAGGCCCTGTTGTCCGAACTCGAGTCCGGACGGTTGCGGGCCGCGCTCGATGTGACCGACCCGGAACCCCTGCCCGCGGGCCATCCTCTCTGGCATGCTCCGAATGTCTTGATCACGCCTCATGTGGGCGGCAGCGCCTCGGCGTTCGAACCGCGCGCCAAGCGGCTGCTGGCCGCACAGCTCACCCGGTTCGCCGCCGGAGAGCCGGTGCGCAACGTCGTGGCCACCACCGGCTGACCCGTCGCGGCGGCCACGCTACGGGGCGGTCCGGATGCACGCAGTGCCGCCCACCTCGCCTTTCGTCACGGAGCGTAGAGAATCTATGGCCCTGAGTGACGGATCTGGTGTATCGTCCGATCCGGGGGCTGCGCCGTGGAAGGGGTGGCGCGGGGGGAGCATCGGAACGCGAGGGGGCGACGGGCGATGTGCTGGCCGTGGAGAGACGATCCGACGCGGACGAGCGGACGGTTGCGGCCGCCCGCGCCGATGGACCACAGTGCCCGCGGATGGCCGGATCCCTGCCCCGAACCGGCATCGCCGGAGCGGTCGCGGCCGGGCCGGAGCGAGCGGTGCCGGACGGACCCCGCGGGGTGCCGGGCGCCCGGGAGCATGTGCCCGGGGGATCCGGGGCGGGGGGCCCTCCGGTGAGCGCGCTGGGAGCCCTGCTCGCCCCGCGGTCCTCCTCCGGTTCCACCGGGATGCGGTCCCGGATCCTGCTCGGCTTCGTCTGCGCGGGGTATTCGGTGGGTGCCGCCGTCGGCTGGGGTTCGCCACAGGTCGCCGTCTTCATGGGGGACTTCGGCCTCGCCGCAGCGGCGCTGATCGCCGCGGTCTCCTGTTTCCTCTACGCGCGGGCGGGCGCGGGCCGGCTGCGGCCCGCATGGCTGCTGTTCTCGCTCTCCTCCGCCATGGCGGCCTGCGGAAACGCCGTCTGGGGCTGGTACGAGGTGATCCTCGGCGTCCCCGTGCCCACCCCCTCCCTCGCCGACGTCTTCTTCCTCTGCTTCGCGCCGCCCGCCATCGTGGGGCTGCTCGTGCTCGCCAAACGCCCCGTCACCCGCGCCGGCTGGGTGTGCCTGGCCCTGGACGCCTGGCTGATCGGCGGTTCCCTGTTGACGCTGGCCTGGAGCCTCGCCCTCGCGCACACCGCACGGCTGGCGGGCTTCCAGGACGCCAGCGTCGCGCCCGCGGCCCTCTCGCTGGCCTACCCGCTGCTCGACATCGTGCTCGTCTCGATGGTGCTCGCCCTGCACTTCCGCCGGGCCGGAGTGAACCGCTCCGCGGTCAACACCGCCATCGCGGCCCTGGCGCTCACCGTGCTGAGCGACGCGGTGTTCACCTCGCCGCTGCTGCGCTCCACCTACCACTCGGGCCAACTCCTGGACGCCGGCTGGTTCGCCGGGTCGCTGCTCCTCGCCTACGCCCCCTGGGGCGCCCGGCGCGCGGCCCGGCCGACCGGCCGGCCCGGGCCCCCGAGGGCCATCGCCAGCCGCCCGATCGCCGGCTCCCTGGCCGCCCTGACCCCGTACCTCGCCGCCGCCGTCTGCACCCTGGGCATCCTGTACAACGTGGTCGACGGCCGCCGGGTGGACCGGGTCGTCATCTTCACCGGCTGCACCGTCGTCCTCGCGCTGGTCGTCCGGCAGGGCATCATGCTCCTCGACAACATCTCCCTCACCCAGGAGCTGGCCCAGAAGGAGAACCACTTCCGCTCCCTGGTGCAGGGATCCAGCGACGTCATCATGATCGCCGCGCCCAACGGCACCCTGCGCTACGTCAGCCCCGCCGCCGCCGGGGTCTACGGGCGCGAGGCGGAGGACCTCGTCGGTTCCGAGCTGTCCTCGATCATCCACCCCGACGACCTCGGACGGGTCGTCCACGAGCTGCGGCGCTTCCTCGCCGCCCCGCCGCACGAGGAGCCCACCACCCGCATCGAGTGCCGCTTCCGCTCGGGCGCGGGCGACTGGCTCAACGTCGAGTCCACTGTCAACCGCCACCAGGGCGGCCTCCTCCTCAACAGCCGGGACGTCACCGAACGGGTCAGGCTCCAGGCCCAGTTGCAGCACAACGCCGAGCACGACCCGCTCACCGACCTGCCCAACCGGGCCCTGTTCACCGCCCGGGTCCGCCAGGCGCTCGGCGGCCGCCGCTCGGGCGACCCCGGCACCGCCGTCCTCTTCATCGACCTCGACGGCTTCAAGGCCGTCAACGACACCATCGGCCATCAGGCGGGCGACGAACTGCTCGTCCAGGCCGGCCGCCGCCTCCAGGACTCCGTCCGGGCCGGCGACACCGCCGCCCGGCTCGGCGGCGACGAGTTCGCCGCGCTCATCATGGGCGACGGCACCCGCGACCAGGGCGCCCGGGAGTACCAGGTCCACGAGATCGCCGACCGGCTGCGCCTCACCCTCTCCCAGCCCTACCGGATCGGCCCCAGCGAGGTCAGGGTGGCCGCCTCCATCGGCGTGGCCTTCGCCGAGCCCGCCATCACCCCCACCGACCTCATGCGCAACGCGGACCTCGCGATGTACCGCGCCAAGGCCGGCGGCAAGGACCGGGTCGAGCTGTACGCCCCGCAGATGCAGGCCGACGTCGTACGCCGCTCCGAACTGGCCACCCGGCTGCGCACCGCCCTGCGCGACGGCGAGTTCGCCCTGCTCCACCAGCCCGTCGTCCACCTCGCCAGCGGCTCCGTCGCCGCCGTCGCCGCCCAGGCCCGCTGGCGCTCCGCCCAGGGCATCCTGTTCACTCCCGCCGAGTTCCTCCGGGTCGCGGGCGACGACGACCGCACCGCCGAGCTCGGCCGCTGGCTCCTGGAGGAGGCGGTGGCCCAGGCCGCCGACCGGGCCAGGGCCGGGCATCCCGTCTCCGTCTCCGTCCGGCTCTCCGCCGCCCGGCTGCTGGACGCGGGCCCGCCCCCCGGCTCCGTCGAGGCGCTGCTGACCCGCCACGGCCTGCCCTCGGGCGCCCTGATGATCGAGGTCGCCGACAGCGACCCGAGGGTCTCCTTCGACGCCCTGGAGCAGCGCCTCGTGGCCCTGCGCCGGCTCGGCGTACGGATCGCGCTCGACGGCTTCGGCAGCGGCTTCGCGGCGATCAACGCGCTGCGCCGGCTCCCCATCGACGTACTGAAGCTCGACCGGAATCTGGTCGAGGGCGTGGTCGAATCGGCCAGGCTGCACAAGATCACCAGTGGTCTCCTGCGGATCGCCTGCGACCTCGGCCTCCAGTCCGTCGCCGACGGCGTCGACGTCCCCGAGCAGGTCCTCGCGCTGCGCGCCATGGGGTGCACCCACGGCCAGGGGATGGCCTTCTCCGGCCCGCTCGACGAGTACCGGCTGCGCCGCGCCCTGGTCCGCGGAGAGTTCCCCGTACCGGGCATTCCGAGTCCCCGGCCGGCGATGGCGGGCGGCTCGATCCCGCTGCTCACCGGATCACATGCTGAGACGCCCGTCCCACCTACTTGACACGTCATGCGTGCCGGAGAGAGGGTCAATGCCATGCGCACCCGAATTCTCGTACTTGGAAAGCGCGTCGGCTGAAGCAGAGTCACTCCACGACACTCTGCTGACCGCACCCGACGCGCTCCCCTCGCTTGCCTCACGGCACGAGGGGTTTTTTGTTGCACCAACACCTCTCAAAACGCTGTAAAACACCCGCGAAAACCCTCAGCTTCGAGAAGAGAATGCCGATGACCGAGCAGGCCACCGGGGCCCACCACCCGCAGCCGCGCGCCCGTAACGGCGGACAGCCGTCCGTCGCCGTTGAGCACGTCACGGGCGCGCAGTCCCTCATCCGTTCTCTCGAGGAAGTCGGCGCCGACACGGTATTCGGCATTCCCGGCGGCGCGATCCTCCCCGCCTACGACCCGATGATGGACTCCACCCGGGTCCGCCACGTCCTGGTCCGCCACGAGCAGGGCGCCGGCCACGCCGCCACCGGGTACGCGCAGGCCACCGGCAGGGTCGGCGTCTGCATGGCCACCTCCGGCCCCGGCGCCACCAACCTGGTCACCCCGATCGCCGACGCGCACATGGACTCCGTGCCGCTCGTCGCGATCACCGGCCAGGTCGCCTCCAAGGCGATCGGCACCGACGCCTTCCAGGAAGCCGACATCTGCGGCATCACGATGCCGATCACCAAGCACAACTTCCTGGTCACCAAGGCCGAGGACATCCCGCACACCATCGCCGAGGCCTTCCACATCGCCTCCACCGGCCGCCCCGGACCGGTCCTCGTCGACATCGCCAAGGACGCCCTCCAGGCCCGGACCACCTTCAGCTGGCCGCCCACCCAGGACCTGCCCGGCTACCGCCCTGTGACCAAGCCGCACGCCAAGCAGATCCGCGAGGCCGCGAAGCTGATCACCCAGGCCAGGCGCCCCGTGCTGTACGTCGGCGGCGGCGTCCTGAAGGCCGGCGCCACCGCCGAGCTGAAAGTCCTCGCGGAGCTGACCGGAGCGCCCGTCACCACCACCCTGATGGCGCTCGGCGCCTTCCCCGACAGCCACCCGCTGCACGTGGGAATGCCGGGCATGCACGGTGCGGTCACCGCCGTCACCGCGCTGCAGAAGGCCGACCTGATCGTCGCCCTCGGAGCCCGCTTCGACGACCGCGTCACCGGCAAGCTGGACAGCTTCGCCCCGTACGCCAAGATCGTCCACGCCGACATCGACCCGGCCGAGATCGGCAAGAACCGCATCGCGGACGTCCCGATCGTCGGCGATGCCCGCGAGGTCCTGGCCGACCTGGTCCAGGCCGTCCAGGCCGAGCACACCGACGGCCGCACGGGCGACTACACCGCGTGGTGGAAGGACCTCAACCGCTGGCGCGACACCTACCCGCTCGGCTACGACCTGCCCGAGGACGGCAGCCTCTCCCCGCAGCAGGTCATCCAGCGCATCGGCAAGCTCGCCCCCGAGGGCACGATCTTCGCGGCGGGCGTCGGCCAGCACCAGATGTGGGCCTCCCACTTCATCGACTACGAGCAGCCCGCCACCTGGCTCAACAGCGGCGGCGCCGGGACGATGGGCTACGCGGTCCCGGCCGCGATGGGCGCCAAGGCCGGCATGCCCGACCGCACGGTCTGGGCGATCGACGGCGACGGCTGCTTCCAGATGACCAACCAGGAACTGACCACCTGTGCGCTCAACAACATCCCGATCAAGGTCGCCGTCATCAACAACGGCGCCCTCGGGATGGTCCGCCAGTGGCAGACCCTCTTCTACAACCAGCGCTACTCCAACACCGTGCTGCACTCCGGCGCGGACACGGACGGCGTCCCGGCCAAGGGCACCCGCGTCCCGGACTTCGTCAAGCTGTCCGAGGCCATGGGCTGCTACGCCATCCGCTGCGAGGACCCGGCCGACCTGGACAAGGTCATCGAAGAGGCCAACTCCATCAACGACCGCCCCGTCGTGGTCGACTTCATCGTCCACGAGGACGCCATGGTCTGGCCGATGGTCGCCGCCGGCACCTCCAACGACGAGGTCCAGGCCGCCCGCGGCGTCCGTCCCGACTTCGGCGACAACGAAGACGACTGAGAGACAGAGAGAGAACGACTCCATGTCCGAAAAGCACACGCTCTCCGTCCTGGTCGAGAACAAGCCCGGTGTCCTCGCCCGGATCACCGCCCTGTTCTCCCGACGCGGCTTCAACATCGACTCGCTCGCGGTCGGTACCACCGAGCACCCCGACATCTCCCGCATCACCATCGTCGTGAATGTCGAGGGTCTGCCCCTGGAGCAGGTGACCAAGCAGCTCAACAAGCTGGTCAACGTCCTGAAGATCGTCGAACTCGAGTCCGCCGCTGCGATCCAGCGGGAGCTCGTCCTGGTGAAGGTCCGCGCCGACAGCGAGACCCGCTCCCAGATCGTCGAGATCGTCCAGCTGTTCCGCGCCAAGACCGTCGACGTCTCCCCGGAGGCCGTCACGATCGAGGCCACCGGAGGGGCCGACAAGCTGGAGGCGATGCTCAAGATGCTGGAGCAGTACGGCATCAAGGAGCTCGTCCAGTCCGGCACCATCGCCATAGGGCGCGGCGCGCGCTCGATCACCGACCGGTCCCTGCGCGCCCTCGACCGTTCCGCCTAGCCGGTATGCGAGCGGCGCCTGCGCCGCTCGCATGGCGAGACCCGACAACGCAACGACGCACCCCGCCGTACGGTGGGACGCAACACCTGCACACCAAGGAGAAGACCCAGTGGCCGAGCTGTTCTACGACGACGATGCCGACCTGTCCATCATCCAGGGCCGCAAGGTCGCGGTTCTCGGTTACGGCAGCCAGGGCCACGCCCACGCGCTGTCGCTCCGTGACTCCGGCGTCGACGTCCGCGTGGGTCTGCACGAGGGCTCGAAGTCCAAGGCCAAGGCCGAGGAGCAGGGCCTGCGCGTGGTGACCCCGGCCGAGGCCGCCGCCGAGGCCGACGTCATCATGATCCTCGTCCCGGACCCGATCCAGGCCCAGGTCTACGAGGAGTCCGTCAAGGACAACCTCAAGGACGGCGACGCGCTGTTCTTCGGCCACGGTCTGAACGTCCGCTTCGGCTTCATCAAGCCGCCGGCCGGTGTCGACGTCTGCATGGTCGCCCCCAAGGGCCCCGGCCACCTGGTCCGCCGCCAGTACGAGGAGGGCCGCGGCGTTCCCTGCATCGTGGCCGTCGAGCAGGACGCCTCGGGCAAGGGCCTGGCGCTCGCTCTGTCGTACGCCAAGGGCATCGGCGGCACCCGCGCCGGCGTCATCAAGACGACCTTCACCGAGGAGACCGAGACCGACCTGTTCGGTGAGCAGGCCGTCCTCTGCGGTGGCACCGCCGCCCTGGTCAAGGCCGGTTTCGAGACGCTGACCGAGGCCGGCTACCAGCCCGAGATCGCGTACTTCGAGTGCCTGCACGAGCTGAAGCTCATCGTCGACCTCATGTACGAGGGCGGCCTGGAGAAGATGCGCTGGTCCATCTCGGAGACCGCCGAGTGGGGCGACTACGTCACCGGCCCCCGCATCATCACGGCCGACACCAAGGCCGAGATGAAGAAGGTTCTCACCGAGATCCAGGACGGCACCTTCGCCAAGGCCTGGATGGCGGAGTACCACAACGGTCTGCCCAAGTACAACGAGTACAAGAAGGCCGACAGCGACCACCTGCTGGAGACCACGGGCCGTGAGCTGCGCAAGCTCATGAGCTGGGTGAACGACGAAGAGGCCTAGGCCTCGGGGGAGCGGGACGGGGCCTCGACGGCCCCGCCCCGCTCCGCAGTACCTGTCGAAAGCCGCTCCGTACGGGCGTACCGGAGGGGCCGTTCCGTACGGGTGTGCACGACGTCCACCCTCGTGCGGGTGATCCTTCCACCGGGGCGCAGTAAGTGGCCCGTCGCAGGACTACACTTCTCAACACATACACGCGTCAGGGCCCACAGTGTCGTGCGTCTACCACGCGGCTAGCCCCTCCACCGCCTGCGGCCGTCGGGACGGCCGTCCGCACTGGACTTGTGAGGACTCACGTGAGCTCGAAACCTGTCGTACTCATCGCTGAAGAGCTGTCGCCCGCAACGGTCGACGCTCTGGGTCCGGATTTCGAGATCCGGCACTGCAACGGCGCGGACCGCGCCGAGCTGCTCCCCGCGATCGCCGACGTCGACGCCATCCTGGTGCGCTCCGCCACCAAGGTCGACGCAGAGGCCGTCGCCGCCGCCAAGAAGCTCCGGGTCGTGGCCCGCGCGGGCGTCGGTCTGGACAACGTCGACGTCTCCTCCGCCACCAAGGCCGGCGTGATGGTCGTCAACGCCCCGACCTCGAACATCGTCACCGCCGCCGAGCTGGCCTGCGGCCTGCTGGTGGCCACCGCGCGCAACATCCCGCAGGCCAACACCGCGCTCAAGAACGGCGAGTGGAAGCGCTCCAAGTACACCGGGGTCGAGCTCAGCGAGAAGGTCCTCGGCGTCGTCGGTCTCGGCCGCATCGGCGTCCTGGTCGCCCAGCGCATGTCGGCCTTCGGCATGAAGATCGTCGCCTACGACCCCTACGTCCAGCCGGCCCGCGCCGCGCAGATGGGCGTCAAACTCCTCAGCCTGGACGAGCTGCTGGAGGTCGCCGACTTCATCACGGTGCACCTGCCCAAGACCCCCGAGACCCTCGGTCTGATCGGTGACGAGGCGCTGCACAAGGTGAAGCCCTCGGTGCGCATCGTCAACGCCGCGCGCGGCGGGATCGTCGACGAGGAGGCGCTGTACTCCGCGCTCAAGGAGGGCCGCGTCGCGGGCGCCGGCCTCGATGTGTACGCGAAGGAGCCCTGCACGGACTCCCCGCTGTTCCAGTTCGACCAGGTCGTCTGCACCCCGCACCTCGGCGCCTCCACCGACGAGGCGCAGGAGAAGGCGGGCATCGCGGTCGCCAAGTCCGTCCGCCTCGCGCTCGCCGGCGAGCTGGTCCCGGACGCGGTCAACGTCCAGGGCGGCGTCATCGCCGAGGACGTGCGCCCCGGTCTGCCGCTCGCGGAGAAGCTCGGCCGGATCTTCACCGCGCTCGCGGGCGAGGTCGCGGCCCGGCTCGACGTCGAGGTGTACGGCGAGATCACCCAGCACGACGTCAAGGTGCTGGAGCTCTCCGCGCTCAAGGGCGTCTTCGAGGATGTCGTCGACGAGACCGTCAGCTACGTCAACGCCCCGCTGTTCGCGCAGGAGCGCGGTGTCGAGGTCCGCCTCACCACGAGCTCCGAGTCGCCCGACCACCGCAACGTGGTCACCGTGCGCGGCACGCTCTCCGACGGCCAGGAGGTCGCGGTCTCCGGCACGCTGGCGGGTCCGAAGAACCTCCAGAAGATCGTCGCCATCGGCGAGCACGACGTCGATCTGGCGCTCGCCGACCACATGGTCGTCCTGCGCTACCAGGACCGTCCCGGTGTGGTCGGCGCGGTCGGCAAGATCCTCGGCGAGGGCGGGCTGAACATCGCGGGCATGCAGGTGTCCCGGGCCGCCGTGGGCGGCGAGGCGCTCGTCGTCCTCACCGTCGACGACACCGTCCCGCAGTCGGTGCTGACCGAGATCGCCGAGGAGATCGGCGCGTCCTCGGCCCGCTCGGTGAACCTCGCCGACTGATGCCGGCACGTTGGTGAAGCTCGCCGACTGACGCTCACGCACAGCCGCACGCCCCCGCTCCGTACCCGGTAGCAGGCCCGCTCGTTCCGTACGAGCGGCCCCGCCGCCGGGTACGTTGCTTTTCCGCGTCCCGGGCAACCCGCCCAGGTGGGCCCGGGGTCGGGTCCTGGGGCCCACGAAGCGAGCGGGTCCCCGACCCTGGGGTGACCGGTTGTCATGTCACTCATGGGCGTCGGGGGCGCCTACGGCCGTTCGACGACCACGGGCGGCGTCACCGGAGGGTCTACGGACGGGGCCGCCGGCGGTGACGCCACCGGCGGTACGGGAGGTACAGGCTCCACCGGAGACCCGGGCGGCACCGGAGGTACCGAGGGCTCGGGAAGCACCGATGGCTCGACCACGACCGGCAGCGGCACGGAAGACCCCGACGACATCGGCCGCCCCGGCACCGGTGAGGACACCTTCCCCGAGGACAACGAGGAGCCCGAGGCCGCCTACGACGTACAGGCGTCCGACGACGGTGAGGGCGAGGGAGGCGGCGAGCAGGCCGAGGAGCGGGAGGACTGCGGCGGCTGGGGCTTCTTCGGCTGCGTCTGGGACCGTACGACGCAGGTTGCCAAGGGCCTCGTGGTCGACGGGATCCGGGGCGACATCACCGGGATCATCGACCTGTTCAAGCCGGAGACCTGGTCGGGCCTCGCCGACTACGGCAAGCAGCTCGGCGACCAGTGGATGAGGGACTCCTCGGGCGTGGGCGACATGTGGGCGGACGCCGACTTCCCGGACGCGATCCGGGACTGGGGCAAGGCGTCCGTCGGCCGCGTGGTGATCCCGGCCGCCGCCCGGCCGGGAGAGCCGCGTGCAGCGGGCCGGCCGACGGAGGA
This sequence comes from Streptomyces sp. SM11, assembly GCF_002910905.1. GTDB lineage: Bacteria > Actinomycetota > Actinomycetes > Streptomycetales > Streptomycetaceae > Streptomyces. Next base: position 2,423 of record NZ_NEUE01000194.1, on the reverse strand, counting down.
GAGACGGGCATGCGACGTGTGGTGCGGGGTTTCTGGGGCCCCCGGACGGAGTCGGCCGAGGCGCTGGCCGACCGGTGGCGGCGGACCCTCGACGGGCTCGCCGAGCTGGTCCCGCAGGCGGCCGACGTCTGGAGCCAGGTCCACGGCAACGGCCCCGCCACCGCCTTCACCGCCGACAGGAACACCCTGCTCGGTGTGGTCCGCACCGCCCGGAGCGCGGCCGACTGGTCGGACCTCACCGGCACGGGGTTGCGGCTCGTCGGCACCGGGGCGCGCGGCTGGGAGGCGGAGGTCAGCGGACTGGCCGAGGGAGCACCGGAGTTCCTGCTCCAGTCGCTCGCGATCGTCCTGCACGCTCCGGACGGGGCCGTGGTCCCCGAGGAGGCGCTCCTGTCCCTCGTCGCCCGGGTGTGGGAACCGGACTTCGGCGATGTGAGCGACGACGACGTGCTGGACGCGCTGGAGGACGACGCCGGGTACGCCGTCGGTGACCCGGTGGTCGGCCGGACCGGCTACCTCTCCCCGGCCCGCGCCGCCCTCGTCCCCGACGACCTGGGGGCGGTCCGTGAACCCCATCCCGGCGGCGGGGAGTTGCTGAGCATCGCGGCTCCGGGCGACAGTGCGACGGTGGTCCGGGTGTACGGGCGGCTGCGCGAGGCAGGGGCGCTGGCCCCGCTGCCCCGTCCGATGGACCGGGCGGTCCTGTGACCTGCCGGGCGGGCGAGACCTTCGACGCGGAGCGCACGGCGGCCGAGGTGACCGGGCTCCTCACCGCTCCCGTACCGGCCGTGGGCCCCACCGCCGCCGGCGGCGACCCGGACACCGGCGAGTGGACGGCCACCGTCGGGGCGGGCTTCCGGATCGTGCCGCTCCGGGAGGGCCACTCCCTCACCGGGGTGTACGCCCCCGAGTGGAACGACGCCGTGGAGGCCGCCGAGGGCCATCTGGCGGTGCTGGCAGGAGTGTTGGACGGCCGGCTGGGGCCCGCACCGGCCGGTGCGGCTGCACGTGGCGCCGCTGCGGTGGGAGGCCGGGGCGCCCGTGGAGCCGCTGTTCGAGGCGCTGTTCGCCGCGGATCTGTACGGAGACCTGGTGGTCTGGGACCCGGTCGTCCCCGGTGGCCGGTGGATCGCCCTGGCCGTGGGGCACAGCGACGGGACGCGCCGCTGGTGCCGGCCGCCCTGGTCGGTGACGGTCCGGTCACCGAACCGGAGGACGGGGACGGGCCGTTGTGAGGCCCGCTCGGACCCGGTCCGAGGTGGCCGGAGCCGCTGATAAGGTCCTTCGACATCAGCCGTCCCGTGATGGAGAGGGTTCATGAAGCTGCTCCCCCTGTTCCTCCGGCGGCCGATCGAAGCGGTGTACGAGCGTCGGCTCGCCGCCACCCTGGTGGGCCTGCCGCGCCCCCAGCACGTCGGGATCATGGTCGACGGCAACCGGCGCTGGGCCCGGCAGGCCGGGCACGCGGACGTCCGGGAGGGCTACCGGGCGGGCGGCGCCAAGGTGACCACGTTCCTGGGCTGGTGCACGGCCGCCGGGATCGAGCACGTGACCCTCTTCATGCTCTCCGACGACAACCTGGGCCGCCCCGCCGAGGAGCTCGGCCCGCTGATCGAGGTCATCGAGGAGACCGTCCGGGACATCACCGCCGAGGGCCGGGACTGGGAGGTCCGGGCGATCGGCTCGCTCGACATGCTGCCCGGCGCCAGCGCCCGGGTGTTCAAGGAGGCCACCGCCGCCACGACCGGGCGCGGCGGCCTCAAGGTGGACGTGGCGGTCGGCTACGGCGGCCGGCGCGAGATCGTCGACGCCGTGAAGAGCGCCTTCGAGGAGCACATCGCGGCCGGCGGTGATCCGGCCGAACTGGTCGCCCGGTTCGGGATCGACGACATCTCCCGGCACCTCTACTCACCCGTGGCCGACCACACCGACTTCATCATCCGCACCTCCGGGGAGCAGCGGCTGTCCGGCTTTCTGCTCTGGCAGTCCGCGTACGCCGAGATGCACTGGGTGGACTGCTACTGGCCGGCCTTCCGGCACGTGGACTTCCTGCGCGCGCTGCGCTCGTACGCGAACCGGGAACGCCGCTTCGGCAAGTGACGGGCCCGCGGAGCGCCCCTACAACCGGGCCCGCTTCACCGCCATGTGCAGCAGCAGCCGGTCCTCGCCGTCGTTCAGGTCCAGGCCGGTGATCTGCTGGATGCGGGAGAGCCGGTAGTACAGCGTCTGGCGGTGGATGCCCAGGGCGGCGGCCGTCCGGCTCGCCTGGCCCGCGCAGTCCAGGAACACCTCGGCGGTGTGCGCCAGCTCCCGGTGCAGTGGGGTCAGCAGCGAGGCGACCGCCGGGTCCCCGGGGTCGTCGCCGGTGCCCGGGAGGGCGGTCAGCAGGCGGTACGGGCCGATCGCCGACCACCGGGCGACCG
>NZ_NEUE01000193.1 GCF_002910905.1 Streptomyces sp. SM11 | reverse complement strand
CGGCGGCCACCGGCGATCCGGACACGGCGGTCACCCTGGCTGGCCTGCTGTCCGGCGCGCAGGGCCCCGGCCGGGACGAGGACGGGGCGCTCGCCCTGGACCTGCTGGTCGTGCTGGACGCCCCGCAGCTGGACGTGGAGGGTGCGGCGGTCCTGGTCGAGGCGCTGGCCGACGGCACCCGACTGGTGCTGAGCGGCGACCCGGGCGTGCTGGGCTCGGCGGGGGCCGGGCGGGTGTTCGCCGATGTGCTGGCCGCCCGCGCGTGTCCGCAGGTCGTCTCCCGCACCCCGGACCCGGGGCCGATCGGCGAGCTGGTCTCCGGCATCGGCATCGGCGAGCTGAACCAGGTCGACGCCCCGGGCAAGGAGGTGGTGATCGTCCCGGTCCGCGACGCGGGCGAGGCGGTCCACCGCACCGTGCAGCTGGTCGCCGACTCGGTGCCCCGGGCGTTCGGCATCCCCGCCGAGGAGACCCAGGTGATCACCGTGGGCCACGGCGGGGCCGCCGGGACCAGGGCGCTGAACGAGGCGCTGAAGCAGCGGCTCAACCCGGGCCCGGGGCGGTTCGGAGGATTCGATCCGGGCGACCGCGTGGTCCATGTGCCCGCGCCCGGCCGTGCGGTGCCCGGGGTGGTGCGCTCGGCCGACGCCGAGGGGCTGCGGCTGGACTGCGGAGGCGTCCCCGTCGTCGTACCGCAGGAGCGGGTGGAGGCGTCGGTGCGGCACGGCTGGGCCCTCAGCGCCCATCAGGCGGCCGGGATGCGCTGGCCCGCCGTGGTCGTGGTGCTGCCGGGCGACGCCGCGCAGGGACTCAGCCGGCCGTGGGTGTACACCGCGTTCGGCCGGGGCGAGCGGCATCTCTCCGTGGTCCACGGGGTGGACCAGGCGCTCCCGCACGCGGTGGCGCAGGTCCCGGCCCAGGAGCGGACGACCCGGCTGCGCCCGCTGCTGGAGGCGCTCCCGACGCCCGACGCGGCTTCCTGAGCGGATGAGTGGGTGAGCTGATCCGGACAGCGGTGGGGCCTCGGTGCACGGTGCACCGAGGCCCCACCGTCACGTCCGGTGCGGGAGAAAGAAGGAAGGAGAGGTCAGAGGTCAGAGGCCGCCCACCGCGGGGCCGGCGAAGTCCTCGTCCGACTCGTCCTCCTCGTCGAAGACCGCGCTGACGTCGAAGCGGCAGACCACGAGTTCGGGGTCGGCGTCCTCGAACGGGGCGCCGAGCCACTCCCCCGGCTCCGGCGGCGCTTCCCCGGCCGAGACCCACAGGGTGGAGTCGCCCTCCTCCAGGCCGAACTCCTTGTGCCGGGAGGCGATCTCGTCCGGTTCGTACTCGCCGAAGAGCACACCGAGCGCGGCGTGGACGCTGGTGCCGACCACCGGGGCCGCGTCCGGGCCGTCGCCCGGACCCACGTCGAGGTCGGCGAGGCGCTGGGCCTGTGCGAGCAGCCGCGGGGGCTCCGCGACCACGTAGTCGCGCCGGATCAGGACACTGAGCGCGCTGGGCTCCGCGGGACCGGCGTAGGGCGGCAGGGAGTCGTCCGCGCCGGGGATCTCGAAGGGGGTGACTTCGTCGTAGCGGTCGTAGAGGAGCTCGTCGTAGACCTCGGCGGCAGCGGCAAGGGCGTTGAACGCGTCGTAGACGGCGGGGTCGTCGTCCCCGGTACGGCGTTCGACCGCGTCGAGGTGACGGTCGATCGCGGCTTTGACCGCTTCGGCGGCGGCACGTACCTCGGCAGCGGTGGGCTGCGCAGCATCAGACATAGTGCAGACGCTATCCGTACCGGGGCACTGCCCGCACAATAGATGCGATGCCGGAATACGAATTCGTCGACGTGTACGTGCCGCGCGGGGTCTCCCGCAGGGAAGCGGCCCGACTCCTGACCGACCACGCCGAGTACGGACACTGGGAACTGGACCGCCTGACGCTCCGCAGGGACGGCAGCCGCAGGGTGCGGCTGCGCCGACGGATCATCCGTCAGCTACGGGCCACCTGGTGACATGGAGCGGGCCCCGCAGTCGCGGGGCCCGCTCCCTACGTGGGGTGTGCCGTGCTGTGCGCGCCCCGGGTCAGGCGGCGCTGCGCGAGCGGCGGTAGAGAACCGATCCCGCACCGGCGAGCAGCAGACCGGCGCTGGCCGGGATGAGCAGTTCGAGCCCGCCACCACCGGTCTGTGCGAGTTGCTCCTGGGGGAAGTGCTGGGTCTCGGGAGCGTTCGGCTCGGGCTTCTCGTTGACCGGCGTCTCCGGCGTGACCGGGGGAACCTCGGGCTCCTCTGGCGGCGGGGGCGGAACCTCGGCGTCGTTGGAGCAGCTGTTGCCGAAGGCGGGGTTCAGCAGTCCGCCGATGGTGACGCTGTTCCCGCAGAGGTTCACGGGGATGTCGATCGGTGCCTGGATCAAGTTGCCGGAGAGGATGCCGGGCGAGCCCTGGGCGGTCCCTTCGGCCGTGGCGCCGCCGCCCGGGGCCCGGTGACGGCCGGCACCGGGCTCGGAGTGCCGGTCCGAGGCGCCGGAGCGCCGGTCCGAGGCGGTGGTGTCGCCGGCCTGGGCGTCGTTGCCGGTGTCGCCGGGGACCGAGCGGGTCTCGGGAGCGGCCGAGCGGTCGGCCGAGCCGTCAGATTCTGCTGATCCGTTTCCGCAGTCGTTTCCACCGGTGGGGTTGAGCAGTCCGCCGACGCTGACGGAGTTGCCGCAGACGTTGACCGGGATGTCGATCGGGACCTGGACCGAGTTGCCGGACAGCACGCCCGGCGAGCCGGACGCCGTGCCGGCCGCCCCGGAGTCGGCGTGGGCGTATCCACCACTGAGCGCGAGCACTCCGCCCGCAGCCGCCATGGTGATCAGGCCTTTACGAGTGACCTGTCGCATAGGTTCGTTTCCTGCCTTCTGGCTTCCGAAAAACCCCCGGACATGACCGTGCGGGAGCCGAATGCCGAACGGTCCCGGAGCGCATGGAGTGCACTCCGGGACCGATCGAGCTCAAACCCTTACGGGTTGACGTTCAACGTCAGGCGTTGACGCAGGTGTTGCCGAAGGCGGGGTTCAGCAGACCGATCACGGAGACCGTGTTGCCGCACACGTTGATCGGCACGTGGACCGGAACCTGGACGACGTTGCCGGAGAGCACGCCGGGGCTGCCGATGGCAGCACCCTGGGCGCCCGCGTCGGCGGAAGCCATGCCCGCACCCGCGAGAACGAGGCCACCCGTAGCAGCCGCAACTGCGACGACCTTCTTGATCATTATTCCTCCTAGTTGGAAATGCGGTCCCAGCCGCGGACCGCAAACCTTGTAACGAGGAGGCTGGGGCGGGGCTACGTGTGAACGGCTCGTTTCACCCGTTCGGACATCTCCGCACAGGTGGACGAATCGACGGCTTATCGGTCAGGGGGCGGTCAGGAATGGTCGATGAACCGGTCGAGCACCCGCACGCCGAACTGCAGACCGTCGACCGGGACCCGCTCGTCGACGCCGTGGAACATCCCGGCGAAGTCCAGCTCAGGCGGCAGCTTCAGCGGGGCGAAGCCGAAGCCCCGGATGCCCAGGTCGTCGAAGGACTTCGCGTCGGTGCCGGCCGAGAGCATGTACGGCACGGCACGGGCGATCGGGTCCTCGGCGACCAGCGCGGTCTGCATGGCGTCGACCAGGGCGCCGTCGAACGTGGTCTCCAGCGCCTTGTCCGCGTGCACGTCCTCGCGCCGCACGTTGGGGCCGAGGATCCGGTCCAGGTCGGCCAGGAACTCCTCCTCGTACCCCGGCAGGTAGCGGCCGTCGACGTGGGCGGTCGCCTGGCCCGGAATGACGTTGACCTTGTAGCCCGCACCGAGCTGCGTGGGGTTGGCGGTGTTCTGGAGGGAGGCGCCGATGAGCTTGGCGATGCCGCCGAGCTTGGCGAGCGTCTCGTCCATGTTCTCCGGGTCCAGCTCGGTGCCCAGCGCGTCCGAGAGCTCGTCCAGGAAGTGCCGCAGCGTCTTGGTGACCCGCACCGGGAACTTGTGCCGTCCCAGCCGCCCCACCGCCTCGGACAGCTCGGTGATCGCGTTGTCCTTGTGGATCATCGAGCCGTGCCCGGCGGTGCCGTCCACGGTCAGCTTCATCCAGTGCATGCCCTTCTGGGCCGTCTCCACCAGATACAGCCGCAGGTTCTCGTTGACGGTGAAGGAGAAGCCGCCGACCTCGCTGATCGCCTCGGTCACGCCTTCGAAGAGCCCGGGGTGGTGGTCGACGAGGTAGCGCGCCCCGTACGTCCCGCCGGCCTCCTCGTCCGCGAGGAAGGCGAGCACGATGTCGCGCGGGGGCTTGCGGCCGGTACGCATCCGCTCACGGACGACCGCGAGGGTCATCGCGTCCATGTCCTTCATGTCGACCGCGCCCCGGCCCCAGACACAGCCGTCCGCGATCTCCCCGGAGAACGGGTCGTGCGTCCAGTCCGCCGCGTTGGCCGGGACGACGTCGGTGTGCCCGTGGATGAGGAGCGCCGGGCGGGAGGGGTCCTCGCCCTCGATCCGGGCGACGGTGGAGGCCCGCCCCTGGTGCGACTCGAAGATCTGCGGCTCCAGACCGACCTCCGCGAGCTTCTCCGCGACGTACTCGGCCGCGAGCCGTTCACCGGGGCCCGAGTGGTCGCCGTAGTTGCTGGTGTCGATCCGGATCAGGTCACGACAGAGGTCGACGACCTCCCTCTCGGCGTTGCCGCCGGTGACGGCCTTGCCCGTGCTGCTCTCGCTCACGCTGGTTCCTTCCACTGTCGCTGTGGTGCTCCTCCTCATCCTCCCGCGCCCACGGCGTACACCCAAGGCCGCGCACCCCCCCGTCGCGCACCCTTCGCAGCCATCGGGGCGTGATCGAGCACCCCTGAAAGTTTGCTATGGTTTTCCTCGTCGGAACGGGCACGGGCCCGCGAGACAGACACCTTGTCCGGGTGGCGGAATGGCAGACGCGCTAGCTTGAGGTGCTAGTGCCCTTTATCGGGCGTGGGGGTTCAAGTCCCCCCTCGGACACCAGTAGGAGCCCCACTTCGGTGGGGCTCTTTTGCGTCACCGGCCCGCTACGGAGAGGTACGACCATGAGGGGCCGCAGGAAGCCGCCCGTCTCACCGCTCCCCCAGCGGGACGGGATCGACGCGGTGCGGGTGCGGTTGCCGGAGGATCCGGGCGGGGCCCGGGGATGCGTGGGGGAGCATCTGGTAGCTCGGTTCGGCGGGGCGATCGGGGCGGTCCGGGTGACGGAAATGCTCGATGCCGGGCGGTTCGTGGGGGCGGACGGTGTCGCTGTGCGGGGTGATGAGCCCTACGTCGCCGGGCGGTTTCTCTGGTTCCACCGGGACTTCACGGCCGAGGAGCCGGTGCCGTTCCCGGTCGGGGTCGTGTACCGGGACGAGCGCCTCGTGGTCGCGGACAAGCCGCACTTCCTGGCGACCATGCCCCGGGGGCGGCACATCACCGAGACCGCGGTGGCCCGGCTGCGGCGGGATCTGGAGCTGCCCGCGTTGCAGCCCGCGCACCGGCTGGACCGGCTGACCGCGGGGCTCGTCCTGTTCGTGGTGCGGCCCGAGGACCGGGGCGCGTACCAGACGCTGTTCCGGGACCGGCTGGTGCGCAAGGAGTACGAGGCGGTGGCCCCGTACGACCCGGAGCTCACCCTCCCCCGGACCGTACGGAGCCGGATCGTGAAGGAACGCGGGGTGCTCGCCGCCCGGGAGGAGCCGGGCGAGGCGAACAGCGAGAGTCGCGTGGAGCTGGTGAAGCACCGAGGCGGGGTCGGGCGTTACCGGCTACTGCCGGCGACCGGGCGGACGCATCAACTGCGGGTCCACATGAACGCCCTGGGTCTGCCGATCGTTCACGATCCGCTGTATCCGGTGGTGGCGGCGGAGGGGGAGCCGGACGACTGGTCGCGGCCGTTGCAGTTGCTGGCTCGCGTGCTGGAGTTCACCGATCCGGTCGGCGGGGAGCAGCGCCGCTTCGAGAGCGGGCTGCGGCTCTCCGCCTGGCCGGACCGGTGACGTAACGCAACGCTCAGTGGCCGCGCTTGATCCATTCGTCGAGCTGTGGGGCCTCCGCGCCGATGGTGGTGGGGTCGCCGTGGCCGGTGCGGACGGCCGTGTCGCCCGGCAGGGTGAGCAGCCGGTCCCGGATCGAGTCGATGATCGTCGGGAAATGTGAGAAAGACCGGCCGGTGGCGCCGGGACCACCCTGGAAGAGGGTGTCCCCGGTGAAGACCGCGGAGAGGCCGGGGGCGTACAGGCAGACCGCGCCGGGAGCGTGGCCCGGGGTGTGCAGGACCGTGAGCGTGGTGCCGGCGACGGTCAGTTCCTGGCCGTCGGTCAGGGTGCCGTCGGGGGCGCGGTCCGGGTGGGTCCGCTGCCAGAGCGGCAGGTCGTCCGGGTGGAGGAGGATCGGGGCGCCGGTGGCTTCCGCGAGGGCGGGGGCGGCGTCGATGTGGTCGTTGTGCGCGTGGGTGCAGACGATGGCGCGCAGCGTCCGGCCGCTGAGTGCGGCCTCGATGGCGGCGGCGTCGTGGGCGGCGTCGACGACGATCGCCTCGGTGTCGTCGCCGATGATCCAGACGTTGTTGTCGACGTCCCACTCACCGCCGTCGAGGGCGAAGGTGCCGGAGGTGACGAGGTGGTCGATGCGGGCGGTCATCAGAAGACCACCACCGAGCGGAGGACGTCGCCGTCGTGCATCCGGGCGAAGGCCTGCTCGACGTCGCCCAGGCCGATGGTCTCGGTAACGAAGGCGGCGAGGTCCAGGCGGCCCTGCTGGTGGAGGTCGACGAGCATCGGGAAGTCGCGGGAGGGCAGGCAGTCGCCGTACCAGGAGGACTTGAGCGAGCCGCCGCGGCCGAAGACGTCCAGGAGCGGCAGTTCGAGCTTCATGTCCGGGGTCGGGACACCGACGAGGACGACCGTGCCGGCCAGGTCGCGGGCGTAGAAGGCCTGTTCGTAGGTCTCCGGGCGGCCGACGGCCTCGATGACGACATCGGCGCCGTTGCCGTCGGTGAGGGCGCGGATGGCCTCGACGGGGTCGGTGGAGCGGGAGTTGACGGTGTGGGTGGCGCCCATCTTCTTCGCCGTCTCCAGCTTGCGGTCGTCGATGTCGACCGCGATGATCTTCGCCGCGCCGGCCAGCCGGGCGCCGGCGACGGCCGCGTCGCCGACGCCGCCGCAGCCGATGACGGCGACGGAGTCGCCGCGGCCGACCTGGCCGGTGTTGATGGCGGCGCCGATGCCCGCCATGACGCCGCAGCCGAGAAGTCCGGCGACGGCCGGGGAGACCTCGGGGTCGACCTTGGTGCACTGGCCGGAGGCGACGAGGGTCTTCTCGGCGAAGGCGCCGATACCGAGGGCGGGCGACAGCTCCGTGCCGTCGAGCAGCGTCATCCTCTGCTTCGCGTTGTGGGTGTCGAAGCAGTACCAGGGGCGGCCGCGCCGACAGGCCCGGCACTGGCCGCACACGGCACGCCAGTTGAGGATGACGAAGTCGCCGGGGGCGACGTCCGTGACGCCCTCGCCGACCGACTCCACGACGCCCGCGGCCTCGTGGCCGAGGAGGAAGGGGAACTCGTCGTTGATGCCGCCCTGCTTGTAGTGCAGGTCGGTGTGGCAGACGCCGCACGCCTGGACCTTCACGACGGCCTCGCCGGGACCGGGGTCCGGGATCACGATCGTCTCGACCCTGACCGGCTCGTTCTTCCCCGGTGCGATGACCCCTTGCACCTGCTGCGCCATAACCGTGCTCTCCCTGCTCCTGAGCTTTCGCGAAGATCGAACGCGGACAACCGTACGCCTCGGAGGCGGGTCCCGCGCCGCGTCGCCCGGAAGCTCTGCGGGGCACGGAAGCGCTACGGGGCGAGGACGTCCAGTTCGTGCAGGGCGCCGACCGCGATCTCCTTGGTGATCCGTTCGGCGGCCTCCGGGTCGCCCTCGCGGACCGCCTCGGCGAGCCGGACGTGCAGCGTGACGGCGGCCGGGTCGGGGTCCTCGAACATCACCTGGTGGTGGGTGCGGCCCGCGAGCACCTCGGCGACGACGTCCCCGAGCCGGGCGAACATCTCGTTCCCTGAGGCGTTGAGAACGATCCGGTGGAAGGCGATGTCGTGTTCGAGGTAGCCCTCCAGCTGCTGACCGCGCGAGGTGGCGACCATGCCGAGGGCGCGTTCGGTGAGCTCGGCGCACTGCGCGGCGGTGGCGTGGCGGGCGGCGAGGCCGGCGGCGACGGGTTCGATCGCGGAGCGCAGCACGGTGAGGGAGCGCAGCTGGCGGGGGCGGTCGGCGCCGGCGAGGCGCCAGCGGATGACCTGGGGGTCGTAGACGTTCCAGGTCTCGGTGGGACGGACGGTCACACCGACGCGGCGGCGGGATTCGACCAGGTGCATCGATTCCAGGACCCGGACCACTTCGCGGACGACCGTACGGGAGACGTCGAAGCGCTGGGCGAGCTCGTCGGTGCGCAGGACGCTGCCGGGCGGGAACCGGCCGGAGGAGATCTCCAGCCCCAGGGTGTCCAGCACATGTGTATGCAGCCCCTGGCCCTGTGTGCTCATGAGTCAAGCCTACGGGGCGGCCCTCCGGAACAAAAAGTACGACGTTTACGTCACAGGGTCTTGAATAAGTCACACCTAATAGGTTTCAGTAGCGCGACGGACCGATGTCGAAGAAGACAGCGAGACACCCCCATGAACACGGCACCCCCCATGAGCACCCCCCACGTCGTCGTGGTGATGGGCGTAGCAGGAACCGGCAAGACCACGATCGGTCCCCTGCTCGCCGCCGAACTCGGCGTTCCGTACGCCGAGGGCGACGATTTCCATCCCCCGGCGAACATCGCCAAGATGTCGGCCGGCACCCCCCTGGACGACGACGACCGGTGGCCGTGGCTGGACGCCATCGGCGAGTGGGCGCACGGGCGGGCGGGGCTCGGCGGGGTCGTCTCCAGCTCCGCGCTCAAGCGCGTCTACCGGGACCGGCTGCGGGAGGAGGCGCCGGACGCCGTCTTCCTGCATCTGACCGGTGACCGGGCGCTGATCGAGGAGCGGATGGCGGACCGCAAGGGCCACTTCATGCCCACCGCGCTGCTCGACTCCCAGTTCGCGACGCTGCAGCCGCTCCGGGCCAACGAGGCCGGGGTGAGCGTCGACGTGTCCGGCACCCCTGAGGAAATCACCCGGCGAGCCGTCGCCGCGCTGCGCCGGCTCGACAGTTAAGGACCATCACCGTGACCAGTCTCAGCGTCGAGATGCTGGCAGCGGACGCCGCCGAACCGATCACCTCGGCAGGCAACGCTCAGTTGGGCATCGCCGTCCTGGCGGGCATCGCCGTCATCGTTCTCCTCATCACCAAGCTCAAGATGCACGCGTTCCTGGCGCTGACCATCGGTTCGCTGGCGCTCGGCTCCTTCGCGGGAGCCGCCCCGGCCGACACGATTCTCAGCTTCACCGCGGGCCTCGGCTCCACCGTCGCGGGTGTGGGCGTCCTGATCGCGCTCGGCGCGATCCTCGGCAAACTGCTCGCCGACTCGGGCGGGGCGGACCAGGTCGTCGACACCATCCTCGCGAAGGCGAGTGGCCGGGTGATGCCCTGGGCGATGGTCCTGATCGCCTCGATCATCGGTCTGCCGCTGTTCTTCGAGGTCGGGATCGTGCTGATGATCCCGGTCGTGCTGCTCGTCGCCAAGCGCGGCAACTACTCCCTGATGCGGATCGGGATCCCGGCGCTGGCCGGGCTCTCCGTGATGCACGGGCTGATCCCGCCGCACCCCGGCCCGCTGGTCGCGATCGACGCCCTGGACGCCAATCTCGGGGTGACGCTGGCGCTCGGTGTGCTGGTCGCCATCCCGACGGTGATCATCGCCGGTCCGGTGTTCTCCCGCTACGCCGCGCGCTGGGTGGACATCAAGCCGCCGGAGAACATGATCCCGCAGCGCCCCTCCGAGGACCTGGACCGCCGCCCGAGCTTCGGCGCGACCCTGGCGACCATCCTGCTGCCGGTCGTCCTGATGCTGCTCAACGCGCTCGTCGAGATCGTGGTCGACAACCCCGGGAACGGTCTCCAGAAGGTCACCGCGGTCGTCGGCTCGCCGCTGATCGCCCTGCTCGCGGCCGTCCTCGTAGGGATGTTCACGCTCGGCCGGGCCGCCGGGTTCACCAGGGACCGGCTCGCCGGCACCGTGGAGAAGTCCCTCGCCCCGATCGCCGGGATCCTGCTGATCGTCGGCGCGGGCGGCGGCTTCAAGCAGACGCTGATCGACGCCGGGGTGGGCCGGATGGTCCTGGAGTTCTCCGAGAACTGGTCGATACCGGCCCTGCTGCTGGGCTGGCTGATCGCCGTCGCGATCCGCCTCGCCACCGGCTCGGCCACGGTCGCCACCATCTCGGCCGCCGGGCTGGTCGCCCCGCTGGCCGCCGACATGTCGACCTCGCACGCGGCCCTGCTGGTGCTGGCCGTGGGCGCCGGTTCGCTCTTCTTCAGTCATGTGAACGACGCCGGGTTCTGGCTGGTGAAGGAGTACTTCGGCATGGACGTCGGCCAGACGGTGAAGACCTGGTCGGTGATGGAGACGATCATCTCCGTGGTGGCCATGGCCTTCATCCTGCTGCTGTCGCTGTTGCTGTAGCGCGCGACGGTCGGGCCTCTCGTTCGGATCATGCCGGACCCCGCGAGCCCGGCATGATCCAAACGAGAGGCCCTACGTTCCGGACTCCCCGGGGGGACGGTCGCCCGCCCGGGAGGGTGCGGGGGACCGGCCCCCTTCCGGCTGCCACAGCCGGTGTTCCGTCCGCGCCCAGTGGGGGCCGACCGACCCCGTCCGCATGCCGCGCCGCGCCTCGGGATCGGCGTACGCCATCGCGAGGTGACCGGCCAGCACGACGCCGATGGCGAGCGCCAGCCAGTCGTGGACGAAGGTGGCTCCCGTGCGCACCACCAGGGGCGCGAGCGAGGTGAACCACATCAGCAGCCCGGTGCCGAGCATCACCAGGAGCGCCCCGGCGATCCACGACGCGTAGAGCTTCTGGCCCGCGTTGAACTTGCCCGCGGGCCGTGCCGAGGCCCGGTGGTCACGGCGGCGCACCGCCCGCAGCCAGTGCCGGTCGTGCGGCCCGAACCGGTTGAGCCGGGTCAGGTCGACGCGCAGCTCTCGGGAGGCCAGGCCGAGCAGCAGCGGTACGGGGACGAGCAGGCCCGACCACTCGTGGACGGTCACCACGAGCCGGCGGCGGCCGACGAGTTCGGCCAGCTGGGGCACGTACAGGCAGGCCGCGGTCGCCACGCAGAGGAGCACGAGCCAGGACGTCGTCCGGTGCACCCAGCGCTGCGCCGGGCCGAACCGGTGCACCCGGGGGGCCGGTTCAGACGGTGGGGGTGTCATCGCGGCCGTTGGACCGTCCCACCCAGGCGTCGACGTCATAGCCGAGCTCCTCCCAGTAGCCGGGGCGGACCGCGTCGGTGACGGTGATCCCGGAGAGCCATTTCGCCGACTTGTAGAAGTACATCGGGGCGACGTACAGGCGGACGGGACCGCCGTGCGCGTGGGTCAGGCCCCGGTCCCGCATCCGCAGGGCGACCAGCACGTCGGGACGGCGGGCCTGGTCGAGGGTGAGGCTCTCGCTGTAGACGCCGTCGAAGCACGTGAAGCGGACGGCCTTCGCGCCGGGGCGCACCCCGGCCGCGTCGAGGATCTCGGAGAGTCTGACGCCCTCGAAGGGAGTGTCGGGGACGCGCCAGCCGGTGACGCACTGGACGTCCCGGACCATCCGGGTCTGCGGCAGGGCCCGCAGATCGGACAGGGTGTACGTGGAGGGGCGGTCGACGAGTCCGCCGACGGTGAGACGGTAGTCGGCGGGGCCCTTCTTCGGTACGGAGGAGGCGACGGAGTAGTACCGGAACCCGCCACCGTTGGGCAGCAGCCCGGTCAGCCCGGTCGGGTCCTTGTCGGCGAGCGCTCCGAGGCCGCTCTCCAGTCCTCGCTGGAGCAGCGGCGCGCCCGCGACGGCGGCGGCGCCCAGTCCCAGCACGGACAGGACGAGGCGGCGGCCCACGGGGGCGCCTTCGGTATCGGTCGGGCGGTTGTCCACCCGTTCATTCGAGCACCCGCACGCCCCTGATCACCAGGGAATGCGGATGCCCGTCATCGTTCGGTAAGACCTCGCGGCCCCCTCGGGGAGCGGTCAGCGGCGGACCGACTCGCTCTCGGCCGCCTTCTCCAGCTGGAACGCCTCGTTGCCGAGGCCGATCCGGGCGTGCACCTCGGGCTTGACCGAGCGCAGCACCGCCCCGTACACGAGGCCGCCGACGAGCGCGAGGATGATCACGCCCGGCAGCAGCCAGTTGAGGGCCGAGCCGGAGCCCGAGCCGACGAGGACGTCGAAGTCGCGGACGGTGAAGACGGCGATCGACAGGAGCGCGAGCCCGGCGAGGGCGGAGGCGACCAGGCGAGGGGCCTGCGCGCGGCCCGCGCCGCGCTTGACGAAGAAGGCGATGACGGCGAATGAGGCGGCGGCCATCAGCAGGATGATGCCGAGCGCCCCGACGTTGCCCATCCAGGTGAACAGCCGCAGGACGGGGGCCGTGGGGTCGCCGACCGGGTTGTCGTCGGTGAGTGCGAAGGCCAGCACGATCACGACGGAGACCGCGGTCTGGAGCAGGGATCCGGTGCCGGGGGCGCCGCTCGCCCGGTTGGTGCGGCCGAAGCGGGCGGGCAGCAGCCCCTCGCGGCCCATCGCGAACGCGTAGCGGGCCACCACGTTGTGGAAGCTGAGGAGCGCGGCGAACATCCCGGTGACGAAGAGGACGTGCAGGATGTCGGTGAAGGTGGAGCCGAGCCGCTCCTCGGTGAGGCCGAACAGCATGCCGGGGCCCTCCTTGAGGGAGGTGTCGGCGATGGACCCGGGGCCGGCGGCGACGGTGAGCGCCCAGGAGCTGACCGCCAGGAACAGGGCGGCATAGCCCACCGCGAGGAACATCACGCGGGACACCACGATCTGCGGGCGGCTGGTCTCCTCCGCGTACACCGGGGCCTGCTCGAAGCCGACGAAAGCGGCGATGCAGAAGCAGAGCGCGGTGCCGAGCCCGGCGCCGGTGAGGGTCTCAAGGTTGAAAGCGTGCAGCGACAGGCCCTCGGGGCCCGGCTTGCTCACGGCGGCGATGTCGAAGATCACGACGAGGGCGCACTCGATGACCAGCAGGACGCCGAGCACCTTGGCGTTGAGGTCGATCTTCAGCCAGCCGAGGACGCCGACGACGGCCGCCGCGACCAGGGCCGGTATCCACCACGCCAGCTCGATGTCGAGGTACGCGGCGAAGATGCCGGAGACCTCGAAGCCGAGGATCCCGTAGATGCCGACCTGCATCGCACTGTACGCCACCAGCGCCACGAGCGAGGCGCCGGCGCCGGCGGTCGGGCCGAGCCCGCGGGCGATGTACGCGTAGAACGCGCCGGCGTTGTGGACGTGCCGGCTCATCTCCGCGTACCCGACGCCGAACAGCATCAGGACGACGCCGAGGATGATGTAGAGCAGTGGCTGGCCGACGATGCCCATCACACCGAAGACCGTGGGCATCACCCCGGCGACCACCATCAGGGGGGCGCTGGCCGCGACCACCGACAGCAGGAGGCCGGGGGTGCCGAGCCGGTTCGCGCGCAGGGCGCGTTCCTCGCCCTTGTAGGTGTTGATCCCGCCGGTATCGGCCGTTCCCCTCGTGGTGCCGGTCTCACTGGAAGTTGAACTGCCGGTCGACATGGCGGGGTTGGTCCCTTCTTCGTGGTGGGCGAGGTGGGGTGGTGCCCTTCGTGCTTCGCTTCGTGCTTCACGGGGTGCCGAGCGCGTAGGCACGCGCGGCGGTGAACGCGGCGTGGGGCTCCCGGCCGGAATACGACCAGGGCGCGGCGGTGGCGTACGGCCCGATGCGGTGGAAGAGGGCGGCGGCCTCGGCGGGCCGGCCCTCGCAGACCTTGGCGTGTGCCAGGAAGTTCAGGTCGAGGCGGTGGCGCGGGTGGTCCTCGCGCTCCCATTCCAGCCACCAGTCGAAGGCGGTCTTCATCACCTGGCGGGCCCGGCGTCCGGACCAGTGCCCGGAGGCGGCCGGGTCGTCGGGCTCGATGCCGGCGGCGACCAGGACGCGGTAGCGCTCGGCGTGGGCGACGACCGGGAGCACGGCCAGCGGGGAGTCGGCGGGGGCCAGTTCGGCGGCCCAGGCG
Source organism: Streptomyces sp. SM11 (assembly GCF_002910905.1). Taxonomy (GTDB): domain Bacteria; phylum Actinomycetota; class Actinomycetes; order Streptomycetales; family Streptomycetaceae; genus Streptomyces. The sequence continues at coordinate 71,945 of NZ_NEUE01000193.1, read as the reverse complement.
GCGAAGTCGTACACCTCGTGGAGGGGATCGTGGCCGCTGGCGGGATTGCTCTCGGCCAGCAGGGCGGCCATCACGTGGTGGGCGTGATGGTGGTCCGGATGGCGGGAGCGCACCTCCTCGAAGAGCCGGCCGGTCTCGTCCGCGCCGTCGTCGCGGCCCCGGTCCAGGAGGAGCAGCGCGAGCCAGGGGGTGGGGTCGTCGGGGGTGAGGCGGGCGGCGGCCAGGCAGGCTTCCCGGGCGCGGGCGGCGTCATTCGGCTTGGCCTTGGGCCGCAGCGCGCGGGCGACCCGGGCGCAGCCGAGCAGGGTGGCGGCGTCGGCGCTCTCGGGTTCGACGAGCAGCCAGTCGCCGGCCCAGTCCACGGCGGACGAGGTCTCGGCGAGGGCCAGACATCGATGTCCGCGGCGGTCCCAGTCCCGCCCCGTCGCCACCAGCAGGGTGCGGGCCTCGGTCCACCTCCCCTGAGTGAACCGGCCGCGTACGGCGATGAGTTCGTCGTCGTCGAGGGCCGGGTCGAACACGTGGTCCGAGCGGCTGCCCCGACGGCGGGAGCGGCCCAGGGGCGGCGGAGGCGGGGGCATGCCGCAGGCTTCTTTCGATGCGGTGTGCGAGCAGATGATCGCGCACAGCAAACCGGCAGGCCATGCTCCACGTCAAGGGGCGCTGTCCGGCAACCGCTCCGGCTTTCCGGTCAGTTGGCTTGAACTGGTCGAACCGCCGGGGGCATCGGCGCAGCGTGCGGACGTGAAGGGTGGGCCGGGGTGACGCCTGACACACTGAGGGCATGGAACCTCGCGAACCCCTCAGCCCCTTCCTCCTCGCCTTTCCCGGGCCGTTGCGCGATCAGCTGGTGGCGGCGGTCCTCTCCGGCGAGAAGGTGTCCACGACCGGGTTGCTGTGCGAATACGAGCTGGAGCAGGAGGAATTGCCCCCGGTGGGCGAACGCTCCGCGCTGATCGACTCGGACGGCCGGGAGGTCGCCGTCATCGAGGTGACCGAGGTACGGGTGCTGCCGCTGGGGGCCGTCGATCTGCAGCACGCGCTGGACGAGGGTGAGGGATACGCCTCGGTGGCGGAGTGGCGGGCGGGTCATGAGGCGTTCTGGCACGGGGCGGAGATGCGGGAGGCGATGGGGGATCCGTCGTTCACGGTGAACGACGGGACGATGATTGTGGCTGAACGGTTTCGGGTGGTCGAACGGCTGGACTGACTGCCAGGGCTCCGCCCCGGGCCCCGCTCCTCAGTCGCCGGAGGGGCTTGTTCTCACCCGGCCGGGGCCGTTACGCCGTCGCTTCCGCCGCGGCCCGGCCCGCCGCTCGGCCCGAGAAGATGCAGCCGCCCAGGAACGTGCCCTCCAGGGAGCGGTAGCCGTGGACTCCGCCGCCGCCGAAGCCGGCCGCCTCGCCCGCCGCGTACAGGCCGGGGAGGGGGGTGCCCTCGGCGGTCAGGACGCGGGAGGACAGGTCGGTCTCCAGGCCGCCCAGGGACTTGCGGGTGAGGATGTTGAGGCGGACGGCGATCAGCGGGCCTGCCGCCGGGTCCAGGATCCGGTGCGGCTTCGCGGTGCGGATCAGGCGGTCGCCCAGGTAGGCGCGGGCCCCGTGGATCGCGGTGACCTGGAGGTCCTTGGTGAACGGGTTGGCGATCTCCCGGTCGCGTGCGGTGATCTCGCGGCGCAGGTCGGCCGCGTCGATCAGGCCGTCGCCCGTCACCGCGTTCATGCCCCGGACGAGTGCGTCGAGATCCTTCTCCACGACGAAGTCGACGCCGTGGTCCATGAACGCCCTGACCGGCGCGGGCACGTCCGCGCGGGCCCGGCCGATCACGTCGCGGACCGACTTGCCGGTCAGGTCCGGGTTCTGCTCGGAGCCGGAGAGCGCGAACTCCTTGCCGATGATCCGCTGGTTGAGCACGAACCAGGTGTAGCCGTGGCCGGAGCCCATGATGTGTTCGAGGGTGCCGAGCGTGTCGAAGCCCGGGAAGAGCGGGACCGGCAGCCGCTTGCCGCGCGCGTCCAGCCAGAGGGACGAGGGGCCGGGCAGGATCCGGATGCCGTGCTTGGCCCAGATCGGGTTCCAGTTCTCGATGCCCTCGGTGTAGTGCCACATCCGGTCGCGGTTGATGTGGTGAGCGCCCGCCTTCTCGGCGATGCCGAGCATCAGCCCGTCGACGTGCGCGGGCACCCCGGACAGCATCTTCTCGGGCGGGGTGCCGAGACGCTCGGGCCACTGGGAGCGGACCAGGTCGTGGTTGCCGCCGATGCCGCCGGAGGTGACGATCACCGCCTGGGCCCTCAGCTCGAAGGTGTCGGTGGCCTCCCGGCTGCTCGCGGTGCCGCGCTCGGCCGCGCTGGGCTCCAGGATCCCGCCGGTGACCGTGTCGAGCGCCCCGGCGGTGCGGGCGAGGCCGGTGACGCGGTGGCGGAACCTCAGCTGGACGAGCCCCTTGGCGACGCCCTCGCGGACCCGCCGTTCGAAGGGGGCGACGACGCCGGGGCCGGTGCCCCAGGTGATGTGGAAGCGGGGTACGGAGTTGCCGTGGCCCGTCGCGTCGTAGCCGCCGCGTTCCGCCCAGCCGACGACCGGGAAGACGCGCAGCCCCTGCTGGTGCAGCCAGGAGCGTTTCTCACCGGCGGCGAAGTCGACGTACGCCTCGGCCCACTTCCGCGGCCAGCGGTCCTCCGCCTCGCGGTCGAAGCCGGCCGTGCCGTACCAGTCCTGGAGGGCCAGTTCCCGGCTGTCCTTGATCCGCAGCCGGCGCTGTTCGGGCGAGTCGACGAGGAAGAGGCCACCGAAGGACCAGTGCGCCTGGCCGCCGACGGACTGCTCGGGCTCCTGGTCGAGAACGATCACGGAACGGCCGGCGTCGACCAGTTCGGCGGTGGCCACGAGCCCGGCGAGTCCTGCCCCGATCACGATCACATCAGCGTCGTACGCCATGGGTTCCATCCTGTCGGGGTGGCTCAGGGGCGGGAGAAACGTTCAAGTTACCCGTGCGTCAGATCTTGGATACCCGCCGGGGCCACGTCAACCGTCCGGGTGCTGTTGGATGAGACGCATGACGCCCTCCGAGGAGATTCTGGACATCGTCGACGAGAACGACGAGGTCATCGGGCAGGCTTCGCGTGGCGAGGCGACCGCGCGGGGACTGCGCCACCGCTGCGTGTTCATCGAGGCGCGCGACGCGGACGGGCGGATCTTCGTCCATCGGCGTACGCCCACGAAGCTGGTCTTCCCCTCCCGCTACGACATGTTCGTCGGCGGGGTCGTGGGCGCCGGCGAGTCCTACGACGAGGCGGCGCTGCGCGAGGCGGAGGAGGAACTGGGCGTATCGGGTCTGCCGAAGCCCGAGCCGCTGTTCCGGTTCCTCTACACCGGCGCCGAGCACACCTGGTGGTCCGCCGTCTACCAGGTGCGGTGCGAGCTGCCGGTGGCCCCGCAGGCCGAGGAGGTCGCCTGGCACACCTTCCTGGACGACACGGAGCTGGAGCGGCGGCTCGGTGAGTGGTCCTGGGTGCCCGACGGGGTGGAGGCGTACCGGCGGCTGGAGCGGTACCGGTCCGCCTGATCGCCGCACACACCGCCCAGGGTCTTTCGTTTGGATCAGGTCGGATCAGGGAGCGGGATCCGGTGCGTGCGGATGCAAGGCGGAGGAGGGAGTCACTGCGGAGCATTGGCGACTGACGACAACGCCGCAGGTGCGCGTGCCGGACCCCGCGAGCCCGACATGATCCAGACGAGAGGCCCTAGGCTGCCCGTGTGAACAAGATCGCGCAGAGCGTACGGCTGTGGTTCGCGCCGCAGCGGATCCGGGAGGAGGGGGACACCCCCGACTACCGGTTCTCGCTGGCCAACGAGCGGACGTTCCTCGCCTGGATCCGGACGGCTCTGGCCCTGATCGGCGGGGGTTTCGCCGTCGATCAGTTCCTGCCGGAGCTGGCGTGGGGCGTCCGGGCCGGGCTCGCGCTCGGGCTGCTGGCCGCCGGGGTGCTCTGCGCACTGCGGGCGGTCAACCACTGGGCGCGGTGCGAGCGGGCGATGCGGCGGGGCGAGGACCTGCCGGCGTCCCGGTTCCCGACCCTGCTGAGTCTGGTGGTCGCCGTCGTCGCCGTGGCGATGGTGGTGGTGGTCCTCTTCGGCTGGGAGGGCGTGTGACGGCGACGGTGGACCGGGACCCCGGGCTGCAGCCCGAGCGGACGCGGCTGGCCTGGCGGCGCACGACGCTGACCGCCACGGTCGTCGCGCTGCTCGCGGTGCGGCAGGCGCTGCACGGCGGGGCGGCCCCGGCCTCGCTGATCGCGGTGGCGCTGAGCGCGCTGGCCTGGCTGGGGCTCCTGGTGGTGGCCCACCGCCGGATGCTGCGCATGGGGGTGGCGCGGCCGGAGCCGCTCGCGCCGCGCGGCGCGCTGACGGCGACGCTGTGCACGGTGGCGCTGGCGGTGTTCGCGGCGGCGATGCTGTTCTGAGCCCGGCCGGCCCCCTCGGGCCTCCGGGACCGCTCAGCCGTCCCAGTCCACCGTCACCACGATCTTGCCGCGGGTCCGCCCCTCCTGGTTGAGGCGGTACGCGTCGGCGGCCTGTTCCAGCGGGAACACCCGGTCCACGTGGACGGTGACGATGCCCCGCTCGGCCAATTCCGCGACCTGGGCCAGGTCGTTCGCGTCGGGGCGCACGAAGGCGTAGCGGCCGCCGTAGGAGAAGACCTCGCTGTCCGCGATGGAGGCGAGCCGGCCGCCCGGGGCGAGGGTGTCGGCGGAGGCCCGCAGTGCGTCGCCGCCCACCGTGTCGAAGGAGGCGTCGAAGCCGTCCGGGACCAGATCGCGGAGCCGGTCGACGAGGCCTTCGCCGTACTCGACCGGCTCCGCGCCGAGGCTGCGGAGGTGCTCGTGGTTGCGGGGGCTCGCGGTGCCGATCACCCGGCAGCCGGTGTGCCGGGCGATCTGGACGGCGAGCGATCCGACGCCGCCGGCCGCCGCGTGGACCAGGACGGTGTCGCCGTCGCGGACCTTCAGGGTGCGGTGCAGCACCTGGTACGCGGTCAGCCCGGCCAGCGGCAGGCCCGCCGCCGCCTCGAAGCTCAGGCTCAGGGGTTTGCGTGCGAGGGTGCGCACGGGGGCGGCGACGTACTCGGCGAACGTGCCCCGGGAGAGGAAGTCCTCGCGTACGTAGCCGATGACCTCGTCACCCACCGCGAACTCGTCGACGGCCACGCCCGGTTGCACGACGACCCCGGAGACGTCCCAGCCGGGGATCACCGGGAAGACGGCTTCGAGGCCCCCTTGGAGGTAGCCCTCGCGGGCCTTCCAGTCGACCGGGTTGACGGCGGCGGCCCGCACCTTCACCAGGACCGAGTCGGGGCCGACCTTGGGGTCGGGCCACTCGCCGTACTCCATGACGTCGGCGGAGCCGTACGCGCTGTAGCTGATCGCCTTCATCCCCCGACCTTCCGGGCAGGCCGGGGTCGCCGCAACTCAGGGGGTACGGCCGGGTGGCCGGTCCTCTCACCAGCGGGGGCCGTCGGCCTCACCAGCGCGGGACCGCCGGCGTCGTCCACCGCGGGTCGGCGGCGCGCATCGCCGCCGCGTCGTCGCGCTCGCGGTGGGTTCCGTCGTCCTCCAGCCAGCGCCGGTGCAGAGCTGACAGACGGTCGCGGTCCAGCTCGACGCCGAGGCCGGGGGCGCCGGAGACGGTCATACGTTTTCCCACCAGGGTCGGGACGACGTCGGGACGGACTTCCCGGCCGCCGGTTCCGGGGAGGCACTGGACGACATACCGACTGGTCGGCATCATGGTTCCCGATCGTTCCGTCGCCTCGGAGGTACGCACCATGAGCCCAGTCCCCCCACCAGGTCTCGACCCTGAGCTGCTGCGTGGCCATCTCGACCGCGAGCGGCCGGGGCTGGTGAGCGGACCCCTCGAAGCGCGGCTGATCGAGGGCGGCCGCTCGAACCTCACGTACGTCGTCAGCGACGGGACGGGCCGGTGGGTGGTGCGCAGACCTCCGCTCGGCCATGTGCTGGCCACCGCGCACGACATGACGCGCGAGCACCGCGTGATCAGCGGCCTGCACCCCGCCGCCGTCCCCGTGCCGGAGCCGCTGCTGCTCTGCGAGGACGACACGGTGATCGGCGCGCCGTTCTACGTGATGGAGTACGTCGAGGGCACCCCGTACCGCACCGCCGAGCAGCTCGCCCCGCTGGGTCCCAAGCGCACCCGGGCGGCGGTCCTCGGGCTCGTCGACACCCTGGTCGACCTGCACGCCGTGGACCCCCAGGCGGTGGGACTCGGGGACTTCGGGCGGCCGGACGGCTTCCTGGACCGGCAGTTGCGGCGCTGGGGCAAGCAGCTGGACGCCTCCCGCAACCGTGACCTGGCCGGCATCGACGAGCTGCACGCCACCCTCGGCCGGGGCCTGCCCTCCTCCCCCGCGCCCACCGTCGTGCACGGTGACTACCGCCTGGACAACGTGCTGCTCGGCTCCGACGACCGGATCAAGGCCGTCCTGGACTGGGAGATGTCCACGCTAGGCGATCCGCTGACCGATCTCGGGCTGCTCGTGATGTACAGCTCCGACCTCGGCCTGCCGAAGTCGCCCGTGTCCACCACCAGCGGCGCGGCCGGGCATCCCTCCCCCGCCGAGCTGATCCAGCGCTACGCGGCCCGTTCGGGCCGGGACACCTCCGCCATCTCCTGGTACACCGCGTTCGCGTGGTTCAAACTCGCCGTGATCCTGGAGGGCATCCACTACCGCTACACGCTCGGCCAGACCGTCGGCGCGGGCTTCGACCGGATCGGCGATCTCGTCCCGGTCTTCATCGAGCACGGCCTCACCACCCTCCAGGAAGGCTGAACCCCATGGACTTCGCATTCGACGCCCGTACCGAGGAGCTGCGGAGCAGGCTGCTCGCGTTCATGGACGAGCACGTGTATCCGGCCGAGGAGGTCGCCGAGGAGCAGCGGGCACAGCTCGCCTCGCCGTGGGACACCCCCGCCGTCGTCGGCGAGCTGAAGGCCGAGGCGCGGCGGCAGGGACTGTGGAATCTCTTCCTGCCCGACGCGGAGTACGGGGCGGGGCTGACGAACCTCCAGTACGCCCCGCTCGCGGAGATCACCGGACGCTCCCCGCATCTCGCGCCGACCGCGCTGAACTGCGCGGCCCCGGACACCGGGAACATGGAGGTGCTCTCCCAGTTCGCCACCGACGAGCGGAAGAAGCAGTGGCTGGAACCGCTGCTCGCCGGGGAGATCCGCTCCGCGTTCGCGATGACGGAACCGGACGTGGCGTCCTCGGACGCGACGAACATCGAGACCCGGATCGTCCGGGACGGCGGTGACTACGTCGTCAACGGCCGCAAGTGGTACATCTCCGGGGCGATGAACCCGGACTGCGCGGTCTTCATCGTGATGGGCAAGACCGATCCGGACGGCGAGGACATCCGCCGCCAGCAGTCGATGATCCTGGTGCCGCGCGACACCCCCGGCCTCGAAGTGCGGCGCGCCATGCGGGTGTACGGGTACGAGGACCACTCGCACGGCGGTCACGCCGAAGTGGTCTTCCACGACGTACGGGTGCCCGCGGCGAACCTGATCGGCGAGGAGGGCGGCGGCTTCGCCATCGCGCAGGCGCGTCTCGGTCCGGGCCGGATCCACCACTGCATGCGGCTGATCGGGATGGCGGAGCGGGCCATCGAGCTGATGTGCCGGCGGGCGGTGGCGCGTACGGCGTTCGGCAGGCCGCTCGCCCAGCAGGGCGTCGTGCAGAACTGGATCGCGGACGCCCGGGTCACGGTGGAGCAGTTGCGGCTACTGGTGCTGAAGACGGCCTGGCTGATGGACACCGTGGGCAACAAGGGCGCGCACACCGAGATCCAGTCCATCAAGATCGCCACCCCGCGCGCGGTGGTGGACATCCTGGACTCCGCGGTGCAGCTGTACGGCGCGGGCGGGGTGAGCCAGGACTTCCCGCTGGCGGAGCTGTGGGCCTCGGCGCGGACGCTGCGGCTGGCGGACGGTCCTGACGAGGTGCACCAGCGGTCGCTGGCCCGGCGGGAGATCAAGCGGTACGTGTGAGCCGCGAGCGGCCCCCTCCCGGGGAGGGGGCCGCAGGTGGGCGGTCGACGGTCAGAAGGTGAGCTTCCAACTGTCGATGTAGCCGGTGTCGTATCGGGCTCTGTCCTGGACGCGGAGCTTCCAGGAGCCGTTGGCCACCTCGCTGGAGGCGTTGACCGTGTACGTCGTGATGACGTTGTCGGCCGAGTCGCCACCACTGGAGTTCTTCAGCCGGTATTCGGTACCGTCCGGCGCCAGCAGATCCACCACCAGGTCCCCACGCCAGGTGTGCTTGATGTCGACGCCGACCTGGAGGGCGGCCGGGGCGTTGCCCGTCCGTCCGGTGACCGCGATCGACGAGGTCACCGCGGCTCCCGCGTCCGGGATGGCGACATCGGTGGTGTTGCTGAACACGTCCCCGTCGGTGGGCGGTTCGCCGGTGCCGGAGGACAGGGTCCAGATCGCGTGGGCGGCGGCGTCGCTGTTGCGGTCCAGGGCGGTGTCGTTGACGTTGCTCGTGTTGTCGCAGGACGAGTGGTAGCAGCGGTCGAAGGCCTGCCCCGCGGTCCCGCCCCACTTCTGCGCCTGGGCTGCGGACTTGGTGTAGCCCGCGCCGGTGAAGAGTCCGCCGACGGGGACGCCGGCGTTCTTGAACGGGGCGTGGTCGGAGCGGCCGTCGCCCTCGGTCTCGATCTCGGTCGGGACCGAGATACCGGCGAAGTAGTCCTTGAAGGTCTGCTCGATGACCGGGTCGTCGTCGTAGACGAAGTAGCCGGCGTTGGGCGAGCCGATCATGTCGAAGTTGAGATAGCCGGTGAGCTTGGAACGCTCGGCGGACGGCAGGTTGTTGACGTAGTACCGCGAGCCGATCAGGCCCAGCTCCTCCGCGCCCCACCAGGCGAACCGCAGGTGCTTGTCGGGCTGGTACTGGGCCCGGGAGACGGCGAGCGCGCTCTCCAGCACGGCGGCCGAACCGGAGCCGTTGTCGTTGATCCCGGCGCCGGAGGAGACCGAGTCGAGGTGGGCCCCGGCCATCAGGACCTTGTTCGGGTCGCCGCCGGGCCAGTCGGCTATCAGGTTGTAGCCGATGGCTCCGTTGGAGGTGAACTGCTGGAGCGTGGTGGTGTATCCGGCCGTGTCGAGCTTGGCCTTCACGTAGTCGACGGACGCCTTGTAGCCGGGGCGGCCGTGGGCGCGGTTGCCGCCATTGTTGGCGGCGATCGTCGAGAACTGCGTGAGATGGGCCTTGACACCTGCCAGGGGGATGTCGGGTGCCGCCGCGGCGGCTGCCGCCGGTGTCGCCGTCCCGGCCGCCTGGACTGCCGGTGCTCCGGCTCCGAGGACGGCGGCGAGGGCGACGGCCAGGACGGCCGCCGGGGATCTGCGCAGGGTGAAACGGTTCTGTCTCATTCACGGGCTCCGGATTCCGTTGGGGACTGACGGAACGTGCGGGGGGTCCCCGGCCGCGTGATGATCCGGCCGGGTCCTGGAGCGTGGGCCCGGACGAGCGGCCCAGAGGTGCGCGATGCGTGACCGATGCTCAAGGAAGTGACCGTGCTCCGTCAAGAGCGGAAACCGGACAGAACCGTTCTATTAACGAACGGGGGTGTACCCGTGAACCCTGGCGCCTCATCGGGAGGCAGGACATACGTCATACATCCAGACTCACCCCGCCCGGCGGAGCGGGCCAGTGGGTGGCCCGGCCCCTCGCCCGTACCGCCGCGTCACGGGCGCGACCGCCGCGCTACGGGCGCAGCGCCCGCAGCAGCAGGTCCGCGAGGTGGTCGGCGACCTCCTGGCGGCTGAGCGGACCGTCCGGGCGGTACCAGGTGGAGAGGTGGTGGACCGAGCCGAAGTGGTAGTCGACGACCAGGTCGGCCGGGGTGGCCGTGGAGAACACGCCGCCGCGCTGGCCCTCCTCGATCAGCGCCCGGAAGCGCTCGTGGTAGCGGCGGCGCTCGACGCGCACCTGTTTGTACTTCTCCGGGCTCAGATGGTGCATGGAGCGGAAGAAGATCGCCGCGTCGTCCAGGTTGTCGATGGTCGTGACGACCACGTCGGCCGCCGCGTCGCGCAGCCGCTGCTCGATGGGCGCCTCGGCGTCCGCGAAGGCGTCCAGCCGCTCCTGCTGGAGCCGCAGTACCCGGGCGTACACCTCCTGGAGCAGGTCCTCCTTGGAGCCGAAGTAGTGGTAGAGCGCCCCCTTGGTGACGCCTGCCGCCTCGACGATCTCCTGGACCGAGGTGCGGTCGTACCCGCGCTCGGCGAAGAGCCGGGTGGCGGTGGCCAGCAGCCTCTGAGGGACGGGAGTGCCGTTCTGATCCGTCGCCTTGGCCATGAGCCGCCACCTTCCTTTCGTACCGTGCGTGCGCTGTTTCGACGCCGTTCTAACGGGGGGAACGCAGTTCCCGCCTGAGGATCTTCCCACTCGCCGTCTTCGGCAGCTCGGCCAGGATCTCCACCTCGCGCGGATACTTGTACGCCGCGAGCCGCTCCTCGCAGTACGCGCCCAGCTCGCCGGGCTCCAAGGCGGCGCCCGGGAGCAGGCTCACGTACGCCCGGACCGTCTCCCCCCGGTACGCGTCGGGCACGCCCACGACGGCCGCCTCGCGCACCGCCGGGTGGGTGTACAGGACATCCTCCACCTCACGGGGCCACACCTTGAACCCGGAGGCGTTGATCATGTCCTTCTTGCGGTCGACGACGTACAGCCAGCCCGCCGCGTCCATGAACCCGATGTCGCCGGTGCGCAGCTCGCCGTCCGGGAAGGCGGCGTCCGTGGCCTCGGGGAGGTTCCAGTAGCCGGAGACGACCTGGGGGCCGCGCACCGCGATCTCGCCCTGTTCCCCGAAGGGCACCTCCTGACCCGTCTCGTCGAGGATCCGTACGACGGTGTCGGGGCCGGGCACGCCGACGGAGAGGGTGCCCGAGACCGGGTCGACGGGGGCCTCGCGCTCCGGCGGGACCGAGGCGCAGGGCGCGGTGCACTCGGTGAGTCCGTAGCCGTTGCGGATGTACGGGCCGAAGCCCGCGCGGAACCTCTCCACGAGCGCGGGCGGCAGGGGTGCGCCGCCGGAGGAGATCACCCGGAACGAGGCGAAGTGGTCCGGGGTGACGTCCGGGTGCGCGGCCAGGGCCATGAACGCGGTGGAGGGCCCGACGGTGTAGGCGGGGCGGTGGGCGGCGAAGGCCTCCAGGACGACGCCGGCCTCGAAGCGGTAGGCGAGGACGAGCGTGCCCGCGTTGGTGACGCAGGCGGCGAGCTGGCAGACCATCCCGGTGATGTGGAAGAGCGGGGCGAGCGCGAAGTAGGCGGAGCCCTCGGCGATCGGATGGCCGGTGCGCTGGCGTTCGGCGTTGACCATGATGTTGCCGTGGGCGTTCATGGCGCCCTTGGGGGTGCCGCTGGTGCCGGAGGTGTAGCTGATCAGCGCCACGTCGGCGGCGGTGAGCTCCCGGTCTGCCGGGGCCGGGTTCCCGGCGCGGGCGGCGGTCAGCAGGTCGTCCGCGAGGTCGTCGGGGCCCGGGGCGGGGAGCCGTTCGAAGCCGAGGACACGGGGGTCGTTCACGGACTGGAGGTCCAGCTCGCAGGCGGTGAGGGCGACGGTGAGGTCCGGGGCCGCCGCCGCGGTGTCCCGCAGATACGCCTCCCACGCCCGGTCCGAGCAGATCAGCGCGGTGACCTGGGCGTCCGCGAGGGCATGGCCGACCTCCCCGGACTTGTACATCGGGTTGAGCGGTACGACGACGGCCCCCGCCTTCCACGCGCCGAGCAGCGCGAGGACGAAGTGCGGGCTGTTCTGGAGCATGATCGCGACCCGGTCGCCGCGGCGGAGCCCCCGGGCGGCGAGGTGTCCGGCCACCGAGTCGGACAGCTCGTCGGTCTCGCGGTAGCTCAGGCGGCCGTCGAAGTAGGCCAGGGCCGGATGCCCGGGCGCGCGCCCGACTGCGCCCCGGAAGGCGTGCAGCACGGTCGGGGGCGGGGCGACGGGGGCACGCTGGGCGTCGCTGAGCAGGGCGAGCCACGGCTGGGCCGCGTAGCCGGAGCCGGCGGAGGTCACGTCGCTCATGCGCCGCTCGCCTCCCACTTCTGCTGGAGGCGGTTCATCTGGCCCATCCACCGGTCGGGATCGGCGGCGCGGGCCTGGTAGTAGCCGGCCACCTCGGGGTGCGGCAGGACCAGGAAGCGGTCGGCGTCCATCGCCTCGAACAGCGCGTCGGCGACGGCGTCCGGCTCGATGGCGCCGGGGGCGAGGACCAGCTCGCCGGCCGATCCCGCGGCGGTGAGCATGTCGGTGCGCACGCCCTGCGGGCAGATCGCGTGGACCTTGATGCCGCGGTGGCGGTAGGTGAGCGAGAGCCACTCGGCGAAGGCGACCGCCCCGTGCTTGGTGACGCTGTACGGGGCAGCGCCGATCATCGTCAGCAGCCCGGCGGCGGAGGCGGTGGTGACGAAGCGGCCGCTGCCGCGCTCCAGCCACTCCGGCAGCAGCGCCTTGGCCGCGCGGACATGGGCCATCACATTGACGTCCCAGGCGGCGGCCCAGACCTCCTCGTCGGCGAACACGTCGCCGGGCGAGGCCAGGCCCGCGTTGGCGCAGTAGACGTCGACCGTGCCGCCCAGCGCCTCCCGGGCCGCGTCCACGACGCCCGAGGCGTCCCCGGCGACGGCGAAGCCGCCGATCTCCTTCGCGAGCGGCTCGATCCGGGCGAGGTCGAGGTCGTTGACGACGACCCGCGCTCCCCCGGCGGCGAGCCTGCGGGCCAGAGCGGCTCCGATGCCGCCTCCGGCCCCTGTGACCACAACACCGGCGCCCTGCACCGTACCCATCGTCATCCCGCCTCTCCCATCCGGCTGCACCGGCAGACTAACCGGTCGGTATGTGATCGGGGAAGGGTCGGGACGGGTCGCGGGGGCCCCGGGAGAAGTCCGGACGGGGCCGGGGATGAGCGCGGGGACCGGCTGGGGGAATCGGTGCGGCGCAGGTCGTTCCGTGCGGCCCCGGCCCGCGCTAGCGTGCGTGGCCATGACAGTCGGCGCGATCATGGAGGTAGTGGAATGAGCCTGTCCCGACGTGGTGTGCTGGCCGCGGGAGGCGCCCTGGGAGCGCTCGCGGCGACGGCGGCCGGCACCGGACCCGCCGTCGCGTCGACCGCCCCCGGACGCGGCTCCGGACCCGGGCGCGGCCGGGTGCGAACCGGCTTCGACCGGCTGGCGGCCGACGGCTACCGGCTGCTGCGGGGCCAGCAGGTCGGCATCGTCACCAACCCGACCGGCATCACCGCCGACGTCCGGCACATCGTCGATGTGATGCACCCGGACGCGCGGGTGAACCTGACCGCCGTCTTCGGACCCGAGCACGGCTTCCGGGGCACCGCGCAGGCGGGCGGCTCGGAGGGGCGCTACGACGACCCGGCGACCGGGCTCCCGGTCTACGACACGTACCTCAAGAGCGGGCAGCCGCTCGCGGACATCTTCACCGCCTCGGGCGTGGACACCGTCGTCTTCGACATCCAGGACGCGGGCGCGCGCTTCTACACGTACATCTGGACGCTGTACGACTGCATGGAGGCGGCCGCGCTCGCGGGCAAGCGCCTCGTCGTGCTGGACCGCCCGAACCCGGTGACCGGGCGGGCCGCTCTGGGCCCGGTGCTGGACCCGGCGTTCGCCACGTTCGTCGGCCGCCGGGAGATCGCCCAGGCGCACGGGATGACGGTGGCGGAGCTGGCCCTGTTCTTCAACACGGAGTTCCTGCACGAGAATCCGGTGCGGCTGGACGTGGTGACGATGTCGGGGTGGCGGCGCTCGGACTTCTTCGACGACACCGGGCTGCCGTGGGTGCCGCCGAGCCCGAACATGCCGACGCCCGAGACGGCGCTCGTCTACTCCGGCACCTGCCTCTTCGAGGGCACCAACCTCTCCGAGGGCCGGGGCACCACGCGCCCCTTCGAGCTGCTGGGCGCGGAGGGTGTCGACCACCGCTGGGCGGCCGCCGCGAACGCGCTGGAGCTGCCGGGGGTGGCCTTCCGCGAGGCGTACTTCGCACCGACCTTCTCCAAGTTCGCGGGGAAGACGGTGGGCGGGGTGCAACTGCACGTCCAGGACCGGGAGGTCTTCGACCCGGTCCGCACCGGGATCGCCCTGCTGGTGACAGCGAAGCGGACGTGGAGCGGCTTCGCCTGGCGCCCCGACAACTGGATCGACAAGCTCACCGGGAACACCCGGGTCCGCACGATGATCGACGCGGGCGCGGACACCGACGCGGTGGTACGGGCGTGGCAGCGGGACCTGTCGGCGTTCCGGGCGAATCGGCGGAGGTACCTGCGGTACCGCGGGTAGCGCGGCCGGCCCGGACCCGGACCGGCCGCGCGGCCGCTCTTCAGCCGGTCAGGTCCAGGTCACCGAGGTACTCGCCGTCATCGGTGAGGCCCCGCTTGCGGTAGCCGAGCCGGAGGTAGAACTCCTCCGGTCCGCCCTCGCCGGACTTCCAGGTCACGGTCGAGAGCGTCCCGCCGCGCCGCCGGATCTCCTCGTTCACCGCCCCCACGGCGAACCGCCCGTAGCCCCGGCCCTGCTCGCCGGAGGCCACGGCGAGCCGCCAGAGCCCGGAGCGGGGCGGGGCGTCCGGCACTTCGGAATCGAAGTCGAACGGCACGTCGAAGAAGGCCATCACGAAGCCGACGACGCGCTCACCGTCACAGATCAGCCGGGGCCAGGCGATGCCGGGATGCACGTGGGCCTCGGCCAGGGACTGTGCGACCGGGGCGACGAACACGCGCTGCTCGGGTGCGACTTCCAGCCGACAGGCGGTGAGCACATTGTCGGGGGTGACCTTCTCCAGGCGCGGGCGAACTGGCGTCATGGGGGAACCCAACCGCACGGGACCGTGACGCCGCCATCGATTTTCGCCACCCGTGGGAGGACCGCACGCCCTCGCACCACCCGCCCGCGCGCCGTTCCGCTTCCGCCCGGGGCACCCCGTCCCACCTGGGGCGTCTCGGCCAATGGAAGGATCTCATCTTTCGATGGAGCCGAAACGGGCAGGCGTACGTCCATTCTTTGACGTCCAAGGACGAGCGACGGAGGTGGCGGTGTCATGGCCGGTTTCCGGAGTCTTGCGAGACAGGTACGCGATCCGCTGGGTGATCTGGCCCTGCGGCGGTATTCGCTGCGCAGGTGTTTGGAGAGATTCGCCCCGTACGGGCACCGGGCGACCTGGGACCATCTCTGCGCCCGGCACGGGATCGATCCCGAGGACCGGGCGCCCGATCCGGTGCGCCTGATGGGCGCGCTGGACGAGCTGGAGGAGGCGCGGGCCGTCTGGCTCGCGTACGAGGCGGGGTTCGCCGAGCGGCGGCGGCGCGAGAAGCACGCGGGGCTGCGGCGGCCCGGCGCGTTCGACGACTGGCACCGCCGCGCCCGGGGCGGTCACGGGGTGGCCCGCTGCTCCGACCCGGGCGTCCATCCGACCGCGCCGCTCGCCGAGGTCCTGTGCCGCCTGATCGCGGCGCTCGGCTCCGGCCGCGGCTCCGCCTGCCCGGTCTGCGCGGGCACCGGCATCGAGTGGCGGCAGGAGCGCGGCGAGGCGCCGTGGGCGGGCCCGGTGTGCACGGGCTGCGGGATCGCGGTGCCGCAGTCGGCCCTCACCGACCGCACGCTGGCCGGGGCCCGGCTGCAACGGCACCGGTCGCCGGCCGCGCAGGCGGCGTGAGGTTCCGGGGCCCCGTGCCGGGAGCTACGTACGCCCGGGCGGCTGCTCACGCTCGGGCATCAGACGGGAACCGGTGATCCGCTCGCCGTTGATGTCGTCCGGGTTGGACAGCACGCAGGTCTCCAGCGACAGACAGCCGCATCCGATGCAGTCGGTCAGATGGTCGCGCAGGCGGTGCAACTGCGTGATGCGCTCGTCCAGTTCCTTGCGCCAGACCTCGGAGAGGCGGGCCCAGTCCTCGCGGTTGGGCGTGCGCTCCTCGGGCAGTTCGCCCAGTGCGTCCCGGATCGTGGCCAGCGGGATGCCGACGCGCTGGGCCGCCCGGACGAAGGCGACCCGGCGCAGCGCGTCCCGCGAGTAACGGCGCTGGTTGCCGCTGGTGCGGGTGGAGCTGATCAGGCCCTTGGACTCGTAGAAGTGCAGGGCCGAGACGGCGGCGCCACTGCGCGCCGAGAGCTGGCCGACCGAGAGTTCGTGAAGTGTCTGTGGGATCTGTGGCACCCCTCAAACCTACTGCCATGTCGTTGACAGGAACGCGCCGCACAACGATGCTGAGCAAGCGCTTAGACATCGCGCCGGATGGTGCGTCGAGCCGGAAGGCAGGGACCGGGAACATGGCAGAGCCGAGGATCTTCACGTCCGCGCAGGAACTGCGGGACGGAGTGGGCGAGCAGCTGGGGCAGAGCGACTGGCTGGAGATCGAGCAGAAGAGGATCGACCTGTTCGCCGAGGCGACCGGCGACCACCAGTGGATCCACGTGGACCCGGAGCGGGCGAAGGACGGGCCGTTCGGCACCACCATCGCGCACGGCTATCTGACGCTCTCACTGCTGCCCGCGCTGATACCGCAGGTGATGCGGGTCGAGGGCATGAAGATGGGCATCAACTACGGGACCAACAAGGTCCGCTTCCCCTCGACCGTCCCGGCCGGCTCGCGGCTGCGGGCCACGGCGGTGCTCCGCGATGTCGAGGAGGTGGGCGGTGGCGTGCAGGTCACGGCGGTCGTCACGGTCGAGCGCGAGGGCAGCGAGAAGCCGGCCTGTGTCGCCGAGTCGGTGTCCCGCTACTACTTCTGAACCTGCCGACCGCCCCTGAACCCGCCGGGCTACTTCTGAACCTGCCGGGCTCCGACCATCCGCAGGACGAGGTCGGCGTACAGCTCGCCGACCTCGTCGGGCGTACGGCTGCCCCGGGCGTTGAACCAGCGGGCCACGTCGATGCAGAGGGACAGCACCGCGAGCGTGGTGCCGGGGACGTCGGGGACGTCGAACTCGCCGTCCCGCACCCCTTCGCTGATGATCCGGCGCACCACCGCGTCGCTCCTGCGCCGCAGGGCGACGATCTCGGTGCGGTGCTCGTCACCGAGGGCGTCGAGCTCGTACTGCACGACCCGGGCGGTGGTGTGCCGCTCCGCGTGCCAGCGGACGAAGGAGCGGACGGCCCCGGCGAGCCGTTCGGCGGCCGTGCCGTCCCGGTCCGCCTCGGAGTCGAGGACGTACAGCGCCCGCTCGTGGCCGAGCTTGCTGATCCGGTGGAGCAGCTCTTCCTTGGTCTTGTAGTGGATGTAGAGCGCGGCCGGGCTCATCCCGGCCCGGCCGGCGATGTCACGCGTGGTGGTCGCGTGGTACCCGCGCTCGGCGAAGGCGTCCACGGCGGCGACGAGGAGCCGCCTGGCCGCCTCGGGAGTGACCTCGCCCCACGGCGCGTCCTCGCCGCCCGTCTCCTCCGCCGTACACATCGCCCAGGGCCCCTCTCCGTCAGCAGGACGAACACCATACCCCGAACCTGAGCAAGCGCTTAGGGGTTGCCCTGTCGATCTCGCCCCGTGGGCCTCGCGCTGTGGGCCTCGCCGGGTCAGAGCTTCTGGAAGGGGTCGTGCTCGGCGAGGATCTTCTCCAGCCGGGCCTGGTCCACCCGGCTGACGATCTGCCCGGCCTCCTGGCGGTCCCGGATCACCTTGGCGAGCGTGAAGCAGGACGTGACGAGGTAGAGCACGCCGATGGCGAGGAAGCCGCGCACCCAGGCGTCGGCGTCGAGGAAGAAGATACCGAGGGCCACCGCGCCGATCGCCACCATGAAGGAGGCGACGGCCTGGCCGTAGAAGGCGGCGGTGCTCTGCTGCTTGACCGATGTCGTGTCACTCATGGATTCAGCATCCGTCGACGTGGCGCAGGCCACATCCGCGCCCGTACTCAGGCCCGTACTCAGACACCCGTACGAACCCGGCACCGGCCGGAAGCCCCCGGGCGCCGGTCAGAACGCGGAGACGCCCGTCAGCGCGCGGCCGATGATCAGCTTCTGGATCTGGCTGGTGCCCTCGTAGAGCGTCATCACGCGGGCGTCCCGCAGCAGCTTGCCGACCGGGTACTCGTCGATGTAGCCGTAGCCTCCGAAGACCTGGAGGGCGTTGTTGGCGCAGCGGACGGCGGCCTCGGAGGCATACAGCTTGGCCTTGGAGGCGGCGGTGGCGAACTCCTGGCCCCGGTCGATCAGATCGGCGACCCGCCAGGTGAGCAGCCGGGCGGCGTCCACGTCCACGGCGATGTCGCTGAGCAGTTCCTGGACGAGCTGGTGACGGGCGATGGGTCCGCCGAACTGTTCGCGCTCACCGGCGTAGCGCACGGCGGCGTCCAGTGCGGCCCGCGCGATGCCGACGCAGCCCGCCGCGACCGACATGCGCCCCTTGGCGAGGGCGGACATGGCGATGGAGAAGCCCTTGCCCTCGGGCCCGAGCAGGCCGGACGCCGGTATCCGGACGTCCTGGAGGACCAGTTCGGCGGTGGCCTGGCCGCGCAGGCCGAGCTTGCCGTGGATGGTGCGGCGGGTGAGGCCGGGGGTGTCGGTGGGGACGAGGAAGGCGGAGACGCCCCGGCGGCCGGGGGTGTCGTTCGTCCGCGCGAAGAGCAGGACGACATCGGCCCAGGTGCCGTTGGTGATGAACATCTTGGTGCCGTTGACGACGTAGTCACCGCCGTCGCGGACGGCCCTGGTGGCGAGGTTCCCGGCGTCCGAGCCGGTGCCGGGCTCGGTGAGGCCGAAGCAGCCGACCGCCTCGCCCGAGGTGAGCCGCGGCAGCCAGGTCCGCTTCTGCTCCTCGTCGCCCCAGGTCGCGATGGTCTTGGCGACCAGGCCGAGCGATACGGAGACGATGCCGCGCACCGAGGAGTCGCCGCGCCCCAGCTCCTCGGTGACCAGACAGTAGGAGAGGTGGTCGCCGCCGGAGCCGCCGTACTCCTCGGGGACGGTCAGACCGAGGAAGCCGAGGTCTCCGAGCTTCTTTACGATCGACTTGTCGACGTTCTCGGCGCGGTCCCACGCGACGACGTGGGGGGCGACCTCGCGGGTGACGAAGTCCTCGGCCAGTTTCCGGACGGCTTCCTGCTCCTCGCTGAGCGCCAGGTCCATCGCGCGTCACCCACTGCCTCTCGCGAGCGCCACTCGGGCGCACTTTAATTAGCACTGCTAGTTTCTGGTTGGCAGGCCCTACTATGAGCCGCATGGCCCGACCGCGCAAGCCCCTCCTCAGCAGAGACCGCATCGTCGAGGCGGCGAGCGCGCTCGTGGACTCCGAGGGACTCGACGCCGTCTCCACGCGCCGCCTGGCGGCCGTGCTGGGGGTCAGCGGGCCCTCGCTCTACAACCACTTCCGCAACAAGGAGGAGATCCTCGACGCCGTCGCCGACGCGGTCTCCGTACAGGTCGATCTGTCGATGTTCCAGGGGTCGGATCCGCGCGACTGGCGCGAGGCCCTGCACGACTGGGCGCTGTCCTACCGGGCCGCTCTCGCCGCGCACCCGCACATCGTCCCCGTGCTGGCCCGGGGGCCCGGCCGCCGGCCGGCGGGGCTGCGGGTCGCCGACGCGGTGTTCGGGGCGATGACCGGCGCGGGCTGGCCGCCCGCCCAGGCCACCCGGATCGGGGCGCTGATGCGCTACTTCATCACCGGTTCGGCGCTGGGGTCGTTCGCCGGGGGTTTCGTCGACGACGAGACCGCCTACGACCCCGCCGACTACCCGCACCTCGGCCAGGCCCACCTGCTGGCCGACCACCGCAGCCAGGTCGACGAAGGAGCCTTCGAGACCGGGCTGCGGGCGCTTCTGGACGGGCTGGCACTCCAGTACGAGCAGTACGCGCGACCGGCGGGCGACGACACGGTCACGGTTCGGCCGGCGCCGAACCCTCCCTGACGCACCCTGGACGCATGGACCGTTCCCCGCGCCCACGGCCGCGACCTCACGACGCGGCGGCCCCGCGACTCGCCGCACTGGCCGCCCTCCTCGCGGACGAGACCCGCGCGTCCTTCTGCCTGGCCCTGCTCGACGGGCGGGCCTGGACCGCCGGTGAGCTGGCCCGGTACGCCTCCGTCGCCCCGTCCACCGCAAGCGAGCACCTGGGCCGGCTGGTCGCGGGGCGGGCTGCTCGCCGAGGAGCGGCAGGGCCGGCACCGGTACGTCCGGCTGGCCGACGAGCGGGCCGCCCACCTGGTGGAGGAGCTGGCCTCCCACGCGGTGCCCGAAGTCCCGGAGCGGCCGCGCTCCCTGCGGGCGGCGAACCTCACCAGCGCACTGGCCCGGGGGCGTACCTGTTACGACCATCTCGCCGGCCGGCTCGGCATCCGGATCACCGACGCGATGAGCGCCCGGGGGCTGCTGCGGCAGGACACCGGGTTCGCGCTGACCGACGCGGGCCTGGAGTGGTTCGGCACACTCGGCATCTCCCTGGACCGGTCCGCGCGGCGGCCCTTGGTGCGGGGCTGCCTGGACTGGACGGAGCGGCGGCCGCATCTCGCGGGGGCTGCGGGGGCGGCGCTGTGCGCGCATGTGCTGGAGGCGGGCTGGTGCGAGCGGTTCGGGTCGGGGCGGGCGGTGCGGGTGACTCCGTCGGGGGTGCGGGCGCTGTCGGAGCTCCTGGGGATCGAGCCCGCGTCGATCGACGACCGCTCCGAGGGCTGACACCGGCGCCTGGGCCGGACGAGCACCTTTCGCGGCCCGGCCGGCGCTTGGGATGGGCTGCGCCCTGCTTCCCGGGCGCGGAGGGGCCGCCCCGCTCCACCACCAGGGTTCCGTCCTCAAACGCCGGACGGGCTGAAGGGCGACGGGCCGGGAGGGGGACGGGCCCGTCCGGCGTCGATTGACGGTCCTCGACAATTCGGTGGGAGCCGAAGCGTTCCGGCTCTACGGTCGCGGCCATGACGACGCCCCCGACACCGCTTCCGGTCTCCCCGCCGGCCCACCGCTGGCTTGCCCCCGCCGCCGCCTGCACCACCGTCGTGCTGTGGGCCTCCGCCTTCGTGTCCATCCGCAGTGCGGGCGAGGCCTACTCCCCCGGCGCACTGGCCCTCGGCCGGCTGCTGGCGGGCACTCTGGTGCTCGGGGCGATCCTGCTCGTTCGCCGGGAGGGACTCCCGGGGCGGGGTGCCTGGCCGGGGATCGTCGCCTCGGGGGTGCTCTGGTTCGGGCTGTACATGGTGGTTCTGAACTGGGGCGAGCAGGAGGTCGACGCGGGAACGGCCGCGATGCTCGTGAACATCGGGCCGATCCTGATCGCCCTGCTCGGCGCCCGGATGCTCGGCGAGGGGCTGCCGCGCCGGCTGCTGCTGGGAATGGGCGTCTCGTTCGCGGGCGCGGTCGTGGTCGGCCTCGCGATGTCCGGGCAGGGCGGCTCCTCGGTGCTGGGCGTCGCGCTGTGCCTGCTGGCCGCGGTGGCGTACGCGGCGGGCGTGGTGAGCCAGAAGCCGGCCCTCGCGCACGGCTCCTCGCTCCAGATCAACACCTTCGGCTGCCTGATCGGGGCCGTGGCCTGCCTGCCGTTCACCGGGGCGCTGGTCTCCGAGGCCGCCGACGCGCCGCTGTCCGCCACCCTGAACATGGTCTACCTGGGCGTCTTCCCGACCGCGCTGGCCTTCACCACCTGGGGCTACGCACTGGCCCGGACCACCGCGGGCCGGATGGGCGCGACCACGTACGCCGTCCCGGCGCTCGTCGTGGGCATGGCGTGGGTACTGCTGGACGAGGTACCGACCCCACTCGGCATCGTCGGCGGCGTGCTCTGCCTGGCCGGGGTGGCGGTCTCCCGGAGCCGTCAGCAGACTGGGCCCACACGCGGAAATCCGGCCCGTCCGGTGGAGGGACCCCGTCATGACGAGGAGCGACAAGCGGAACGGACGTAACGGGAAGGCCGGGGTCGAGGCGGGCCGGGACGCCCCCTCCGCCCCCGGGGCGAGCGAGCCCGAGGACCGTGCCGCCCCCGGGGCGAGCAAGCTGGCGGCCCGCTACGGCGGGCCGTATCTGGACGGGTTCGACGTGGTCGACGGCGGGGACGACGATCCGGTCCTCGTCACGCCGGAGGGCCACGCCCGCGACGCCTGGCGCGAGGACTACCCGTACGACCGCAAGCTGCCCCGCCGCGACTACGACAAGGCCAAGCGGGCGCTCCAGATCGAGCTGCTGAAGCTCCAGCACTGGGTGAAGGAGCGCGACGAGCGGCTGGTGATCCTCTTCGAGGGCCGGGACGCGGCGGGCAAGGGCGGCACGATCAAGCGGTTCACCGAGCATCTCAATCCACGTGGCGCGCGGGTGGTGGCGCTCGAGAAGCCGACCGAGCGTGAGCGCACCCAGTGGTACTTCCAGCGCTACACGGCGCATCTGCCGAGCGCCGGGGAGATCGTGCTGTTCGACCGCTCCTGGTACAACCGGGCCGGGGTCGAGCGGGTGATGGGATTCTGCACGACCCGTGAGTACCTGGAGTTCATGCACCAGACGCCGGGCTTCGAGCGGATGCTCGCCCGGGACGGCGTCCATCTGGTGAAGTTCTGGTTCTCCGTCTCCCGCAACGAGCAGCGCAACCGGTTCATGATCCGGCAGATCGACCCCGTACGGCGGTGGAAGCTGAGCCCGGTCGACCTGGCCTCGCTGGACAAGTGGGACGAGTACACGGAGGCGAAGGAACTGATGCTCTTCCACACCGACACGGCGGACGCGCCCTGGACGGTGGTGAAGAGCAACGACAAGAAGCGGGCCCGGCTGGAGGCGATGCGGCATGTGCTGGACCGCTTCGACTACCCGGGCAAGGACGTGGACGTGGTCGGGAAGCCGGACCCGTTGATCGTGGGCCCGGCCTCCCGGCTGTTCGAGGAGGGCGAGATGGACGCCCGGCTGCTGGGCCCGGTGACGTCGACGTCCCGGACCACCGACTTCTAGGGCCTGTCGCCGGACTGCTGTCCGCCAGGCGACGACAACAGTCCGACGACAGGCCCTAGAACACCACCAGCGCGCGGCCGCCCTTGCCCGCGACCATGTTGTCGAAGGCGGCGGGGATGCCGCCCAGGGTGATGCGCTCGGTGACCATCATCGACAGGTCGAAGCGGCCCGCGCGGATGTGGTCGGCGAGGGCGGGCAGATCGCGGGCCGGGTCGCTGTTGCCGTAGACGCAGCCCGTCAGGGACCGGCCCCAGTGGAAGATCTCCAGGGCGTTGAAGGTGACCTGCTGGTCCTTGCCGCCGATCCCGACGACCGTGGTGCGCCCGCCGCGCCGGGTGGACTCCCAGGCGGCCCGGATGGTCGCGGGGCGGCCGACGCACTCCACGGCGACGTCCGTGCCCTGGCCGCCGGAGAGCTTGCGGATCTCGCGCGGGGTGGTGTCGGAGGCGATGACGTAATCGGTCGCCCCGGCCTGCCGGGCCAGCTCCTCCTTGGCCGGGGAGACGTCGACCGCGATGATCCGGGACGCGCCGGCGATCCGGGCGGCCTGGAGCACGGCGAGGCCGACACCGCCGATCCCGAAGACCACGACGCTCTCGCCCTCGCGGACCTTGGCGCTGTGGTGGATGGCCCCGTAGCCGGTCAGGACCGCGCAGCCGAGGAGGGCGGCGTCGGTGAGCGGGATGCCGTCGGGGGCGGGGAGCACACAGTTGCCGGCGACGACCGTCTCCTCCGCGAAGGCCGCGACATTGAGGCCGGGGTGGAGGTCGGTGCCGTCCGCCGTACGGGCGTGCTGGTTGGCGGTCCCCTTCAGGGCGTCGGCGCAGAGCCAGACCTCGCCGATCCCGCAGTGGAAGCAGGCCCCGCAGGAGGGGGCCCAGTTGAGGACCACTCCGTCGCCCGGGGCCACATGTGTGACGCCCTCGCCGACCGCCAGGACCCTGCCGGCGCCCTCGTGTCCGAGGACGGCCGGCACCGGAACGCGCATGGTGCCGTTGGACAGGGACAGGTCGGAGTGACAGACCCCGGCGGCGGCGAGCACGATACGCACCTGGCCGGGGCCGGGCTCCGGCAGGACGATGTCGGTGATCTCCAACGGAGCTCCGACGGCGGGCAGTACGGCGGCGCGGACCACGAACAGACTCCTAGGGCTCTTCGAACGACTGGCTGGGCGGGCGACGGCTTCAGAACTGGAGGGACTTGGTCTGGAGGTACTCCGCCAGACCGTGCGGCCCCAGCTCGCGACCCACCCCCGACTGCTTGTAACCGCCGAACGGGGCCAGCGGGTTGAAGCGGCCGCCGTTGATGTCGACCTGCCCGGTGTCCATCCTGCGGGCGAAGGCCACCGCCTGCTCGTCGTCCGCGGCCCACACGGCTCCCGCGAGCCCGTACACGGTGTCGTTGGCGATCCGCAGGGCGTCGTCCACGTCCTCGTACCGCAGGATCGAGACCACCGGGCCGAAGATCTCCTCGCGGGCGATCGTCATGTCCGGGGTGACGTCGGCGAAGACCGTCGGGCTGACGTAGTAGCCGGTCTCCAGCGGCGCGTCCGGGCCTCCCGCGACCAGCCGGGCGCCCTCCTCGACGCCCTTGGCGATGTAACCGCGCACCCGGGCCTGCTGCTTGGCGTTGACGAGCGGACCGACCCGCCCCCCGGGTACGTACTTGGTGACGGCGTTCGCCGCGAGCTCCACGGCCTCGTCGTACCGCTCCGCGTCCACCAGCATCCGGGTCCACGCGCTGCACGTCTGGCCGGAGTTGGTCATCACGTTGGCGATGCCGACGTTGACCGCCTTGGCGAGGTCCGCGCCGGGCAGGATCACATTGGCGGACTTGCCGCCCAGCTCCAGGGCGACGCGCTTGACGGCGGCTCCGGCGGTGGCGCCGATCTGCTTGCCGACGGCGGTGGAACCGGTGAAGGAGACCAGGTCGACGTCCTCGTGGGCGGCGAGCGCCTGGCCCGCGACCGGTCCGAGGCCGGTGACGAGGTTGAAGACGCCCGGCGGCAGGCCGGCCGCCTCGGTGGCCTCCGCGAAGAGCTGGGCGGTGAGCGGGGTGTCCTCGGCGGGCTTGAGGACGACCGTGCAGCCCGCGGCGAGCGCGGGGGCGACCTTGGCGACGATCTGGTGGAGCGGGTAGTTCCAGGGGGTGATCGCGCCGACCACGCCGACCGGCTCCAGCAGCACGGTGGAGTTGCCGATCCGCTCCTCGAAGGCGTGGCGGGCGGCCAGTTCGGCGTACGAGGCGGCCACCAGCATGGGCACGCCCGCGTGGACCATCCGCGACAGCGGCAGCGGTGACCCCAGCTCGGCCGTGATCGTCTCGGCCAGCTCGTCCTCGCGGGCGGCCAGCGCTTCGGCCAGCGCGGTGAGCCGGGCGGCGCGCTCGGCGGGCGGGGTCGCGGCCCAGGCGGGGAAGGCGGCGCGCGCGGCCCGTACCGCCGCGTCGACGTCCTCGGCCGTCCCCGCCGGCACGTGGGCGATGACCTGCTCGTCGGCCGGGTTCACGACCGCGATCGTGTCCTGGCCGACGGCGGGCCGCCACGCACCGTCGATGTACATCTGGTCATGGGCCTTCATGGCTGTTTCCTCCCGGACGTGCTGTGCGGAGCGCCGAAGCCGTGCGGCGCGGGGCACACGTCGCACCCGCCCAAACTAGCGCCGTTAGTTTTCTGGCGCCAGGGAGCCGCCCGAGACGCCCGTCACGCCCGGAACGCACGCCCCGGCACGGACGTCCCCGCCCCGCGCGCTCTTGCCGGAACGGCATGATCCCTTGTCCTGACGGCTGCGGCCCGGCCAAGACTGGGACGAACACGTGAACCCCGGATTCCCAGGAGGCACCCATGACCGCCGCACCTCGCCCCCGACGCCGCCGGGACACCCCGCCGCCCCGGACCGGGGGCAGCGAGGCCGAGGTGCTGCGCGGCTTCCTCGACTATCTGCGCGACTCGGTCGCCGCGAAGGTCGAGGGGGTCCCGGAACCGGAGGTCCGCACCGCCGGGGTGCCCTCGGGCACGAATCTGCTCGGCCTGCTCAGCCATCTGACGTCCGTCGAGCGGTCCCTGTTCCTCGGGGAGCGGGTCGCCGACTGGCCGGCGACCTTCGGCGCCGCCCCCGAGGACGGCGTGGCCGAGGTCGTCGCCCGCTACCGGGAGGCGGTCACGGAGGCGAACGGCGTACTCGACACGTGCGCCGACCTCGGCGCGCCGGTGCCCCGCCCGCGCCCGGGGGCCCCGCCCCCAGCGCCCGTTGGGCCCTCACACACATGATCGAGGAGACCGGCCGCCACGCCGGCCACGCGGACATCCTCCGCGAGCTGATCGACGGCTCGACGGGGCGCTGAACCGGGCGGGCCCGTCAGCGCCGGGGAACATCGTCGGACCCCGGCTGCTGCACGGGGGCGGCTCCGGTGTCCGGCGGTACGGGGGCGTGCTCCGTACGGCCCTCTCCACGCAGTCCGGGGCCCGCCGCGCCGACCAGACCCACGCCGAGCAGCGCGAACGGCGACGAACAGCGGGAGCGGGGCGTGGATCCCGGCGATGACGCCGACGGCCGCCTCTTCTCCACGCTCTCAACTCCGTTCGAGCGGGGGAGACCGCACTCCCCCGGCACGAGAGCCCGGTAGGAGACGGCGGGCCGCGCCATCGGCACCGCCCCCTGCGCGAACGCGAAGGCGATGACGAGGCGCAGCAGCCGGCCCCTGCCGGGCCCGGTCCGTGGTTCGGGTGTCATCACATGATGCCGAAGAGGATGCCCGCCCCGAGCACCACGAGGGAGGTGAGCACGGCCCACTCCACGGTGAAGCGGGTGTGGTCGCCGAACTCGACCTTCGCCATGCCGACGAGGACGTACACGGCGGGCACGAGCGGCGAGGACATGTGCAGGGCCTGGCCGGCCAGGGAGGCGCGCGCGATCTCCAGCGCGAGCAGTACGAGCAAAATCCCAGGTCAGCACGGTGATGCTACGGAGCGGGGGTCACGGAGACCGGAATGGCGTTCAGTACGGCGGTGCCGGACAGCGGATCCAGGAGCGTGCCGTCGAGCAGTTGGTTGACGTTCGCTCCCGGTTGAGCGGCGGCGACCGCCATACGGGTTCCGGGGCGGCTGTGACCCCAGCCGTGCGGCAGGCTCACCACCCCGCTGCGCACGGTGTCGGTGATCTCGGTGGGAGCCTCGATCCCGCCGCCCGACGACTCGATCCGGGCCGTGGCCCCGTCCACGAGCCCGAGGCGGGCCGCGTCGTCGGGGTGGATCTGGAGCGTGCAGACGTTGGACCCGCCGGTGAGCGAGCCGACGTTGTGCATCCAGCTGTTGTTGGAGCGCAGATGGCGGCGGCCGACGAGGACGAGCGGGGCGGGCCGGTCGCCCAGCGCCCGGCGCAGGCGCGGCAGATCGGCGGCGATCGGCTCCGGGAGCAGTTCGATGCGGCCGGAGCGGGTGCGCAGGACCTCCGGGACGCGGGGTTTCAGCGGGCCGAGGTCGATGCCGTGCGGGTGGGCGAGGAGCTGTTCCAGCGACAGCCCGTACGGGCCGAGGCGCAGCATGAGGTCGAGGCGGCGTTCGGGACCGCTATCGCCGGTGAGCTCGGTGGCCTGCTCCTTCGGGGCCCCGGCCCGGGTGAGGGCGGTGCCGATGGCCAGGTCGTCGACGGCGGAGGGCGGCGCGCCGTACATGCCGCTCACCGCGAGGACGAGACGGGCGTGGATCTCGCTCTCGTCCATTCGCCCGTCCTCCAGGGGCACGGCGGCGCGGGTGTAGCGGACCTGGTTGTGCACGGCGAAGCTGTTGAACGCGAAGTCGAAGTGGGCGCTCTGCGAGGGCGGCGGCGGAGGCAGGACGACGTCGGCGTGCCGGGAGGTCTCGTTCAGGTAGGGGTCGACGCTGACCATGAAGTCGAGCCCGTCGGCGAGGGCCGCGTCGAGGCGGTCGCCGTCGGGCGCGGAGAGTACGGGGTTGGCCGCGACGACCACCAGGGCGCGGATACGGCCCTCTCCCGGGGTGTCGATCTCCTCGGCGAGGGCGGCGATGGGCAGTTCACCCTTGGCCTCGGGGTGCCCGGAGACCCGGCTCGACCAGCGGCCGAGCGCGAACCCCTTGCCCGGGGCGGCGGGCCGTGGGGCGCGCGCGGTGGCGGAGAGCGGGAACAGGGCGCCGCCGGGCCGGTCGAGGTTGCCGGTGAGGATGTTGAGGACGTCCACCAGCCAGCTGGCCAGGGTGCCGTGCTCGACGGTGCAGCTGCCGATGCGCCCGTAGACGGCGGCGGTGGGGGCGGCGGCTAGTTCGCGGGCGATGGCGGTGATGGTGGCCGCGTCCACGTCGCAGGCGGCGGCGACGGCGTCCGGGGGGAAGTCCGCCAGGGCGGTGGCGAGTTCGTCGATGCCCTCCAGGTGCTCGGCGAGCGGACCGGGGTCGGCGAGCTTTTCCGTCAGCAGGGTCCGCGCGAGCGCGGCCAGCAGCAGGGCGTCCGCGCCGGGCCGGATCGCGACGTGCCGGTCGGCGAGACGGGCGGTGCGGGTGCGGCGCGGGTCGATGACGGTGAGGGTGCCGCCGCGCTTGCGCAGGGCCTTGAGCCGGCCGGGGAAGTCGGGGGCGGTGCAGAGGCTGCCGTTGGACTCCAGCGGGTTGGCGCCGATCAGGAGAAGGTGGTCGGTGCGGTCGAGATCCGGTACGGGGATGGCGTGCGCGTCACCGAAGAGCAGGCCACTGGAGACGTGCTTGGGCATCTGGTCCAGGGTGCTCGTGGTGAAGACGTTACGGGTGCGCAGGGCGGCGAGCAGCAGGGGCGGGTAGAGGGAGCCGGCCATCGTGTGCACGTTGGGGTTGCCGAGGACCACGCCGACGGCCCCGGGCCCGTGGGCCTTCGTCAGGGCCGGTATCCGTGCGGCGATCAGGTCGAACGCCTCGCTCCAGGCAGCCTCGCGCAGCTCCCCGTCGTCGCCGCGTACGAGGGGGAAGCGCAGCCGGTCGGGGTCGGCGTCGAGCCCCCCGAAGGATGCGCCCTTGGGGCAGATGAAGCCCCGGCTGAAGATGTCGTCGCGGTCGCCGCGCGCGCCGGTGACGACGGTCCCCTCGATGGTGAGGGTGAGGCCGCAGGTGGCCTCGCAGAGGGGGCAGATACGTGGTGCGGTGCGGGAGTCGTGGGACATGGGCCCTCCCCGGGCGGCTGCGGCGACGGCGCGCGGACATGAGCCGGGCGGGCGTGGAGCCCCGGCCCGGCCGAGCATACCGACCGGTACGCATGGTGGGGAGGTGTTGCGCGGAGGGGAAAGTGGAGGAGCAGACGGACGAGCCCCCGACCTGGGGGCATCGCTCAGGGGCCATCGCTCAGGGGACATCGCTCAGTCAAGTGTCTGGGCGAGGTAGGACCTGACCAGGGTCCGGGTCTCGGCGACGATGGCCGCGTCCCCCGACGGTTCCGTACGGAAGGCGAGCTGGAGCAGCGCGTCCGCGGCCTCGACGCTCACCAGGATCGCCCGGGACAGCACCTCGTCGGGCCGGCGGCCGAGGTGGCCGGCGAGCAGGACGGCGAGCCGGTCCGCCAGCCGCCGGTTGGCGTCGTCCGCCGCACCCCCGACGGGAACCGGCGGCCCGAAGTCGACGAGGGCGAAGCCGGGGACGCTCCGCTTCATCGCCAGGTACTCGTCGAGCACCGCGTCGATGGCGGCACGCCAGTCGGTGGCGGGGAGGTCCGCGAGCCGGGCGGCGATGCGCTCGGCGTAGACGTCCAGGTTGCGCAGCGCGAGGGCGTCGACGAGCGCGCGCTTGTTGGAGAAGAACCGGTAGACGGAGCCGATGGGCACCTCGGCACGCTCGGCGACGGCCCGGGTGGTGAGCTGCTCGTAGCCGGTCTCGTCGAGGAGCCCGGCGCAGGAGTCGAGTATCCGGGCCAGGCGGTCGGCGCTGCGCTGCTGCACGGGGGCGCGGCGGAGATTCGGGTTGACATGGGGCACGGGCCCCATGATGCCGTGCCCCCTTCGCCCCGCGAACGGCAGCCGCACCCGGCCCGGGGAGTCCCCCTGTCCACACCCGGGACGAGGAGCGCGGCACATGCCACGAATGGCGCGATGCAAGCCGTTGACGTGCCCCGCTCCTATTCATACGGTAGTGCATAGGATTCACTGTCCGGCGAATCCGAAAGCTTTCTTGGGCACACCGGGAGTGCGGGATGAGCGCGATCGACCAGGCGAGGAAGACGGCCGAGGGGCTGACGTATTCCTCCGGCTTCGGCAACGAGCACAGCTCGGAGGCGGTTCCCGGGGCGCTGCCGCACGGCCGCAACTCCCCCCAGCGCGCCCCGCTCGGGCTGTACGCGGAGCAGCTGAGCGGCTCCGCGTTCACCGAGCCGCGCGCCGACAACCGCCGTTCCTGGCTCTACCGGATCCGCCCCTCGGCCGCCCACCCGGCGTTCACCCGGACCGACAACGGGGGCCTGCGCTCGGCGCCCTTCACCGAGACCGTGCCGGACCCGAACCGGCTGCGCTGGAACCCGCTGCCCGACCCCGCGCCGGGCACGGACTTCCTGAGCGGCCTGTGGACGCTCGGCGGCAACGGCGACGCCGCGCAGCGCGCCGGTATGGCGATCCACCTGTACAGCGCCGACTCCTCGATGACGGACCGGGTGTTCAGCGACTCCGACGGCGAGCTGCTGATCGTCCCCGAGCGCGGTGGCCTGCTGCTGCGCACCGAGCTGGGCCTGCTGCGCGCCGAGCCGGGCCACGTCGCGCTGATCCCGCGCGGGGTCCGCTTCCGGGTGGAGCTGCTGGAGGAGACCGCGCGCGGCTACGTCTGCGAGAACTACGGCCGCCCGTTCGCGCTGCCCGACCTCGGCCCGATCGGCGCCAACGGCCTGGCGAACGCCCGGGACTTCCTCGCCCCCGTCGCCGCGTACGAGGACCACGAGGGCCCGGTGGAGGTGGTCAACAAGTTCTGCGGGAACCTCTGGTCGGCGACGTACGACCACTCGCCGCTCGATGTGGTGGCCTGGCACGGCAACCACACCCCGTACGTCTACGACCTGCGCCGGTTCAACGTGATCGGCACGATCAGCTACGACCACCCCGATCCGTCGATCTTCACGGTGCTGACCTCGCCGTCCGACACCCCGGGGCTGGCCGGGGTGGACTTCGTCGTGTTCGCCCCGCGCTGGCTGGTCGGCGAGGACACCTTCCGTCCGCCGTACTTCCACCGCAATGTGATGAGCGAGTACATGGGGCTGATCGACGGGGCGTACGACGCGAAGGCGGACGGCTTCGTCCCCGGCGGCGGTTCCCTGCACAACATGATGTCGGCGCACGGACCGGACCGGGAGACCTTCGACCGGGCGAGCGCGGCGGAGCTGAAGCCGCAGAAGATCGACGACGGTCTGGCCTTCATGTTCGAGACCCGCTGGCCGGTCACGGCGACCGCGCAGGCGGCTGCCGCCGACCACCTGCAGCGCGGCTACGACGACGTGTGGCAGGGTCTGAGCCGCAACTTCCGGCCGTAGACGGCGGAAGGCCGGCGGGACGGGACGGGGACGACGTGACAGAGAGCCACGGACAAGCCGGGGCGGACGCCCGGGGAACCGACGGGGACACCAAGGCCGGGGCGGACGGGAACGCCACGGCCGGGGCGAGCGACGGGGACGTCACGGCCGGAGCCGGCCCGGCCGCCCAGGCGGACCCGGTACCGCACCCGCCGGCCTTCGCCCCCGACTCCCTCGTCCTGAACCGGAAGCTGCCGCTCTGGTACCAGGTCTCCCAGTCCCTGCGGGCCTCCATACTGGGCCGCCCGCAGGACGCCTCCGCCCGGCTGCCCACGGAGGAGCAGCTCGCCGCGCACTACGGGGTCAGCGTGCTCACGATGCGCCAGGCGCTCAAGGAGCTGGAGACGGAGGGGCTGATCAGCCGGCACCGGCGGCGCGGCACGTTCATCGAGCCGCGCGCCCGGCGGGTCTCCCCGGTCCGGCTGCTGGGCTCGGTCGACGCGATCGTGGCCCAGCAGTCCGGGGAGGCGACGACCGTTCTCGGCCATGGCCCGACGGCGGTGCCCGGTGATCTCGCCGAGTTCTTCCCCGACTGCGCCGAGGTGACCTGCTACCGGCGGCTGCGCCGCGACGGCGAGAGCGACGAGCCCACCAACTGGGCGGAGAACGCGGTACGCCCCGACATCGCCGCCCGGATCGACGTGACCGACCTGGAAAGCTGGCCGATGACCAAGGTCCTGCGCGACGTCGTCGGGGTGAGGATCTCCCGGATCACCGACACGGTGGAGGCCCGGCTCGCCGACCCCGTCACCGCCGAGCTGCTCCAGGTCCCGCTGCTCAGCCCGATCCTGCACTACACGGGCGTGACGTACGACGAGGAGGGGCGCGTCGTGGACGTGGCCCGGATCCGTTACCGGGGCGACCGGTTCTCCTTCTCCGTGACGGTGGAGGCCACCTGACCCCGCCCCACGGGAATGCCGCCCGCCGCTACGATGCGAACGGGTCACGGCTGACAGGGGAGGACGGGCAGGTGACAGCGCACGGGACAGCTGCGGCCGGCGGCGACGGGATCGCCCGGTCGTCGCCTCCGGGGACACCACCGCCGCCGGACGGGCTCCTGTCGCTGGACGAGCTGATGCCCTGGTCCGTGCGGCCGCTCCGAACCGGCCGCACCTGGGTGAGCGGCCCCGACCCCGTGGTGCTCCGGGCCCGCTGGGAACGGCTGGCCGCCGCCGAGGCCGCCGAGCAGGAGCGGCTGTTCGCGCCCACCCGTTCCCGTACGCCGCACACCTCGGTCGCGGCCCTGCCCGGCCGGTCCGCCGGAACGGGCCGTTTCGCCCGGACACCGGGCCCCTGCCCCGACCCCGTACGGATCCTGCACGGCCCCTACGACGAACAGTGGCTGCTCCCCGACCACCGGCTGATCGACGCGGCCCGTCCGGAGCTGTGGCGGGTCGCCGACGGTCAGCAGCTCTTCGCGGTCGACCACAGCTCCGCCCCCGAGGATGCCGGGCCCGCCCTGTCGGTGACCGCGCTACTGCCCGACGGGCACTCCCCCGCCGGGCGGCCCGGCCGGATCAGGCCGCTCTACCGCAGGCCCGGCGGCACGGAACCCAATCTTGCGCCGGGGCTCGCGGACCTGCTGCGCGGGCGGCTCGGCGGCGGGCCGGACCCGGACGCGTTCACCCCGGAAGCGGTGCTGGCATGGACCCTGGCCGCCGCCCTGCCCTCCCCCACCGGCCTCCGGGTCCCGTTGCCGGCCGACGCCGAGGTGTGGTCGTCGGGGGTGGCGCTCGGCCGGGAGCTGATGCGGCTCCAGTCGCGCGGGGCCCGGGGCGGGGAACGCCCGCGGCTGCCGGGCGGACGCAGGCCCTATGTGCGGGCCACGCTCCCGGCCCGTCCCACGGAGCTGAGGTACGAGGCCGGGGACGAGACGCTGGTCGTCGGCGACGGCCGGATCTCGCCGGTGCCCGCGGCGGCCTGGGAGTTCACGGTGGGCGGGGTGCGGGTGCTGGAGCTCTGGTTCGGGCGCCGGGCCGCGGCCTCGGCCGGCCGGGGGCCGGACGGGGCCGCCCCAGACGGTCTCGACGCGGTCGGTGCGCGCGGCTGGCCCCGGGAGTGGACCTCGGAGCTGCTCGAACTCATCACCGTACTGGCCCTGCTGGACGACACGGCGGGGCCCCGCGAGCAGTTGCGGGACCGGCTGGGGGCGGGTCCACTGATCGGGCCTGCCGAGCTGCGGGCGGCGGGGGTGCTGCCGGTCCCGTCCTCGGCACGGCGTCCCGCATCGGTGCTCGGACACCAGGAGGAGGGCCCGGAGGGGCAGTTCGCGCTGCTGTAGCGGCGAACCGAGGGGCTGGAAGAGGGGCCGGAAGAGGGACTGGAGGTGGCGGAAGATCCGGTCACCGGGTAAGCACGGGCCATGAACACATCACCACTCCCCCTCGACGGCATCACCGTGGTGGCCGTCGAACAGGCGGTCGCCGCCCCCTTCGCCACCCGGCAGCTCGCCGACCTCGGAGCCAGGGTCATCAAGGTGGAGCGCCCGGACGGCGGCGACTTCGCGCGCGGTTACGACACGGCGGCGCGCGGCCTCGCCTCGCACTTCGTCTGGTGCAACCGCGGCAAGGAGTCCCTCGCCGTCGATCTGAAGGACCCGCGCGGACTGGCGGTGGTCCGTGAACTCGTCGCCGGGGCCGATGTGTTCGTACAGAATCTGGCCCAGGGGGCGGCGGCCCGGCTCGGGCTCGACGCCGCCACGCTCTGCGCGGCGCACCCGCGGCTGGTGGCGGTCGACATCTCCGGCTACGGGGCGGACGGGCCGTACGCGCACAAGCGGGCCTACGACATGCTCGTGCAGTGCGAGGCCGGCCTGGTGTCGGTGACGGGGACGGCGGAGCAGCCGGTGAAGGCGGGCATTCCCGCGGCGGACATCGCGGCGGCGATGTACGCGTTCTCCGGGGTGCTCGCGGCGCTGCTGCGGCGGGCCACCACCGGGCGGGGCGGCCCGGTGGAGGTCTCGATGCTGGACGCGCTGGCCGAGTGGATGGGGCACCCGCTGCACCAGGGGATGCACGGCTCCGTGCCCCCGGCGCGTACCGGTCTCGCGCACTCGGTGATCGCCCCATACGACGCCTTTCCCACGGCCGACGGCGAGCGGGTGCTGCTCTCCGTGCAGAACGACCGGGAGTGGCGGCGGCTGGCGGAACAGGTGCTCGGGCAACCCGAGTTGGCCGACGAACCGGACTTCGCGACGAACGCGGCGCGCACCGCGAACCGGGAGCGGACCGATGCGGTGGTGGGCCAGGCACTGGCGGGCCTGACGGGGCGGGAGGCGCTGGCCGGGCTGGAGGCGGCGGGCATCGCCTGCGCCCGGCTGAACACGGTGGCCGATGTGGCGGCGCACCCGCAGCTTGCGGCCCGGGACCGGTGGCGGGAAGTGGCGTCACCGGTGGGACCGTTGCGGGCGCTGCTGCCGCCGATCACGCTGCCGGGGAGCGGGGAGGCGGTGATGGGTGCCGTACCGGCGCTGGGTGAGCACACCGATGCACTGCTGCGAGCCCTGGGGATGACGGACGAGCAGGCATCGGTGCTGCGCCGGGACGGAGTGATCGTCTGAGGAGCCGTCCCGAGTGCGGCGGGCCGGTCCGGACGGGCGACGCCGTGCCGTGGGTCAGCGGCGGCTGCCGAAGAGCGAGCGCCGCAGTCGCCGCAGCGGCGCGAAGAGCGACACGCGTGCGCTCCTGCTCCGGCGGGTGTGCGCGGCATCACGCGAGGTCAGCTCACGCATCAGCAGCGTCGCTTCCGCCGACTCGCGCTGCGGGACGACAGGGCCGCCGAGCACCGCGAGATGGCGGTCGAGGCGCGTACTGGTCGCACCGCTCCCGCATGTGATGGCAGGCACCCGCGGCCTGCTTCGCACCGTTATCTGTTCCATGTCACTCCCCACCCGTACGAGGGCACCCGGTCCGGGCAGGTTAACCCTATCGTCCTGCGGTGACACCCGTGTATCCCGGCCACGGGATTGCGCACACATATACGGAGGTTGACGGCCCGTTACCGAATCTGCGCGATTCCAGGGCGACTTGGGACAGTTCAACTGGTTTGCCCCTTGAGTCACCCGCCGCTCGGCCGTGGAGCGGGATACCTCGGAGCGCCAGGGCCTCTCGTTCGGATCATGTCGGGCTCGCGGGGTCCGACCTGATCCAAACGAAAGACCCCAGGTCTCCCGCATGGGGGACGGCGGGCGGCGGAACGCTTTCCCGGGTCAGAGAGCGGAGTTGAGGACCGGGAGATAGCCGCCCGACTGTCCGGCGGCGGTGGGGTGGTAGGACTCACCGATGTTGAGCCAGTTCACGCTGTGCAACCAGGAGTTGCCCGAGCAGATCTCGTGCCCTGCGAAGGTCGTCCTGACGTCGCCGAAGGTGAAGCCGTGGTCCGCCGCCCGCTTGGCGGTGGCAGTGTTGAGGTGGTCGGACGCCCCGTTGATGGCGGAGCGCTCCTTCTCGCTCAGGCCGGCGAAGCAGCCGCCGCCGAGCTGGTAGAAGCGGGGATAGCCGAGGACGACGACCTGCGCGGCGGGGGCATTGGAGCGGATGGCGGTGTACACGGAGTCGAGCCGGCCGGGCAGGGTGGAGTCGACGTAGGCGCGGGCGGTGGCGATCCGGCTGAGGCAGGTGGCCTCGGACTGGAGCACACAGGTCGTCATGACGTCGGCGAAGCCTGCGTCGTTGCCACCGATGGAGATCGTGACGAGGTCGGTCGAGGAGTTGAGCCGGCCGAGCTGGCCGCCCGTCACGTCTCCGGTCCTGGCCCCGGAGCAGGCGGCGAAGTCGAAGGTGGAGGGGGAGTTGGCGGCCGCCCAGAGGGCGGGGTAGGCGCGGCTGCTGCGCTTGCAGCTGGAGCCGTCGTAACTGCCGGCTCCGACGCCGGAGGAGTACGAGTCACCGAGAGCGACGTAGTCGACGGCCGCGGCGGACGAGCCGGCGTTCGCGACCCCGGCACCGGTGAGGGCGAGGACGGCGCCGAGCAGGAGAGAGGACGAGAACGCCACGAGTCTGGACATTTTCATGAGGCCTCCTTGAGCAGGGGGTATCTGCCTACTCCGTAGTAGCAGTCCAGCCACCACACCGGAAGTGTCCATGCCAAAAAATAGGGGCGGTGTGCTTCCGTCCGCCCCCGGGATTTCAACGGGCGCTCTTTGACGGCCCCCTGTCGCCCCGTCGGTTCCCGGGCGCGCCGTCCGCGTCCCGCACGAGCCTGCGAAACCCGCGTGCACGGGGTGCCCCCGTACCGGATCATGGGCGCCATGCCTGACTCCCCCGAATCCGCTCTGCCGATCCGGCTCACCGTCGACGACAGCGATTCACCGTCCGACGTCGTCGACGCGCTCCTCCTCGGCCGCTTCGCGACGGGCGAGCAGCCGTACTCGCACAGTTCCTCCCTCGACCGGGTCAAGGCCGGGGCGACCCTGCTGCCGCCGGACGCCACGGTGTTGCGGACCGCCCGCGACGACGACCGCAGCGCGACGCTCGCGGAGGGCGATGGCTGGACGCTGCTGGCCTCCCGGTGGAACCGGGGCGCGGACGTCACGGTCACCGCGACCAGCGCGGAGCTGGCGGAGAACGTCCTCGGCCGGGCCACGGACGGGGCGCAGGACGAACCCGAGCCCCAGCCCGACAACGTGACCATGGGCTTCTGGTACGTCTCCCCGCGCCGCGGCCCGTACCGCACCACCCGCCGGATCACCGCCGGCAGCTGGGACGAGGTCCGCCCCAACTACACCGCTCCGGTGGCTGACGCCATGGGCCGGCTGATGGAGGTGACGCCGGACGACATCGCGGGCCGGCTGCTCCTGCTGCACGGCCCGCCCGGCACCGGCAAGACGTCAGCGCTGCGCACCCTGGCCCGTTCCTGGCGCGACTGGTGCCAGGTGGACTGCGTGCTGGACCCCGAGCGGCTCTTCAACGACGTCGGCTATCTGATGGACATCGCGATCGGTGAGGACGACGGCACGGCGAAGGGGCGGTGGCGGCTGCTCCTCCTGGAGGACTGCGACGAGCTGATCCGCGGCGAGGCCAAGCACACGGCGGGCCAGGCCCTGTCCCGGCTGCTGAACCTGACGGACGGTCTGCTGGGCCAGGGCCGCAACGTACTGGTGGGCGTCACCACCAACGAGGACCTGGAGCGGCTGCATCCGGCGGTCGTCCGGCCCGGCCGCTGCCTGGCCAGGATCGAGGTCGGACCGTTGACCCGTCAGGAGTCGGTGACCTGGCTGGGTACGGACGAAGGAGTGGGCCGGGAGGGCAATTCCCTGGCCGAGCTGTACGCGCTGCGCCGGGGCATCGGCCCCGCGTCGGTACCGAAGCAGGACGCGGGGGCCGACGCGGGCCTGTACCTGTGACAGCCGGTCACATCACCGCGCATACCGGCACGTGCCGCTTCAGTCCCCGTACGCGGCGCGTACCGCGTCCTTGGCCAGCGACAGGGCCTGCTGCCGGGTGAGGCCGAGCCGCTCCGCGGTCTCCGCGTACAGCTGTGCGGCGGTCGCCGCCCGCTGTTCGGCCGCTCCACCGGCGGCCGCGACGAAGGTTCCGTTGCGCCCCCGGGTCTCGATCACCCCGTCCGCCTCCAGGGCCCGGTAGGCCTTGGCCACGGTGTTGGCGGCGAGGCCCAGCTCCTCGGCGAAGCCGCGTACGGTCGGGAGCCGGTGGCCGACGGGCAGCACGCCGGAACGGGCCAGTCCGGAGAGCTGGGTGCGCAGTTGCTCGTACGGCGCGAGGCCGGAGTCCGGGTCGAGGACGATCTTGTCAGTCACGGGCCGATTCTCCCCCACCGGCGGAAAAAGGGGAGGCGTTCGGAGTGCGGCTACGCCTACGGTCCACCACATGACTGTGATCGTGCGTGATTTCCGGCCGTCCGACGCGGAGGCGTGGACCCACGCCCGCCGGGCCTCGGTCCCCCGGATGGTGGCCACCCCCGAACAGGTCGTCCACGACCTGGCCCACGCCCATCCGGACCGGCACTACCGGCTGCTGGTCGCCGAGGAGGACGGCGAGATCATCGCCACGGCGCAGGCGGGCATCGCCCATGAGAGTCCGGAGCCGGGGCAGGGGTACTTCACGCCGCAGACGCTTCCCGGCCGCACCAACCGCGGCGCGGGCTCGCTGCTGCTGCGCACGGCGGAGGAGCACCTGGCCGAGGCCGGGGCCACGGTCGTGTACGCATGGGTCCTGGACGACCCGGAGAGCCTGGAGTTCGCCCGTAGGCGGGGCTACCGGCCCAGCCGCTCCGCGCACTTCCAGCACCTCGACCTCGCCGGTGGAGTCCTGCCGCCGCGTCAGGAGCTCCCGGCAGGCGTCGAGCTGCGGCCCGGATCCGATTTCGCGGACGATCCCCGGCCGCTGTTCGAGG
Organism: Streptomyces sp. SM11; assembly: GCF_002910905.1. Taxonomy (GTDB): domain Bacteria; phylum Actinomycetota; class Actinomycetes; order Streptomycetales; family Streptomycetaceae; genus Streptomyces. Next base: position 33,111 of record NZ_NEUE01000193.1, on the reverse strand, counting down.
CGGACGCCGAGGTGACGGCCGACGAGCCGGGCGACATCACCTCCGAGCTGGCCGACTACGAGGACTGGCTGACGAACATCTGGCGGCACCCGGCCTTCGACCAGGGGCTCACCTCGGTGGCGCTGGTGGACGGGAAGGTGGCGGCGTTCAGCGCGGCCACCACCGACGGCCTGCGGACGTATCTGAGCGCCATGACCGGGACCCTGCGGGACTTCCGGGGGCGGGGCCTGGCCAAGCTGGCGAAGAACGACTCGCTGCACCGGGCACGGGCGGCCGGATACACCGACGCCTACACCGCCAACGACACCGGCAACGGCCCGATGCTGGCCGTCAACCAGTGGTTCGGCTACACGGTCTGCGCGACGGAGGTCCGCCATGTCCGCACCCTCTGAGCCCCGCGCGGACCGCCGGCGGGAGCTGGTCGTCGCGCTGAGCAAGGCGGGCCGCACCAAGATCAGGTATCCGGCGGAGCTGGTCAGGGACGACGGCGTCCGCGTCACCGTCCGGGCGCCGTGGGCCGCGCCCGGGGTGCGGGACTTCGGCTTCGTCCGGTTCGAGCCGGGCGACGTCCTCACCGAGCACTACTGGCGGGACCGGTGGTTCGCGGTGAAGGAGGTCCGCACCGGTGACAGCGTGCTCAAGGGCTGGTACTGCGACATCACCCGGCCCGCCGTGCTGGCCGACGGGGTGCTGGCGGTCGAGGACCTGGATCTGGACCTGTGGGTGCCGGCCGACGGCTCGTCGGTCCTGCGGCTGGACGAGGACGAGTTCGAGGAGAGCGGCCTGGCCGGACGCGATCCGGCGGCGGCCGGGGCGGCGGTGGCGGCCCTGGACGAACTGGAACGCCTGGCCCGGACGGAGGGGCTGACCGGCCTGCTCGGCTGACCGGTCAGCCCCGCCTGCCCGGCAGCTCCCCGTACGCCTCAGGGGCGAGGCTCGTACGAACCGCCGGGCGCCTCAGGGGCGGTGCCGCATGACTGCCCCCCATCCACAGCAACCAATGGCCAACGCTCCGGCGCATGGAGGTTCACGGAGCAGCCCTCAGCCCTGCGGGCGCGCGTCTGGCCCGTCGCGACGGGCCAGACGGGAAAGAAGCTTGGCGTACACCATGGTCGCCGCCGCGATGACGGTCGCCATGACTGCCAGCGCGAGGATGCCCAGCAGCGCGGGCCACTGCCGCAGCTCGCTGCGGCACAGGACGGCATCGGACGGCGGGCCGGCCAACGGGCTCCGGCACATCGCTCCGGACCCGGACTCGGGGCCGTAGTCGGCGAGCATCAGGAACGCGAACCATGCCCAGATCGCCAGGGCCAGGAACAGCCACGCGATCGACCAGGCGTCGAACCGGCGGGCATCTCGCCGGGTCTGCTCCGATACGGCGTCCGCCGGGGCGGGCGCCGGTGGCGTGGTCTCGTCAGCTGTCATTTCTCCCCCTGACCATCCATGAACGCACACCAGTCCATCACGGACAGCACACCGGGAGAGCGGCGGCCCCCGCTGCCACGACGGCACCTCTGAAGTGCACGGACGGGCTCCGACGTCCTCTTCGGGCAGCTGGGTGCGCCCGAACGGCGCCTGCACGACGTCGCGGACGCGTCGCGGACCGGCTTCCGGCCGAGCGCGATCCGGCGGCGGCTCGTACGAACCGCCGGGCGGCTCAGGGGCGGGGCCGGGAGTCGGCGACGAGCTCCACCTGGTACCCCGCCGGGTCCTCCAGATAGGCGGCGTGGTGACCGTCGCCGCCCGCGTGCGGATGGCGGTCGGGGAACAGCAGCCGCCAGCCGTATCCCGGGGCCTCGGCGACCAGGGCGTCGAGGGCGGCCCGGTCCGCCAGGTGGAACGCCAGGTGGTTGAGCCCGGGGCGGCGGCGGTCGTGGCCGCCGGCGACCAGGTCGGGGGACTGCTCCAGCACGACGTACGTGTCGCCGCGCCGCCAGCTACGGCCGTGGGCCCAGTGCTGGTACGGGACATGGCCGAGCCGGCCCAGCAGCCAGCCCCAACCGCGCTCCGCCTGCGCGAGGTCCGCCACCCACAGCTCGATGTGGTGGACCCGGCCGGTGGTCTCCCCGGCGGCGGGCAGCGGGACGGCCCGGCCGACGCCGCCCGGGACGTACACGATCGGCTCCCCGTCCCGGTGCCAGTGGAGCATGAAGTGCTCGCCCGCACGGTAGCCGTCCAGGCCCGCACGGCAGTACGCGACCATGTCGTCCGGCAGCGCGGCCAGCGGGAACCAGGCCAGCTCGGAGCACTTCTCCGGCTCCGCGTTGCGCGGCGGGCGCTCCGGGTCGTACTCCGCGACGAAGAACCAGCCCATGCGCGCCCCGCCGCCGGGGCCCCGGTGCTGCATCACGAGGGCCACCCGCAGCTCCTCGGGCTCCAGATCGAGGCCGATCTCCTCGGCGGCCTCCCGGATCACCGCCTCGCGGACGTCCTCGCCGTCCTCCGCGTGGCCGGAGGGCAGGTGGAGCAGTCCGTCCGCATACCCGGTGTCGGAACGGCGGGCCAGCAGGACGTCCGGGCCGCGGCGCAGGATCAGGTGGACGTCGACGACCTCGGAGTGCCGGTGCGGCGGCATCGCGCGGGCGACCAGCGCATAGCGCTCGTCGTCGACCTTCTTGCCCCACAGCCGGCTGTCGGGGGCCAGGTCCTCGTGGTGGATGCGCTCGGTGTGCGCGGACAGCAGGGCGGTGAGGGCGGCGGCGGACAGACCGGCGCCGCCCCACACCCCTTCGACGAGAACGAGTCGCCCGCCCGGCTTCAGCAGGCCGAACCAGTGCTCCAGGGCCGCCGCCGGGTCGGGCAGCAACCAGACGACATGCCGGGCCACGACGACGTCGAACGCCCGCTCCCCGACCGGGGGCCGGGCGGCGTCCCCGACGAGCACCTCCGCGCCGGTCCCGGCGAGCTTGGCACGGGCCCGATCGGCCATGCGGGGCGAGCGGTCGACGGCGGTGACGCGGTGGCCCTGGCCGGCGGCGAGCAGGGAGAGGCTGCCGGTGCCGCACCCCAGGTCCAGCACATCACCGCGGGTGGCGGGCAGCCAGCTCTCCAGCCGCCCGGCCCAGGCGTCGCGCACCGCGGGGTCGAGGAGCCCGTGGTCGGGCTCCTCGTCGAAGGATCCGGCAGCCGCGTCCCAGTCGATCGTGGTCATGGTGCCGATGCTCTCAGCCACCACTGACAGTGCGGGACTCCTCTGCCGCATTCCGGCCACCGCGCAGCCGTACGACCGGCCGACCGATCAGCGGCCAGGCCACGATCAGCACCACGATCGCGTAGACCGTGACGGAGAACGGGGTGTTGACCAGGCCGGACACGTTCCCGTCGCTGATCTGGAGCGTGCGGCGCAGCTGCTGTTCGGCGGCCGGGCCGAGGATCACCCCGATGACGGCCGGCAGCACCGGCGGCCCGTAGCGCCGCATCCCGAACCCGATCGGGCCGATGACCAGGAGGATCAACAGGTCGAGGGACTCGCCGCCGACCGCGTACGCGCGACGGCGGCGAAGAAGAGGATGCCCGCGTGCGGATAGGGGCGCGGGATCCGCAGGAGCTTCGCCCAGACGGGGGCGAGCGGGAGGTTGAGAGCGAGCAGCAGCACCATGATGGCGAAGTGGTCGGGGCGCCGATACCGATGGTGAGGGAGGCGACGGTCGGGGCGAGTCCGTAGGTCACCGGGAGCAGCAGCGCCACGGCCATCGCCGGGCCGATGCCGGGGAGCACACCGATCGCGGTGCCGAGCAGGACGCCGATCGCGGCCCGGAGCAGGTTCATCGGGGTGAGCCCCGTACCGAAGCCGTCGATGAGGGAGTTGAGGGAATCCATCGGTCAGAGCATCCCCATCAGCGGGCCGCCCGGAAGGGGGACACCGAGCAGGTTGTCGAAGACGAAGTAGGTGGCGAGGGAGATGCCGGCGGCGATGAGCGGGTCACGGCCGTGGGGCCGGCTGCCGAGCGCGTAGGCGGAGCCCCAGAAGAGCAGTGCCCCGGCGATCGGGAAGCCGAGAGGGCCGATCAGGACGGCGGCGGCGAGGAAGATCCCGGTGAGCAGGAGGACGGTGCGCCAGTCGGCCGGTTCGTCGAGGTCGACGTGCTCGCCGCCCTCCGCCTCGCCGCGTCCGCCGCGCAGGACTTCGCCGGCGAGCAGGACGGAGATGAGGAGGAACAGACCGCCGATGACGAAGGGGACGGTCCGGGGACCGACGGGGCCGCGCTGGGCGATGTCGACGCTCATGGTGGAGGCGTCGGTGAGGACGAGCGCGCCGAGCGCGAACAGCAGGACGCAGGCGCCGAGTTCGAAGTGGCCGCGCAGCCAGGAGAGAGTGGTGTTCCCCTCCTGAGCGGCCCCTTCCGCTGGATCGGTGGCCGGCTGCCCTGCGGGGAGTCGGTGGGTTCGGTGGTCACAGCCCCAGCTCCTTGAGGACAGTGGCGACCCGCTGGTCCTGCTCGTCGAGGAAGTCGCCGAAGGGTTCACCGATGAGGAGGGCGTCGTCCCAGCCGTGCCGCTTCATCGACTCCTTCCACTGCTTCGAGCCGTGGAGTTCGCGGAACAGGCCGGTGAGCTTGTCGCGTTCGGCCGTCGAGAGGCCGGGCGGGGCGACGATGCCACGCCAGTTGGTGAACTCGGTGTCGAGTCCGGCTTCACGCAGGGTGGGAGCGTCGAGGCCCGGCACCCGCTTCGGGCCGGTCACGGCGAGCAGCCGCAGTTCGCCGGCCTCGATCTGGTCGCGGTACTCGCTGAGGCCGGAGACTCCGAAGCCGACCTTGTTGCCGAGGATGGAGGCGAGGAGTTCGCCGCCGCCGTCGAACGGGACGTAGTCGACCGTCCTCGGGGCGATGCCGGCGGCCTGCGCCATGAGCATCGGGGCGAGGTGGTCCGGGCCGCCGGGCGAGGAACCGCCGCCGACCAGGACGCGGGCCGGGTCCTTCTTCCAGGCGACGAGGAAGTCGGCGATGGTGCGGTACGGGGAGTCCTTGGACACGACGACGATGTCCGGCTCCTCGGTGAGCCGGGCGATCGGGGTGGTGTCGGCCAGGGTGGTCGGAGACTTGCTGGTGTGGACGGCTCCGACGACGCCGAGGCCCATGGAGAGCGCGAGCTTGCCGTTGCCGTCTTCGCCGACGAGCCGGGTCAGGCCGACCGTTCCGCCGGCGCCCGGCAGGTTGAACACCTCGATGTTGTGGGTGAGTCCGGCGTCCTCGGCGTTCTTGGCCATGGTGCGCGCGGTGATGTCGTCGCCGCCGCCGGGGTGTTGGGGACCATGAAGCGGAGCCCGGGAATCCGGTTACCGGCGTCCGTGCCGTCGCCGGTGGAGAGCAGGGGCGGCCCGACCACCACCAGCAACGCGGCCCCGAGAAGGGCGAGGAGAGTGCGCAGTCGCACAGGTTCCGCCTTTCACTGTGAAGTGGCCCACATGTTGCCTGCGCGTTGAGGAGCTGTCTCTCTTCCGGTATCAACGGACGGTGTGGTCATTGCGGTCGCGGCCTAGCGTGGCGGCGTGACAACTGTGCTGGTGGTGGACGACGACTTCATGGTCGCGAAACTACACAGCCGCTATGTGTCCGCCATGGACGGCTTCGCGGTCGTCGGGGTGGCGCACAACGGGGCCGACGCCGTGCGGGCCGCTGAGAGGTTGCGCCCCGATCTGGTGCTGCTGGACATCTATCTGCCCGATATGGACGGGATCGGGGTGCTGCGCGCGTTGCGCGCCGCTGAGGAGCGGGACGCCTCACGCCCCACCACGGACGCCCTGTTCATCACGGCGGCCCGGGACGCGGGGGTGATCCGGGCGGCGCTGCGGGCGGGGGCACTGCACTATCTGATCAAGCCGTTCAGCCGGTCCGCCCTCCAGGAGCAGCTGCGCCATGTCGCCTCGCTGCGCACCCGCCTGGATGAGCTGGGAGAGGCCCGCCAGGAGGACGTCGGCCAGATCTTCGGCACCCGCCCGCCCGGCTCGCGCGAGCTGCGAAGGGCCTGGCCGCCCCCACGGCCAAGCTGGTGGAACGCACCCTGCGGGGACGCCCCGAGGGCCTGTCGGCCTCGGAGTGCGCCGAGGCGGGGGCGCTGTCCCGGGTGAGCGCGCGCCGTTACCTGGAGTACTTCGCCTCCACCGGCCGCGCCGAGGTGACCCTGCGCTACGAAGGAACGGGCCGCCCCGAACGCCGCTACCGCTGGAAGGGCTGAGACCTCGTGGGACACCGCCGGCAACCGGACGCCCGCTGACCACGCACCCTCAGGAGGTGCCTCCGGCGCTCCGCTCCTCCCAGGTGCCGCGCACGATCGCGTGGGCACGCCGGAAACGGTGGTCGGGGTCCTCCACCAGGTCGACGGGTGCCTGGAGCGTCACGGCACGGCTGTCCTGGCGGATGAGCTGGATGAAGGTGCGGGCGCTCGGCCCCCGGCCGGTCCGCACAGTGGTGACGGTCCGTATCTCCTCCCAGCGGCACACCTGCCGGGTGGGCCACACTCCGGTGGTGAACCCGCCCTCGTCGATACGGGTCCCCGCGGCGGCCTTGCGCCACGAGTGCACCGCCCCCGCCACGACCGGCAGACAGAGGAGAGCCGCCACCCACTGGGGCAGAGCGGGATCGCTGCCCGCGCCCAGGTACAGGACGGCTAGGGCGTAGATCGCCAGCCACCCCACGGCGACCCACCGCTACAGCCACCGCTGGGCGGGAAGCACGGCGTACTCCAGCGGCAGGCTCTCGTCCCGCGCCGCCTCGTCCTCGCCCCATCGGCCGGCCATCGCCGTTCCCCCCTCCCCCGTCGGGCCTCTGCGCCCTTCGCCGTCGAGTATCGCGCACCCCCCTTCCTGAGCCCTCTCCTAACCGCTCCTTAAAGAGACCATAAGGATCGCCATCACCCCGTCCCAACAGGCCTTTTCGACCTTCCGAGCGGCTAGCTTGCTGATCGCCACCCCCCAACAGCTGTGCCGTAGCAGTGCCGTTCAGAAGGAGATCCATCCATGACCGCTCGTCGCAAGGCCGCCGGGATCCTCGCCCTCGGTTTCGCACCGCTCGCACTGGCCGGGCTGACCGCCGCCCCGGCCGTCGCGCACGGTTCGCTCACCGACCCGGTGAGCCGGGTGTCCGCGTGCTTCGCGGAGGGTCCGGAGAGCCCGAAGTCGGCGGCGTGCCGGGCGGCGGTCGCGGCGGGTGGGACCCAGGCACTGTACGACTGGAACGGGGTGAACATCGCCAACGCGGCGGGCAAGCACCGTGAGCTGATCCCGGACGGCAAGCTGTGCAGCGCGGCCAACGACAAGTTCAAGGGGCTCGACCTCCCGCGCGCCGACTGGCCGGCGACCGCGATGTCGGCGGGCGAGCACACCTTCCGGTTCCGCGCGACGGCTCCGCACAAGGGCTCGTTCGAGCTGTACATGACGAAGCCCGGTTACGATGCGGCGAAACCGCTGGCCTGGTCCGACCTGGAGGCGAAGCCCTTCGCCGAGGTCACCGACCCGGCGCTGGAGAACGGCTCGTACGTCTTCGACGGGACGATCCCCGAGCGCTCCGGGCGGCAGCTGGTCTACACGATCTGGCAGCGCTCCGACTCCCCAGAGGCGTTCTACGCCTGCTCAGACGTGACGTTCGGCGGCGCTTCGGCGGGCGGCGGGGCGGAGAAGGAGGACGGGAAGGGGCAGCAGGGTTCCGGCGGTGACTCCGGTGCCGAGGCTCCGGCGCCGGCCCCCTCCGCGCCGTCCGAGGACGCGATCGCCGAGGGTTCCGAGAAGTCGTCGGTCGAGCACAACGGCCACGGAGACGACGACGCGAACACCGGGGCGAAGGTCAACGCCGCCGCTCCGGCCGGCGAGGACGAAGTCACGGACAAGGCGAGGGGCGAGGCCAAGGGCAACGCCCCGGAGGTCAACGCGGCGGGCACCGAGGAGGTGCTTGCCGAGACGGGCGGTTCCGGCAGCAGCACGTACCTGGCGCTCGGGGGTGCCGGGGTCCTCGCCGCCGGTGCGGCCGTGCTGTTCGCCTCTCAGCGGCGACGGGCCGCCGCGGCGACGGGCCGCCACAGCAGCTGACCGCCGCAGCACCCCCCTTCGTACCCCTGCCGCGTCCCTCCGGGACGTCGGGCGCGGCAGGCCGTGACGGGCCGGGGTCCGCCGTCCGCCCCATCGGACGCCGGGCCCCGGCCCGTCGTTGCGCGGTGGGTCAGCCGATGACCGAGAAGCAGGTGGTCGGGGTGGCGCGGGCCGGGTCGAGGGCGTTGGCCACTTCGTGGAAGGCGATGCGGTCGATGGTCCCGATCGCCACGTGCTCGGACAGGTCGAGCGGGCACAGGTCCTGGAGGAGGACGTTGCGTACGTTCGGGCCGTCCAGGTACTGCGTGCGGTACGGGGTCACGACCTGGTCGTACTTGGTCGCGATGACGGTGTAGCGGACGCCGGGGACGGTGTCGCCGCCCGCCGTGAGCTTGGTGATGAAGGGCGATCCGGCGACCTGGTCGGCGAGTCCGGGGGTCTTGTCGCTGATGAACTTCTCGACGCCGGGGAAGAACGGCAGCAGCTTGGTGAGGCCGAGCAGCGTGGTGCCGTGGTTGTCCGGGGCGACGCCGACGAGGGCGTTGACCTTGTCGGCGCCGCCGAGGAACTTCAGGTAGTAGTTCGGCATCATGCCGCCCTGGGAGTGGCCGACGAGGTCGGCCTTCGGGGCTCCGGTGGCGGCGAGCACCTTGTCGACGAACACGTCGAGCTGTTCGGCGGACTTGTCGATGGGTCCGAGGCCGTGGAAGAACGGCACGCCGGGGAGCTGACCGTAGTCGAGGGAGAAGACGCAGTAGCCCCGGTTGACCAGGTAGGGGGCGAGGACCAGCCAGTTGTCGATCGAGTTCCCGAAGGTTCCGTGGACCAGGACGACGGGGCGGGGATGGGCGGCGGAGGGCTTGCAGGAGTAGTCGTTCCAGCCACGCGATGTGGCCGCGGCGGCGGCCGGGGAAGCCGCGTTCGCGGTCGCCGCGGGGGCGACGAGAACGGTGAGGGAGAGGAGCAGGGCGGCGAGCAGGCTGCGCGCGCGGGGAACGCGCGCAGCACGGATCCAGGGCAGCATCGTGTGGTCTCCTTGCGGCTCAAGGGAGGTGCGATGGCGGTGCGCCCTGTGGCCCGGACCACAAGCTTTATGTGCTCATGCCAAATTACGCACGAGTAAGGTGGAGAGGGAAGTTACGCGTCGGTAAAAACTGCCGCGACCTCACCGCAGATCGAGTAACGGGGTGATGGGCGGTCAGGACGCCGCCCTCCCCGCAGTGGACGCCGCCTCTCCCGTCTCGTCCGCCTCCCCTCCGTCGTCCGCGCGCGCCACGTTCCGGAGCAGCACCGTGGCCGTGACGGCCAGCGCGAGCATGACCGGTACGGCCCCCATCGCGATCCGGGCAAGGCCCTGCGCGAAGGAGTCCCGCGCCGCGGCGATGAGTTGAGCCGCTGTCCGCTCGGGCGGCTCGCCGGCGGCTTCGAGGGTCGCGGGCAGGTTGTCGGTGGCCGTCTCGCGGGCGGATGCGGGTACGCCGTCCGGCACCGAACCGGCCGTCCCGCCGCGTCAGGCGCCGTTCAGCACACTGCCGAGCACCGCGATGCCGAGGAGAGCACGGGCCACGATCAGCGTTTCCGCGGTGGGCGCGTAGGCGGCGAGCACCGAAGCGAAGCCGAAGGCCACCACGCTCTGAGTACCTCACGCATCCGTACCGAGCATCCGGACCGACGCGGCGGGCAGCGGAAACCGCGTTGGATCGAGGCATGAACACAACAGCACCGCAGCCCGCGCGCCCGGCCGTGAACTCCCCCGCGGTCCAGGAATCCCCCGCCACGGACCGCACGTGCTTCCGGTCCGGCCTGAGCGCCGGCCTCTTCGTACCCGCCGCGCTGTTCGCGGGACTGCTGGCCCTCAGTACCGAACGGGCGGGGTGCTGCCTGACGTACGGGGACCGGTGCGGCGATTCACTGCCCGGCTGGCTGTTCGGCTGGAGCCTCACCCTGGCTGTCATCGCCTGCGTCGTCGCCCTGGCGGCGACCGCCGTGCGCGTGCGCCGAGCGGCGTTCGCCATCCAGCTCCTCGCGGAGTTCGTGGCGCTGACGGTGATCCTCAGCCACACCTGACCCGCGACCGGCCCTGCTCCACCGGATGTCCCCTACGCCGTTCGGCCCCGCCCCGCCTGCGCGAACACCGCCCCGCCCGGACGGTGGAGGCATGACTTTCGTCGACGAGGTGAAGAACGCCGTCACCCCACGGGCCGCCCTGCTCGTCATCGGTGTGCTCGGACTGCAACTGCTGTTCATCGCGTCCTACGTCGGAGCGCTGCACAAGCCGAAGCCGACGGATGTCGCCTTCGGGGTGGTGGCCCCGCAGCAGATGTCCCAACAGCTCGTCGACCGGCTGGAGGGACTCCCCGGCGGACCGCTGGACCCCCGCACGGTGAGCAGTGCGGCCGAGGCACGCGAGCAGATCATGAACCGCGACATCGACGGCGCCCTGATCGTCTCACCGGAAGGCCGCACCGACACCCTGCTGGTCGCGTCCGGCGGCGGAACCGCTCTGGCCACCTCCCTGGAGCAGATCCTCACCGAGGTCGACGCCTCCCAGCAGCGGAGCGTGCGGACCGTGGACGTCGCCCCGGCCTCCGGCGAGGACTTCAACGGGCTCTCGTCCTTCTATCTGGTCGTCGGCTGGTGCGTGGGCGGCTACCTCTGCGCCTCGATCCTGGCGATCAGCTCCGGCGCCAAGCCCGCCAACCGGCAGCGCGCGGCGATCCGGACCGGCGCCATGGCCCTGTACTCGGTCGTGGGCGGCATCGGCGGCGCGATCATCATCGGCCCGGTCCTCGGCGCACTGCCGGGCAGCTTCTGGGGGCTGGCCGGCCTGGGCGCCCTGGTCGTCTTCGCTGTCGGCATGACCACGCTCGCACTGCAGGCTCTCACCGGCATCGTCGGCATCGGCCTGGCCGTCCTCATCATCGTCATCGCGGGCAACCCGAGCGCGGGCGGCGCCTTCCCGCTGCCGATGCTCCCGGACTTCTGGCGGGCGATCGGCCCGGCCCTCCCCCCGGGCGCGGGTACCTGGGTGGCCCGCTCGATCGCCTACTTCCACGGCAACGCGGTCACCGGGCCACTTCTGGTGCTCTCCGCCTGGGCGGCCGTCGGCACGGCGCTGACCCTGCTGCTGTCGATGCGGGAGCGGACGGAGGGGGATCCGGCGGAAACCACGGCTACGGCCGCCGCCCCCGCACCGGGCACCGGCGGGTCGACCGCAGCCTGAACCGGACCCGCCCTCTCCGCTCCCTTCCTCCCCCTCTTCGCTCTCTTCACCCGGGATCACCCGAGATGATCCGCGATCGATCGTGATGATCCCCCATGGGGCCGCCCTGATGGCGGCCCCACCCGACGTGCGCCCCAATTCTTGATGTCCGGTCAGTGCGACACCTAAGAATGACAGGTACATGGCGACATGTAGGAGCGGCCTCGTACCACCCGACGAGGAGCACGGTCAGGACCACCACTCCTTTCACCCCCACGGAGGTCGTTCATGCGTCGTCGATTCACGGTTCCGCTCGCCGCGGTCGCCCTGTCGCTCCCGCTCACCCTGATCACCGCCGGTTCCGCCCAGGCCGCCCCCGCCGACAAGCACGGAAGCCGGCAATCCGTCCCAGGCCGCCTGAGCACGGGAAGGGCCCCCGGTGAACCGGGGGCCCTTCCTTACCGCGCTCGTGCGCCGGCGCGTCAGCCGATCTCGGCGCCGTAGGCGGCCAGCGCCTCCGGTACCGGCTGGAAGAAGGTCGTGCCGCCCGAGGAGCAGTTGCCACTGCCGCCCGAGGTCAGGCCGAGCGCGGTGTCGCCCGCGAAGAGGGCGCCGCCGCTGTCGCCCGGCTCGGCGCAGACCGTCGTCCGGATGAGGCCGTTGACGATGTCGCCGTTGCCGTAGTTGACCGTGGCGTCCAACGCGGTGACCTCACCGTCGTGCACCTGGGTGGTGGAGCCGCTGCGGGTGACCGCCTGGCCGACCGTCGCGTCGCCCGCCCGGGTGATCTCCTGGGCGGAGCCGTCGTAGAGGTTGACCTCGCTCGGGTGCGCGATGTCCGACGTGTACTTGACCAGGCCGTAGTCGTTCTCCGGGAAGCTGGAGCCCTCGTTCGCCCCGATCTCCGAGCCGCCCCGGGTGTCCGACCAGCTGGTGACCGACTCGGTGCAGTGGCCGGCGGTCAGGAAGTACGGCTCGCCGTCCTTGATCACGTTGAAGCCGAGCGAACAGCGGGAGCCGGAGCCCAGGATCGCGTCACCCCCCGCGATCAGCGGCTTGAACTCGCCTGCGGTCCTGTTGAGTTCGGCCGAGCCGCCGAGACCCTCGACCACGGCCGAGAGCTTCTTCCAGGCCGCGCCGTCGACCGTGCTGTCAGCGGTGACGAGCACCTTGTTGGTCACCGGGTCGACCGCCCAGGAGGTGCCCGGGATCGTCGCCCTGTCGGTGAGGGTCTGCCGGGCCGACTTCAGCTCGGCGAGGGAGTTCTCCACGATTCTGGCCTTACCGCCCGCCTGGCGGACCTGCTCGGCGCCGGCCTCGTCGACGACGTTCACGACGAGGGCCTTCGCCGTGCTGTCGTAGTACGAGCCCGCCGCGTCCGCGCCCAGGTCGCGGTCCAGGGAGGTGGCCAGCTTTCCGGCCGCGTCCGCGCTGAGGTTCTTGGCCGTGAACTCCGGCACATCGGAACCGGCGTTCGCAGTCCGGAACGTGAATCCCGCTGCGACCAGTGCGACGACGGCTGAGCCGGCCAGCGTCGCGCGCTTCCTGGATATGCGTCGATGCTTCAACTTCGACCTCCTGTGGGGGCCGTGCACGGAGCAAGTGGGGTGCTCGTACACGGAGGATGGGGCGCTCACTATGCCGAGGCGGGGAAACGCGCACAAGGCCGGCTTCCAGACGTGCACACGGCGGCGACGCTTCGCACGCGAGGCGTTCACCTACCCCGGGCCATGCCACGTCGGTTCCGATCGCGAACACCCCGCGCAACTGTCGATGGCCCCTGGGTGAGGACTAGTCCTGTCCGGTATTCGCCTTGCTGGTCCGGATGGTGTGCCCACCCGTCCGGATACCGACGGAAACCGTCCACCCGGGAGCCTCCAGGACCTTCGCAGTTCCCCCATCTCCTCATCGGCGAACAGTCCCCGTAACGCCTCTGATGGTTCATCATCGAAAAGGCGGCACGCGCCGGCCGGATGACCGAGCGGAGGAGGTACGGGTGCGCAATCGGGTGCTCGCGGCGGACGGGCGGCATCTGATGGTGGAGCGGATGGGGGATCCACGGGGAAGACCGGTCTTCCTCCTCCACGGCACTCCGGGCAGCAGGCTCGGACCCGCTCCCCGCGGCATGGTGCTGTACCAGCGCCATACGCAGTTGATCACCTACGACCGCCCGGGGTACGGCGGCAGCGACCGGCACGAGGGCCGCCGGATCAAGGACGTCGCCGAGGACGTCCGGGCCATCGCCGACTCGTTGGGTCTTGAGCGGTTCGCCGTGGTGGGCCGCTCCGGCGGAGCCCCGCACGCCCTGGCCTGCGCGGCGCTGATGCCGGAACGGATCACCCGGACCGCGGCCCTGGTCAGTCTCGCGCCCCCGGACGCGGCCGGTCTCGACTGGTTCGACGGGATGACCGCGTCCAACGTGGACGCCTACTCCACGGCGGCCGCCGATCCGGACGGGTTCGCGGAGACCTTCACCATCCGCTCGGACCAGATCCGGCAGGACCCGGTCCGGCTCCTGGACGATCTGCGCCGTGAGCTGACCGACTCCGACCGGGTGGTGGTCAACGACGCGGGGATCCGGTCCATGCTGCTGCGCAACTACAGCGAAGGGCTGCGCACCTCGGCGCACGGCTGGATCGACGACGCCATCGCGTTCTGCAGCCCCTGGGGGTTCGAGCCCGCCCGGATCACCGGCAAGGTGCTGCTCTGGCACGGGATGAAGGACGTCTTCGCCCCGGTCGGCCACTCCCGCTGGCTGGCCGGGCAGATCCCGGGCGCCACCGCCGTACTCGAACCGAAGGCAGCCCACTTCGACGCGTTCCCCATGCTCCCCCGCGTCCTCGACTGGCTGGTGGACGAGCGGGCGCACCCGGACGGAACACTGCCGACCGCCGTGCCGGGAGGGTGAGCCCTCCCGGCCCCACGGTCACACCGACATCGGCTCCAGCTCCCGCCTGAACCGCTCCTCGGTCCGGGCCATACGGGTCAGCGGATGGTCGTCGCCGAGCTGGCGGGACAGCTCGACGACGATCTCCGCCCGCAACTGCGCCGACTGGTCCCCCCGTCCCATGGCATCGAGCGTAACCGCCATGTTCGAGGTCATGGCCAAGGTTTCCGGATGATGTGCCCCGAGCGCTTCGCGCAGTTGCCCGGACAGCCGCTGCTCGGTCTGCAGCACGATGTCCAGGTCTCCCAGGTCCGCTGTCGCGCTGGCCAGGTTCATCACACAGAACAGGGTGTTGGGGTGCTCCCGGCCGAAGGTGTCCCGCATGGTGGCGACGACCACCTTCAGCACTCGCTCCGCCAGTTCCGGCTCCCCGGCCCCCGTCAGATAGACGCCGAGGTTGTTCTGCGCCGCCAGGGTGTACGGGTGCTTCTCCCCCGGCACCTTCATGAACTGGTCGACGACCTCCTGCGCCGTGTCCCTCGCCTCGGCGCTCTCGCCCGCCGCGAACAGGTCCGCGGCGAGGTTGAGGTCACAAGCCAGCGAATCGGGATTGGCAGTGGAGTACTTCGCCCGGTAGCGGGCGCGGGTCGCCACCGTGAGACGGCGGGCGTCCTCCAGCCGGCCCGCCCTGCGCAACGACACCGCGAGGCTCTTCGCGGCGCTCAGTGTGGCGGGGAAGCTGCGGCCCATCGTCTCCTTGAAGCTGTTGTACGTGGTGCTGAGCAGCCCCACGGAATCCTCGTACCGCCCGACCTCCCGCAGGTCACGGGCGAGGTTCATGGCGGAGGACAGGCTGTAGGGGTGTTCCGGTCCGAGCACCTGGGAGCGGAGGTCGTAGACGTCCTGGTCGATCTCCCGGGCGCGGGCGTACTGGCCGACGCTGCGCAGGTTCAGGGCCAGGTTGTTGGCGGCGGCCAGCGTCCGGGGGTGGGAGTCGTGGAAGATCTGCCCGAACCCCTCGTGGGCCTCGGTCGCCATCTCGATCGCCCGGGCGTAGTCCCCCAGCAGACCGAGGTCGATGGCCAGGCTGCTGGTGGTCATGTAGGTATGCGGGTGTTCGGGTCCCAGCACCGCCCGCTGCCGTTCCAGGGTGAACTCGTCGAGGTCCTTCGCCTCCACGTAACGCCCGCGGGTGCGCAGGATGTTGGAGAGGTGAAAGCAGAGGTAGAGGTACTGCAGGTCCCGCTCCCCCAGCTTCTCCTCCCAGATTCCCCGCAGTTCGTCGCCCAGCACCCCCGCGGTCCTGACGTCGCCGCGCTTCCAGAGGTAGCGGACCCGGTCGATCAGCAGCCTGCGGGTCTCCGGCTCCTTGCAGTTGCGGGCGTCGGAGGGTCCGAGGTGGGGCCAGATCGTCGCGAAGCGCGGCCAGGTCTCCGGGTTGTCGATCGGCTCGTCGTCATCGGGCCGGGCGCCGGCGAGGACGCGGTGGACGACGTGCCGGGCCTCACGCTGCTCCTCCTCGCTGAGCTGCGCCTTGATCACGGCCTGGACGAGCCGGTGGACCTGGATGGAGTTCGAGACCTGGTCGACCTTGGCGAGGGCGAACCGGCCGATCTCCCGGATGACCCGGCCCAGCACGAGCTTCTCCTGGAGCGAGGAGTCGTACGGCTTCAGCGCGTCGATCATCTCCTTGCTGTAGAGGAGGTTCGCGGAGATCGGTTCCGGGGCGAAGAAGGCGCAGAGCTGGAGCAGCCGCACGGCGGCGGGCGAACGCTCCTTGAGCCGGGCGATGGAGATGTTCCAGGTCGCGGCGACCGGTTCCGGGTAGCCGGCCGGCTGGTTGAGCGCGAGGACCTGGGGCGCCTGCTGGGCGAGCTGTTCGAGATAGGCGTCGATGGGGGTGGCGGTCTCCGCGATCCAGGCGGCGGCCTGCTCCACGGCGAGCGGCAGGTCGCCCACCGCGGTCGCCACCTGGGCGGCGTCCTCGTCGCTCAGCCCCGGGGCCCGGCGCTGGAGGTGCTCGATCGACTCCTCGCGGAGGAAGACATCCACGGGCAGCGCGTCCCCGTGCTGGGACCAGCTCTGGTTGCGGGAGGTCACCAGGATGTGGCCGGAGCCGCCCTGCGGGAAGTAGCGGCGCAGCTGCTCGGGGTCGTCCGCGTTGTCGAAGACCAGCAGCCAGCGGTCCGAGGGGACGCCGCGCCGCAGCAGGTCGACGGCCTCCTGGGAGGCGGCCGCCATGTCGTCGCCGCCCTGGGCGCCGAGCCGGACGGCGAGTTCGGCGAGCGAGGCGACCACGTCGTCGGGCTGCTCGGACGATATCCACCACACCAGGTCGTAGTCGGCCATGAAGCGGTGCACGTACTCCAGGGCCACCTGGGTCTTGCCGACGCCGCCGAGTCCGTACAGGGTCTGCGGCTGCGGCAGGACGACGGCCAGCCCGCCGCCGAGCTGGTCGCGCATCCGCTCCAGGACGAGCGAGCGGCCGGTGAAGCCGGGGTTGCGGGGCGGCGCGTTCCAGATCCTCGGCACGGTGCCGGGGAAGCGGGGCCCGGGCGAGACCCCGTCCGCCACCTGCACCGGGCGGTCCAGGGCCCGCATCACGGCGGTGGTGGCGTGCACCTCGTCCAGCCGGAAGAGGTCGACCGGGTTGCGGTCGATGTACGGGGCGCTCAGGCGTACGTCCCCGACCCGCAGGGGGACCAGCCGGCGGCGGCCGCTGCCGACGGCCTCGGCGGCGGTCCGTTCCCACAGCTCGACCGCGCGCGGGGACTTCAGGTAGGCGCTGGAGAGCAGCACCACGGTGCGGGCGGCGTTGTCCGCGGTGGCTTCGGCCTCCTCCGGGGGACGTTCGGCGGAGACGTCGCGCGGAACCACCCGGAAGCCGGCCCGGGTGAGGATCGACTCGAGCCAGTCGGCCCACATCCGGTTCTCCGCCACATAGCTGAGGTGGAGGTCGGCGGGCAGGGCGGGCCTGCGCCGGGTGAAGGCGTCGCGGATCCGCAGCCGGACCTCTTCGCCGATCGGGGGCATCGAGGTGATCTCCCGGCCGGTGATGACCGCGGTGAGCCGTTCGAAGGCGGAGAGCAGCGAGTTGGTGAGCCCGGCCTCGTCACCGAAGGTGGAGAGCGTCTCCTCGTAGGCGTAGTAGGGGCGGTAGGGGATCTCCACCGCACCCCAGTAGGCGGTGAGTTCGTCGCCGGACAGGTCGCGGGGAAGCCGGTCGAACTTGAGCCGGGCCAGCGCCCTTCCGGCGTCCGCCTTCTCCTTCTCGCCCTCGTCGATGCGCATCGGGACGGGGTAGAGGGCGATGGGACGGCCGGTGTTGCGCTCGGCGATCTGGCGGGCGACGGAGGCCGCGCCGTCGATGGACTGGTCGCTGAGGGTGAAGCAGTCGACGAGTACGTCCGGCAGGTGGACGGTGCAGATGTCGGCGATGTCGCTGAGGCCGGTCCGGCTGTCGATGAGGACGTAGTCGTAGTTGGCCTTCATGTCGTCGCGCAACGCGTCGAAGAAGTGGCCGCCGCCGAACCGGTCGTAGAAGTTGTCCCAGTCGAAGGTGGAGACGGTCGCGGAGTACTCGCGGTTCTGCCGTCCGGCGGAGACGAAGTCGAGCGTGCCGCCCTTCGGGAACTCCCAGCCGAGCGACTCCGGGGTCAGCGACACGGCGTGCGGCTGGATGCGGGCGTAGTCGCGGTGCCAGTCCTCGGCGCGCTGGGCGGGGCTGGTCGCGGCCCAGGCGTACTCGGTGATCAGGTCGATCACGCCGGTGGTGGCGCCGAGGGTGGCCGGGTCGAGGAAGGGGTGGAAGAACCGGTGCAGCCCGGGGGCCTCCAGGTCCCAGTCGACGGCCAGCACCCGCTTGCCGTTGGCCGCGAGGATCCAGGCGGTGTTGGCGAGCGCCATGGTGCGCCCGGTACCGCCCTTGTACGAGTAGAAGGTGACGATGCGCCCGTCACGACCGGCACTCATAGGTCCTCCGCTTCCGTCGCAGGGTCGTGCGGGTCGGGGATGTAGCTCGTACTGCCCATGGGGCCGGTGAGCCTGGTCCGCTCGCCGGATCCGCCGCCGGATCCGGGCGGGTAGGCCTTCGCGTGCTTGAGGTACTGCTGGGCGGCCACTTCGACGACCTGGGGCAGGAGTTGGCCGAACGCCTCCATGGTGGGCACTCCTTTCGCCGCGGCACGGCAGAGGGCCCGGCCCTGGCCCATCTTGATCGGCATGGTCGCTTCGAGCTTCTCGATGAGCTCGGTCTCCGCCGCTCTGCTCTGGTGGTCGTCACGGCTCCACGGCACGACCATGGTCACCCAGGGCCGGTTCTCGGCGTCGAAGGCGGCGAGCCTGCGACGGTGGTCCTCGTCCCTGAGGGCCCAGCGGTCGACGAGCAGGATCTCGGGGGTGCTGGGCGGGGCCTTGCCGTCGTGCCGGTCCTCGTCGAACGAGGTGATGACGGCCTGGTAGTTGAGCGACCGGACCAGTTCCTCCGCCACATAGGCCAGCGGGCGGGCGGCGGCCGGATAGTAGGGGTTCCAGTCCTGGGGGTGGTCGCCGTAGTGGTCGCTGTTGCGTCCCTCGGGCAGATCGTGGCGGGTGGGCGCCGCGATGGTGATCTGCATCGGCCGGGGAGCGCCGACTCCGCTGCTGGGCGAGCCGAAGGCACTGGGCGCGAGGCGGTAGTCGACCGGCCGGCCGGTATCGATGCGGACCGAGTCGGCGACACTGACGATGCGCTTGGCCAGTTCGTAGACGGCCCGTTCGTATTCCTCGGCGAAGAGCCGGAGCTTGATCAGGCCGTAGAGGCCGTCGCTGACGTACCGTTCCCCGAAATCACGGTGGTTGAACTGGAGTCGCTCGGCGGAGCCGGGCAGCTGACTCGGCGGCACCGGCACCCAGAGCGCCGGGACGATGGCCTCGGCCGGCTGGTTGGAGCGGGCCCGGTGGTGGATGGCCCGCTGTTCGAAGGCGTACCACTCCTTGCCGCACATCTCGCTGGCGAAGTAGCGCGGCGAGAACAGCGGCACGAAGACCCGGCAGGTGGCGAGGACGTCACCGAGCCGTTCCGACCAGCCCTCTCCGGAACGTATCTCCCGGTCCATGAATCCCGCGGGCGCACCCGCGGGTAAGTCGGTCATGGCCATCACATGACCGCAAAGATCCTGGAACAGCCGCTCAACCCACATGTCGGGGTCCGTGCCGCCGCCGTACCCCGGCGTGTGGGCGTAACTCAGAAAGAAATACGGCCGATGGCCCACCGCTCGCTGTTGCGTCGATGCGTGCACACGACCCCCGTCCTGTGTGAGCACTCGCATCCCAGAAGGAGGAAGGGAGTGCAAGCGAACTCATCATTCCGGAGCGGACCGCTATTCACTCCCCTGCCGTTCGGTCATTCGAACGTCACTTTCCGGTCAGACGCCAGTACGTTCGATGCCTGACCGGACGGCGGGACGTTCCCGCCGAGATTCCTCCCGGCCGCACTCCGTGTTCCGCTGATCTCCTTGCGGACAGCGGTGATCAGCTGTTTTCCGTCGACCGTCACCTCCGCCGCGTTCTCGATCATGTCGAGTGCTTCCGGAACACCCGTGAGGAAGCGCGGATCGTAGAGTCCGAGCCCCGCCCGTTCGAATGTCTCCGCCAGCAGTCGGGAGAACGTCACGTGTTCGCTCCCCCAAGGCGTCCGATGTTCCCAGGTACCGTCCAAGGCGTAAAGATCCGTCACTTCACCGAGCGCCCGCAGTTTCGCCCGGCGGAATCCGCTCAGCAGGCCGAGTGCCAGCTCCTTCCCGTCCGCCGTCTCCCCGATACCGAGTGAACCGGGTCCGTGCCGCCCCGGCTCGACCGCGCCGGCGGTCAGCGGGGTCACCGTGGTGAACGTCCGGGCCGCCTCCGCCGCCTGGTCCGGAACGGCGTCGGCCAGCAGTGCCCAGGCCTCGGCGATCCGGTGCGCCCAGGCGTCGGCCCGCTCCCCCGCGAGCCGGCCGGCCGCGGGGATGTCGAAGCAGTCGCGGAAGGGGTCGAGGTCCTCCAGCAGGAGGGCGGGGGCCGGCGCCTGCCGCAGGACGCGCACGGGACGCCAGTGCGGGCCCTCGGGTTCCTCCCGCGCGATGCGCAGCTCCGCGCCGGAGGCGGTCCCCTGCCGCCGGACGAGGAATCCGTCGCCCGTGGCACGCACCACGGCGACACCCCGCTCTCCCGGGTCGCCGATGACCGCAGTGCCGAGAGTGGGCAGGTACAGGCCTCCGTCCCGGTACGCCACCGGCACGGGCAGGTCGAGTCCGGCCCGGACGGCGGCGGCGGCCACGGTCGCGCCGAGCCGTTCGGCTGTGGGCCCCGACATACCGCGGCCCGCCTGGACGTCCTCCAGGGCGCCGACCAGCCAGGTGCGGGTGTAGGGGTGCGCGAGCACCGCGTCGAGCGCCCCGGCGCCCGGAGTGCCCGCCTCCACCGTCGCCGCGAGCCGCCAGGCGTCGTCCCAGAGGGCTCCCCCCTGTCCGTCGAGGGTGTCGTGGACCACCGCGAGCAGGGTGCGGGTCAGGTCCTGATGGGCGGCGAGCAGTTCGTCCGGAGCCCGGACGGCGGGCGACCCGGTGGCGGCGGCCGTACGCTCCTCGATGCCCCGGATCAGGGCGGTCAGGTCGGCGCAGTAGACCGACGGGTTGTCGAAGCCGATGTCGGGGCCGGTGTCGGGGCCGGTGTCGGTGTCGGTGTCGGGGCCGGGCCCGGAGCGGTAGCGGTGGGTGTAGAGCCCGCCGCCGCACGAACGCACGACCGGGCAGCGGCGGCAGGTCTCGCTGACCCCGGCCAGGCCGAGCTGCCGCGCCTGCACGCCGGGGTGGGCCGCGACCTCGTCGAGGGTGTTGCGGAAGACGTCGAACCCGGTGGCGGCGGCGCCCTCGTAGGCGCTCTTGAGCGAGTCGACCTGTTCCAGCTTCCCGTCGGTCTCGATGACGACGAGGTCAGTGGGGGCGAGCCCCAGGGACTCGGTGAGGCTGGGGCCGCCGTTCAGGCTGGAGAGCACCGAGGCGAACATCCGGACGGGCATGGGGCGGCCCTGTTCCGTCCAGCGGTCGAAGATGGCCAGGAGCCAGTCGGCGTACGCGGTGGACGATCCGTCCGGCCGCGGGGGCGGGTCGTCCCAGGTGGCGTGCGGCAGCAGGAAGTCGACGAGCGGGGGTTCGAGTCCGGCGAGGGCGTCGTGCACGGCCACCGGATCGTTGTGGATGTCGACCGTGCACAGCAGGCCGAGGTCCAGGTGGCGGTAGCGCTCCTCGCGGAGCAGTTCGACCGCTCGCATCACCATCGGGTGGCTGCTGCGTCCGTCGGTGAACCGGCGGTGGCGGTCGTTGGCCGCGCGGTCGCCGTCGAGCGAGATCCCGACGCGGACGTGGAACTCGTCGAAGAGGTCGAGGTAACGGGGGCTGAGCTGGACGCCGTTGGTGTGGATCCTGAGGTCCAGCTCAGCGATGCCGTTCAGAGCCGAGCCGAGCTCCTCGCAGACCCGTCGCAGTCGCGCGGGCCCTGCCAGGAGCGGTTCCCCGCCGTGCAGGATCACTGTGACGGAGGGAAGCGCATGAGTCGTCGCATGCTCGGCCAGGCGCCGGGCAGTCCAGGAAATCGCTTCGTCGGAGATGGCCCTGGGGCGGGTCAGCCAGCTCTGATCTGCATGTTCGTAGACATAGCAGTGGTCACAGGCCAGATCGCACCTGCTGTGCACTTTGAGCACGAATTCACGGAAGGGGACCAGCGGTCCTGTCATTCCGCCATTCTAGCCACTTCTGACGCCAACTCAGAGAGCCGAATTGAACGTGGAGATCCGGGTGGACCGGGCCATTGTCGCACCGCATACACGGCTGATCTTCCTGGCGGCCTCGGCGCTGCGGACGTCGGTCGCCGAGAGGGTCGCGCGGGTCTTCGCAGAGGCGAAGGCGGGAGTGGTTCCGTAGGTCTTCACGGCCGTCCTAGGGGGATCCTGAAGGGGTCTGTTTCCGGACATTGAAACGTTGCCGGATTCCGTGTCATCACACGGCCCGGCACGCGCACTTTACTACCGCTGGGGCCCTTGCACATGCCGGCGGACCAGCCTTCGCACCGGGTTGTGAAAGTCGGGAAACGCTTTCCGTGCGACCGCTCGGATGAGCGCGGGACGATCGGCGGAAGCGGCGCGCCGGAGAGCCGGCCTCTCCGCCGCCGGCCCTTGCAGGTGGGGGCCTTTCCGACGTCGGCGAAACCGCCCGCGCAGGCGTCGGGCACGCGCATCGTCGTGCGTCCGGCAGGGCCCCGGCCCACGCTCGCCGGGACGCCCCGGCGGGGACGGCGATTCACTCGTTCACCGGTTTCTCGCCGGGGACGCCGCGTTCCGCCCGGGGAGCCGCCGCAGGCGGCCCAGGACGCGGTCACGGCGGTCGCCCACGACGTCCGTGGCCCGCGCCCGGACGCGGAGCGCCCCGACCCGCTCGACGCACCGCCGCGGGAGCACCCCCACCGGCACGGTCCCGCGGCTCCCGGCGCCGACCGGCGGAAGGCCCGCCCCGAAGGCGACGAGCCGGCAGTCCGTCCCTGCGCCCCGGCCCCCTCGATACCCCCTCCCTCGCCCGGAGGTGATCGCACCCGCTGATGAGGGGCATCAACTCAGCTGCTGCAACGTCCAGTCGGACAGCCGTGCCACAGTGCCGCCACGCGAGGGAGGACGCGGGTGCGGAAGTGGCCGAACCTCGCCGTGCCGGCCGCCCGGGGAGCCGGGACGCTCTTGCCGCGTCCGGCCCTCCCCCCTACTCTCGTGGCCCCGGGCGGGGCAGGCACGACGACCGGCCGGGTCATACGACAACTGCAGACGGAGGCGACCATGACGGCGTTGCCCGAGCCGCTGAGATCCATGGTCTTCAGGAACGATGACCTGCCGGCCCTGTTCCATCACACGGACACGGTCGCCGTGGCCCGCCAGCACGAGGCCGTGAACACCACCCGGGTGCAGCTGGCGCTGCTCGTGGCCGGCACGGTGCCCGCGGCGCTGCCCTGGC
The DNA here is from genome assembly GCF_002910905.1 of Streptomyces sp. SM11. Classification (GTDB taxonomy): domain Bacteria; phylum Actinomycetota; class Actinomycetes; order Streptomycetales; family Streptomycetaceae; genus Streptomyces. The sequence goes on along the minus strand of NZ_NEUE01000193.1, from coordinate 9,985 downwards.
ACGCCGAGGACGGTCCGGCGGCCCGGGCCCTGTACGGCGCCGCGGTACTGGCCTACCTGGGTGTGCTCTTCGTGACCTTTCTCGCCTCCCAGCGCAAAGCAAAGTCGCATTGGCAACTGAACCGCTCCGCGGCCGAGTTCATCAAGTCCAACTGCTGGCGCTACGCGGTGCACGGCGCACCGTTCGACAGCGCGTCCGAGCACCCGGAGGCGCTGTTCGCCAATCGCCTGGAGGACGGCCTCCAGGAGCTGCGGAAAGTAGGCTGGGCCGATCCGCGCGAGGAACTGCCGGATTCCGGCGGCCTCATCACGGAGTCCATGCGCGCGCTACGGAACAAGGCCTACACGGTCCGCAAGGAAACCTATGTACGGGACCGGCTCATCGAACAGCGGCGCTGGTACCGCAGACGTCAGCAGGCCTCCCGGCGCGGGGCGCTCCTGTGGTCGGGCGCCATTGTCGCGCTGACGCTCCCGGCGCTGACACTGAGCGTGTTCCAGACCTTCGGGGTGGGCCGGTCGTTCGGCCTCACGGGGACGTTGTCCGCGGCGGCGGCGGCCTGTCTCGCCTGGAACGAGATGCGTCGGCACCATCCGCTGATCTCGGCGCACTCGCTGGTGGAGAAGGACCTGGAGTCGATGCAGGCCGCCATGGAGACCACCCTCACCGAGCGGCACTGGCCGGCGGCGGTGTTCGAGACCGAGCGGATCGTGTCGCCCGAGCACACCGACTGGCTGGTCAGGCACCGCGTGTGAGACGGGGAGAGCCTACGGGGCCGGAAGCCCCGCTCCCGTACGGCCTGCCCGGTGAGGGACCGTCGGTCAGCCGCGCAGGACTCCGTCGCGCCAGATCACGGTGACCGGGCGGCCCAGGGTGCGGGCGTACGTCACGATGTCGCCCGTGCCGCCGAGGCCCCGGGCCGGGAGGCCGTCCCAGACTGCGAGCAGCCGGTCGCAGTGGTCGGCGATGTAGGCGCCCGCCGCATAGTAGGCCTCGTCGGTGGAGTGCGGGAAGTCGAGCCGGACCTCCTGCGCCGCGCGGGCCTTGAGCGTCCGGTAGCGGGCGAGGTCGACGGCGTTCTCGAAGCAGGCCTCGTAGTCGCCGCTGGGGATCACGGCGGTCAGTTCGGCGCCGCAGGTGAGAGCGAGGTCGGCGAAGAGCTGGTCGGCGCCGACGGCCAAGCTGGAGAGCGCCTGCGTCGCGCCGCCGAGGCCGCACAGCGCGGCCCGCAGCCCGGCGAGCACATGGGCCTCGGCCTCGGCGGGGATGGAGCGGTGACCGGTCACTCCGATGCGGTTCACGGACCTGCTACCCCCTGATGCCAGCGGAGCGCACCCCGGGGGCGGGCCCGCCCCCGTCGCCCCGTCGCGACGACCCGTCGTGGCGACATCCTCTCAAGAGCCCCCGGCGAGCGGGAGCCCCCGTCCGGAATTCCGGACGGGGGCACGTATGTACGGACAGCTCCGTACCCGGCCGAGGCGGGGCCGGTCAGTACACGCTGACGCCGTAAGCGCTCAGCGCCTCGGTGACCGGCTGGTAGAAGGTCGTTCCGCCGAAGGTGCAGTTGCCGCTGCCGCCGGAGGTGAGACCGATCGCCCGGGTGCCGGAGTAGAGCGGGCCGCCGGAGTCGCCGGGCTCGGCGCACACGTTCGTGCGGATCATGCCGTAGACGACGTCGCCGCCACCGTAGTTGACGGTGGCGTTGAGTCCGGTGACCGAACCGCTGTGGGTGCCGGTGGTGGAGCCGCGGCGGGTGACGGACATGCCGACGCTGGCGTTGGCGGCGCTGGTGATGTCCTGGCCGCCGACCGTGCCGCTCTTGGGAATGCTGGTGTTGGTGTAGCGCACGATGCCGTAGTCGTTGTTCGGGAAGCTCGATCCGGCGGTCGTCCCGAGCACGGTGGTGCGGGCCGAGTTCGCCCACCAGGTGCCCGCGCCGTCGGTGCAGTGACCGGCGGTCAGGAAGTAGTACGTGCTGCCACTGCGGACGTTGAAGCCGAGGGAGCAGCGTCCGGTGTTGGAGTAGATCGCGTCGCCGCCGGAGATCAGCTTGGTGAACTTGCCGGGAGTGCGCTCGATGCGCAGTGCGTCGGCGTTGGCGCCCGCCGACTTCTTGATCTGGTTGATCTCCGCCTTCGAGACCGTGCTGTCCACGGTGACGACGAGGCGCTTGGACTGCGGGTCGATGTTCCAGGCGGTGCCCGCGATGTCGGCGCCGAGCACGGCGTCGCTCGCCGCGGTCAGCTGGTTGACGCCGAAGGTACGGGGTGTTTCGGCGTTCGCGGTGGGGATGGCCATCGCCGCGACGGCGGCGAGCCCCGCTAGTACGGCCGTGGTACGGACGCGTGTCGCCGTGGTGGAGCGGCTGTTGGTGCGCTTGATCCTCACTTCGGGTTCCTCCGAGGGGAATCGGGGGCCCTCCTGTGGGGTGGCGGGCCCGTGAGGCGCAGTCGGGGGCCTGTCCGGATTCGGAGATGCCATGCCCCTGACAATCGCTGACCGGAGTATCGAGGGGACCGGACGGGAGCCGCAAGAAGGCCTTTCGGCCACCTGGATCACCTACGCATCCGGCCCCGGGACCGTGGGGCCGTGGGGTCGCCGGAACCGGAGGGGCCGCTCGCGAGTCAGGCGTCGATCCGGTTCCGCTCCCCCGCCGGGACCGCCGCGGTGAGCGTGTTGCCCGGGGGCGGGAAGGGACAGATGAAGTGATCGGCGAAGGCGCACGGAGGCAGCAGGGCGCGGTTGAAGTCGACGTTCACGCGGCCGTCGGCGGCGGGCGCCCCGGGCCGCAGGAAGCGGAAGCGGTAGCTACTGTTCCCGCTGGTCGCGTCGGCGAAGACGGCCCACAGCGACCCATCGGGTTCGACCGCGACCTGGAGCGTGTGCTCGTCGCCGTCCACCGTGAAGGCGATCTCGCCGCCGAGGCCGAGGCCTCGCTCGACCCCGTCCGCGTTGGCCACCCGCACGGTCCGGCCCCCGTCGTACGGACGGAAGGCCCCCGGCAGCACCCAGCGGGGGTCGTACGGAGTGGCATCGATGGTCGAGAAGGCGTGCCGGGCCGCCGATCCCGGGTCGAAGTCCCGTACCGCCCACAGCCCTTCGCGGCGGAGCACCACCAGTCGCCGCTCCCCCCGCGTCACCCGGGAGTCGTCGATGGGACCGCGGTCCGCGCCGAGCCGGATACCGCCGGTCAGCGGCTTGCCGTCGACGACGACGCCGTCCTCGGCGGCGGCCGTGAGGACCACCTCGGCACCGTCCTCGCGCCAGTGGCCAGGTACGGCCGGAATTCGCCCTTCCGGGTAGTCGGAGAGCCAGTGGGTTCCGGTCAGGGAGAGCGGGCCGTACGGGGCGGCGACGGCGACGACGCGCCCCTCGTGCCACCGGTGCCAGTCGCGCGCGGCGTCCGGCCCGCCCCCCTGCTCCTGCTGCGTTGCGTCCGTACTCATGCGGTCAACCTTTCCATACCGGCTCCGGCAGGCCGAGGTGCGACCGCAGCGTGGGGCCGGTGCGTTCCGAGCGATACGCTCCGCTCTCATTCCAGGCGGCGCGCCCCGCGCCGAGGTGGTCCAGGGTGGCGGGGCGGCGGGCCTCAGCAGTCGCAGCCGCAGGAGTCCCCGCAGCAGTCGCACACCTCGCAGCAGTCGCCGCAGTCGCTGCACGGCGCCTGCCGCCGCTCCCTGCTCCAGGGGTTCTCATAGGTCCCGCAGCACATCTGGCAGGTGCAGGCGAGTCCGGCCCACACAAGGCATCCGGCGATCAGCCCGCGCCGGTCGCGCGGCGGGGGCGGGGCGGCCGGGCCGCCGGGCGGCGGACCGTACGGATGCCCGGGCGTCGGGCCGTACGGGTTCCCCGGCGGCGGCCCGAAGGAACCGTCCGGCACCAGCAGCCCCTGCTGTCCCTGGTGCTCCTGGTGCGTGCAGGAAGAAGTGCCGAACGCCCGGTCGACCGACCGCCGCAGCTCATGGGTGAGCAGGACGCGGACGAGCCTGCCGTCGGTGAACTCCACCTCGCGCAGCGCCAGCCGTACGCCGTGCAGCGCGTCGTCGCAGAGCCGGCGCGCCTCGGACAGCGGGGTGCCGGTGGCGGGAGGGGGCCCCTGGCCCTTCAGGCCTCGGGGGAGGGTTCCAGGCGTCCGACGCGGCGTCAGCCTCGCGGTCCTCCACGGCATCCAGCAGATGCGCGAGCCGCCCGAAGAGCCGGCCGGCCTCCGCGAGCGGCGCGGCGTTCTGCGGCTTCCCGGCGAGCACGGCGGTGTGCGCGAAGGCGGCCGCGGTGGCCGTCTCAGTGGGTTCGGTGACCGTCAGCAGCGGGGTGCCGATCCCGGCGAGCGTCTCGATCCCGGCCTGCCGGTCGACCGCGTCGACCAGGAGGGCGGTGTCGAAGCCGAGGGCCGCCCCGGTTCGCGCTCCCGCCCGGTCCCACCCGGCGGCGACCCGGCGCGCGGCGGCGGCGACCGGGCGGCGGGCCAACAGCCCGTCCCGGTCGGCGACGTGGTCACGGACCTTGGCCGAGGCCAGGATGAGCGAGACGGCCGCGGCGAGCCCCGCCCCCTCCCCCTTGGCGACCGGCGCGGTGCGCATGGCGCGGATGGGGTCTCCCCTGCTCCTCAAGAGCTTGGGGAAGGGCAGGGGCCGGCGGTGCGGCGCCCCTCCGGCGTCCGGACCGCCTGAGCCTCCGTCAGGACCGAGACGATCAGACCGTCATAGTTCGTGACGATACGGGCGAACTGCCCGTGATCCGCCCTCAGGGCCAGGCAGAGGCCGCAGAGATGGGCCATCCACTCGACCTTGAGGCCCTCCGAGAGCCGGTGGGTGCAGGGCCTGACGATTCCGAACACGACGATCCCCCGAGAGCCGTTCAGCCGGTGCGCGGCGTTCGCGGACCGAAGCGTCGTGCATCGTATCGAGTGCCCCGTTCACCCGTACGTCCCCTGGATCACCCGTACGGCCGGAGCATCATATTTTCCTTCTACAAGCCCCCTTACGTAGGAAGAACCCTGACGAATCGCCACATCTTCTGCACCAGTAACGTCACGAATCGCCTGCGAGCCGACTATCCACTTGGCGCGGTATCCGCATCATGGACGACCATAGGGATACGAAAGAGATGCGGAACACCAAGGAACCGCGGTGAGAGGAGGCGTCCATGGGATCGGTGCGCAAGGCGAGTGCCTGGCTGGGCCTCGTAGAGGACAACGACGAGCGGTACTACGACGACGAGTACGCCGAGGGTACGGAGACCGGTACGGGCAACCAGGCCTGGGTCACCGACCCGCGGGTGCAGGTGGCCGCGGAGACGGCCGAGGAGCGGGACCGCCGGATCGCCACGGTGACCCCGGACAGCTTCCGGGACGCACGGGCCATCGGCGAGCTCTTCCGGGACGGCGTCCCGGTGATCGTCAACCTCACGGCCATGGACCCCGCCGACGCCAAGCGCGTGGTGGACTTCGCCGCCGGGCTGATCTTCGGTCTGCGCGGCTCGATCGACCGGGTGGCCACCCGGGTCTTCCTGCTGTCCCCCGCCGACACCCAGGTGATGGCGGGCGAAGCCGCCGGCCGCAAGGCCGACGGCTTCTTCAACCAGAGCTGAGCAGGGCGCTCGCCGGAACGGTCCGGCCGGCGTCTCCGGCCGGCGCGCCCCTCGGGACGTGCCGTGGTCACCGGAAGGCGTCGAGACCGGTGAGCGCCTTGCCCAGCACCAGCTGGTGCATCTCCACGGTTCCCTCGTAGGTGAGCACCGACTCCAGATTCGTGGCGTGCCGCATCACCGGGTACTCCAGCGAGATCCCGTTGGCCCCGAGGATCGTGCGCGAGGTGCGGCAGATCTCGATCGCCTCCCGCACGTTGTTCAGCTTGCCGAAACTGACCTGCTCCGGCCGGAGCCTGCCGACGTCCATCCGGCGGCCCAGGTGGTGGGCGAGCAGGATGCCCTTGTGCAGCTCCAGGGCCATGTCCGCCAGCTTGGCCTGGGTGAGCTGGAAGCCGCCGATCGGCCGGCCGAACTGTTCCCGGCTCCTCGCGTAGTCGAGGGCCGACTCGAAGCTGGCCCGCGCCGCGCCCATGGCGCCCCAGACGATGCCGTAACGCGCGTGGCTCAGGCAGCTGAGCGGGCCGCGCAGCCCCCGCGCGTCCGGAAGCACCGCGTCGGCCGGCAGCCGCACCTCGTCCATGACCAGCTCGCTGGTGACCGAGGCCCGCAGCGACCACTTGTGCCGGATCTCCGGGGCGGAGAAGCCGGGGGCGTCGGTCGGCACGACGAATCCCCGGACGCCCCGGCCGTCCTCGCCCTCGTCGGTCTGCGCCCAGACGACGGCGACCCCGGCGACCGAGCCGTTGGTGATCCACATCTTGCGGCCGGTGAGCACCCAGTCCGCTCCGTCGCGCCTGGCGTACGTCCGCATCCCGGCCGGGTCGGAGCCGTGGTCGGGCTCGGTCAGGCCGAAGCAGCCGATGATCTCGCCGGCGGCCATGCCGGGCAGCCACCGCTGCTTCTGCTCCTCGGAGCCGAAGCGGTGGATCGCGTACATCGCGAGCGACCCCTGTACGGAGACGAGCGAGCGGATCCCGGAGTCGGCGGCCTCCAGCTCCAGGCAGGCGAGCCCGTACTGGACGGCACTCGCCCCGGCGCAGCCGTACCCGTCGAGCGACATGCCGAGCGCGCCGAGCGCGCCGAGCTCGCGGGCCAGCTCGCGGATTCCGGGCAGCTCGCCCTTCTCGTACCACTCGGCGATGTGCGGCAGGACGCGGTCGGTGGCCCAGGTGTGGACGGCGTCGCGGATCGCGAGGTCGTCGGGGCCGAGCAGGTCGTCGATGCCGAGGGGGTCCGACGCGTCGAACGGCGGGAGCTTCGACGGTTTCGCGGACTCGGTGCTGGACATGAGGGTGCCTCCGGCGGCTCGCACGGTGCTCGGAGGGACCGGGAGACGCCCGCCCTCCGAAAACTAGCAGTGGTAGTCAGGGCGTCGTGCTGACGTTACGGCTCAGTGTGCCGCTCGTCCAGAGCCGGTGGCCTCGGCCGGCTCGCGCCGCGCGGGCAGCATCGGGCGCGGGGCCGGGCGGTCCCGGCCGGCCGGACGGACGGCTTCGGCGGCCCGGTAGCCGGCGGCCGTGGCTTTCGGGGCCCGGTGCTCGGCGGCCTCCGGCTCGGCGGCATCGGCCTCGCCCCGGCGACAGGGCTCCTTCGGCGGGCAGTCCATTACCTTCGGCAGCCGCAGTGCGGCCAGCGCCCCGAGCAGCAGCAGCCCCGCGCTGACGAAGAGCGTGATGTGGAGTCCGCCGACGAAGGCGTGCCGGGCCGTGGAGCGCAGCAGATCACCCATCGGGCCGCCGAGCTGCGCGGCCACCTGGTAGGCCTCGCCCAGCGAGTGGGAGGCCTCCACCCCGGCGCGGGCGGGGACGCCCTTCTCGTGCAGGGAGGCGAGGCCGGGGGCGTAGGCGGCGTTCATGACGCTGCCGAGCAGGGCGATGCCGAGGCCCGCGCCCAGTTGGTAGGAGGTCTCACCGATCGCCGCAGCGCCGCCCGCCCGCTCCGGCGGGGCGTCGCTGAGCATCGACTCGTACGCCCCGAAGAGCGTGGTCTGCAGTCCGAAGCCGAGCAGGACGAAGGCGCAGGTCAGCAACGCGGGCCGGTCGTGCTGGCCCATCGAGGTGAGCAGCAGCACCGAGGACGCGGTGAGGACGAAGCCCCAGCCGACCATGCGGCGGGGGCCGACACGGCGCAGGGTGTACGAGCCGGTGGCTCCCGCGGCCATCGCCGCGAAGGTCAGCGGCAGCAGCCGCAGACCGGTCTCCAGCGGGCTGAGTCCCAGCACCAGCTGGAGGTACTGGACGGCGATCAGCTGGAGGCCGACCAGCGCCAGCATGGCGAGCACGATGCAGCCGACGGCGGTGGAGAAGGCCGGGCGGGCGAACATCGAGATGTCGATCAGGGGATGCCTGCGGCGCTTCTGCCGGCGTACGAAGAGGATCAGCAGCGCGAGTCCGAGGGCCAGCGGGCCCAGCGAGACCGGGTCCAGGAACCCCGCGCCGCCGCCCAGGCGCTTGACGCCGAGGACGACGCCGAGCACGCCCGCCGCGGCGGTCAGTGCGCCCAGCACGTCCCACGGGCCGTCGTCACCGCCGCGCGACTCGGGCAGCAGCCAGCGGGCCAGCGGCAGGATCACGGCCATCAGCGGGATGTTGATCAGGAATACCGAGCCCCACCAGAAGTGCTCGACGAGGAAACCGCCGACGACCGGTCCGGCGGCGGCACCGACCGCGGCGACCGCGGTCCACACGCCGATGGCGAGGGCCCGCTCCCGGCGGTCGGGGAAGACCTGGCGCAGGATCGACAGCGTGGCGGGCATGATCATCGCGCCGCCGACGCCGAGGAGGGCGCGGGCCGCTATCAGGACGGCGGGGGTGTCGGCAGCGGCGGCGAGCGCGGAGGCGACGCCGAACAGCGCGTAGCCGAGGAGCAGCACGCGTCGTCTGCCGATCCGGTCACCCAGCGTGCCGAAGAGGATGAGCAGCGAGGCGCAGACGAGGGGGTAGGCGTCGACGATCCAGAGGAGGGCCGTGCCGCTCGGGCGCAGGTCCTCGGTGACGGCCGGAACGGCGACATGGAGCACGGTCGCGTCGAGTGCGACGACCAGGAGACTGAGGCAGAGGACCACGAGGACGACCCAGCGGTTGGCGTCGTCGGCGGCTTCGCGCAGCCGGACCCCGGCCGTGGTCGTCCCGGACATCTGCGTACCTCCCGATGAGTCCCTCGCGCTCGGCGGACCGACGGTGACGTGGGATGTGCGTCCCTCGGGCCCGGCATCGACGGGCGAGTGATCCGTCAGCGTACGCGAGTTCGGTGTGGTCAGACGTGGTCCACGTCATACCCCGGTCCGCCGCACAGTGTGGCGTACGCCATTCCGGGCCCGGCCGGGGGCCCCTGCCCGGGAAGCCGGCAGCCCTGACGGGACGGGGGCCCGGGCGGCCGGGACGCGGCGCGGCGGCGCACGCCTCCCCCGAATGGCGGGATCAATTGCCGCGGATTCCGGTGCGGTTCCTTTTCCGAGAGATCAAACACGCTTACGAACGGAACCCGCGGACTATTGGGTGCAAGATCACGGAGATTCTTCGCCGCACCCGGAAAAGACGCCGTTCCGAGATAAATTCCACATCACATCGTCATCACGAAGAGCCCGGATTGGCCTGCTCGCGCACTCACTCGCTGTAACGTCGATTGGGTGCGTACCGACATCTTTGCCCGGCTGGACCGGGAGCCGGAACCGCCGAAGATAGAGGCACCGCGGATGAGCCGTCACCGCATCGCCCTCTTCGGCGGGACGTTGGCGTTCTATCTCGCCATCGTCTGGGCGGTGCTGATCACGTCCTGGCTGGTGGCCCTGGACTGGAAGGTCATGCTGTTCCGGCCCTACCAGCAGTGGCCCGAGATTCACGCCTTCCTGGACTACTACGTCGTGCTCGGCCAGCGCGGCCCCACGGCGGTGATGGTCGCCTGCTGGCTGGGCTGGCGCTCCTGGCGCCAGCACACGCTCCGGCCGCTGCTGGTCCTCGGCGCGTCCCTGCTGCTGCTCAATGTGACGGTGGGCGCGGTCAAGCTGGGGCTCGGGCGGCTCGGCCCGCACTACGCGACACAGGTCGGTTCGGCCGAGATGTTCGCCGGCGGCGATATATTTCCTTCCGGGCACACCGCGAACGCCGTCGTGACCTGGGGAATCCTCGCCTATCTGGCTACCACGCCGCGCGCCAGGCGCTATCTGTCGGCGGTGTCCGCGACGGTCTCGCTGGGCGTCGGTCTCACCACCGTGTACATCGGTACGCACTGGCTCAGCGATGTCGTGCTGGGCTGGGCGGCCGGGCTGCTCATCCTGCTGGCGCTGCCCTGGTTCGAACCGCTGATCGCCCGGACCGAGGCCTGGATCTTCGCGATGCGCGAACGGTGGCGGGAGCGCCGCGGCGGCGCCCGTCCGGCGCCCGCGGCCGGGCCGCAGCCG
>NZ_NEUE01000192.1 GCF_002910905.1 Streptomyces sp. SM11 | reverse complement strand
GGCTCTCCTGTCATATGTGTGGGGGCTCTGAGCTGGGCTGATACGTGAAACACGCCGCTCTCTGTGAACCTTGAGGTGTCTAGCAACAAGGTTGATCAAGCAGAGAAGCGGCGTGTCTATCTTCAGCATATGGAAGCGGACCCTGATGGTCGAAAGGCCGTGGTCGAAGGGGTCCGCTTCGACGGGAACGAACAGTGCGTGATCGTGTCGGTACGGCCCGAAGCGCGGCGGCGGCAGCGGTGTGGGATCTGTGTCCGGCCCGCGTCCTGGTACGACGGTGGCCGGGGACGGCGCCGGTGGCGGGCCCTGGACCACGGTGCGGTGCGGGTGTTCCTGGAGGCTGATGCGCCTCGGGTGGCCTGCCGGGAGCATGGGCCGACGGTCGTCGCGGTGCCCTGGGCCCGTCATGGTGCCGGGCACACCCGCGCTTTCGACCAGCGGACCGCGTGGCTGGCCGCGGAGTGCTCGAAGTCCGCGACGGCGGTGTTGATACGGACGTCCTGGCGGACGGTGGGCCGGATCGTCGAGCGCTACGTCGCCGACCGCGACGGGGCCGTCGACCGACTGGCCGGGCTGCGGCGGGTCGGGATCGACGAGATCTCCTACAAGCGCGGCCACCGCTACATGACCTGCGTGGTCGACCATGACACCGGACGAGTGGTGTGGATGGCCGACGGCCACGGCAAGGACGTCATGGACGCCTTCTTCGACCACCTCGGCGACGACCGGGCCGCGAGACTGACCCACGTCAGCGCCGACGGGGCGGGCTGGATCGCCGAGGCCCTGACTCGACGCGCCCCGAACGCGATCCGGGTGATGGACCCCTTCCACGTGGTGGCCTGGGCCACCGAAGCGTTGGACACCGAGCGCCGCGCCGCCTGGAACCGGGCCCGCCGCGAGGCCGGCGACAAGGAGAGGGCCCGGGCACTCCTTTCGGTACCTGGTGCGCAGGTCCTTCCAGTGGCCGTAGTCGCTGAAGTAGGTGCAGTGCAGGACGGAGTGGCCCGGTGGTGCGAAGCCGCCGGAGTAGCGGGAGCGCGCCTGCACGACGAGGCTGTCCTGCCGGGCGCCGGGGAGGTGGGCCGCGTCGTGCGGGCCGAGGAGATGCGTGGTGCTGTGCGCCTCGTCGGGCTCCAGGTCGCCGCGCAGGCCGACGAAGGCGGAGACGACGGCGGGGAAGAGGGTGCCGGGGCGGTGGAGGAGGTCGGTGTAGAGCCTGTCGATCCGGGGGCCGGTGTAGCGGCCGCCCAGGAGGCCGTAGACGGTGGTGTGGCCGTCGCAGGCGGATACCACGTGTTCGGCGAAGTACCTTTTCCCGCCGCGGAGTTCGATGCCGATCGCCCGGTCGTTCTCGACCAGGATCCGTTCGGTGCGGGCCCGGTAGGTGACCGTGCCGCCGAGACTCCGGTAGCGCTCCTCGATCGAGCGGGCGAGGCCGAGCGAACCTCCGTGCGGGAAGCCGGCGTTGCCGTGGTGGGCGGCTGCCATGTTGAAGAGGTACGGCAGCAGCGGGAAGCCCTCCGGGTCCTGGAAGAAGATGTTGCGGAAGGCCTTGCGCAGCAGCGGGTCCTGGAACCTGTCGGCGAACACGTGCGTCGGGGTGGCCGCGGTCCGCCAGAACAGCCGGAAGGCGGGGAGCACCGTGCGCAGGGTCTGTACCCGGTCCCGTACGGTCCGCAGCGCGGGCGCGGTCAGGAACGGGTAGAGCTCGATGTCGATGAAGCGCCGCAGGTCCCGGGCGAAGGCCCGGATGAGCGGGGTGTCGGCGGGAGAGAGCTCCAGGAGGTGGGCTTCCAGCCGGTCGGGGTCGTTGTAGAACGTCACCGACCGGCCGCTCTCGTCCTCGACCTTGTTGAACAGCTCGAAGTTGGTGATGGTCTTGCCGTCGAGCGCGCCGAGTTCGCTCCACACCCGGCGGGCGTCGTTGCCCGGGGCGGTGCCGATGAGCCATTCGATGCAGTAGTCGAAGAGGTACCCGTCGCGCGACCATGCGGTGCAGCAGCCGCCGGGCAGCACGTGCTTCTCGAAGACGCGGGTCCCGGCGCCGCTCATCTGCGCGTAGACGCCGGTGGAGAGGCCTGCCACGCCCGCGCCGACGACGATGACGCGGGGCGGGGTGCCCGGGGTGCGTTCCCTGCTGGTCCAGTCGGTTCCCGCGTCATCAGCCATGGGCCGTGCCTCCCGTCAGGACGGAGCGCACCAGCTCGGCGTTGCGGGGCAGGTGCTTGGCGTCGAGCATGTCGGCGTGGACGCCGGAGCCGCGCAGTACGGCGGTGGCGCCGGTGGAACTGCCGTGCCAGGTGCCGTGCTCGCCGGCGGCGTAGAGGGCGGCTTTCTCCTCGTCGGTGATCACGCTGACCGTCGCGGCGACCGTGCCGGTGTTGGGGGTGCTACCGCAGAAGGCTAGGTATTCGGCGGCGTGGGCGAGGGTCTCGCGGGCGACGGCCTGGGATCCGGTGTGCTTGCGTACGTGGTCGGTGAGATCGGTCTCGAAGGCGGCGATGCCCGAGGCGTCCGGTTCGTAGGCGGTGAGGATCCGGCGGGAGCCGAGGATGACGACATGGGCGACGCGGCGACCGCGCCGCTCCAGCCCCTTGGCGGTCTCGAAGGCGAGATTGCCGCCGAGGGAGTAGCCCAGGAGGAGGTAGGGGCCGTCGGGGCGGGCGGCCTCGATCAGGTCGGCGTACCGGGAGATCTTGTTGTCGCCGGGGAGGTAGTTGAAGCCGGTGACGGAGTGGTCGGGGAGCTGGGCGGCCAGGCCCCGGTAGACGAGCCCGTGACCGCCGGCGGGCGGGAAGCAGAAGAGCGCGGGGGTCTGTCCGGCGTTGAAGGTGAGGCTCGGCAGTTCGTCGGCGGTGGTGCCGAGCAGGACGTCCTGAACGGTGGCGGCCATGCCGTGCAGGGTGGTGACCCGGTAGAGCCTGCTGACGGGGACGCCGACGCCGAACTCGGTGCGCAGGTGGTGGAGGAGTTCGATGAGCTTGATCGAGCTGCCGCCGAGTTCGAAGAAGTCGTCCTCCAGGCCGATCTGTTCGCGTCCGAGCAGGGTCTGCCAGTGCCGGGCGACGCTGACCTCGTACAGCGTCACGGGCTCCTCGTGCGGCCGGCCCCCCGCCTGGGCCAGGGGTGCGGGCAGGGCGGCTGTGTCGACCTTGCCGTTGGCGGTCAGCGGCAGGGCGGGCAGCTCGACGAAGTGGGACGGGATCATGTAGGAGGGCAGCGAGCGCGCCAGGTGGCGGCGCAGCGCCCGGCCGTCCACGGTCGCGCCGGGCTGCGGTACGCAGTAGGCGCAGAGCGCCGCGTCTCCCCCGGTGTCGGTGCGTACGGTGACGACGGCCCGGGCGATGGCGGGCCACGGGGCGAGGTGCGCCTCGATCTCGCCGATCTCGATGCGGTGGCCGCGCAGTTTGACCTGTCCGTCGGTCCGGCCGAGCAGGTGGACCCGGCCGTGCACGTCCCAGCGGGCGATGTCGCCGGTGCGGTAGAGCCGTTCGGGCCGGGCTTCGGTTTCGGCGGATCGGCCGAGCGTACGGGTGACGAACCGCTCCTCGGTCTGCTCGGGGTCTCCGGCGTAGCCGAGGGCGACGCCGTCGCCGCCGATCCAGAGTTCACCGGGCACGCCGGGCGGGACGGGTTCGCCGTGGGCGTCGAGAACATGGAGGGTGCTGCCCGGCAGGGGCAGGCCGATCGGAACCATCGCGCCGGGTTCCAGGTCGTCGACGGGCCCTTCGAAGTACGCGCTGTCGATGGTGGCCTCGGTGAGGCCGTAGGAGTTGACGAGTCGGGTGCCGGGTCCGCACAGCTCGGCCAGCCTGCGGTACTCCCCCACGCTCCAGGCGTCCGAGCCGACCACCAGCCGCAGGAAGTCCAGCCGCAGCCCTTCCCGGACGCAGTGGCCCATCAGGCCGCGGACGACGGCCGGCACGAACTCGGCGCAGTCGACCCTCTCCTGACGCATCGTGCGGTAGAGCCGGGTCGTGTCGAAGAGGAGGTCGCGGTCGGCCAGGACGAGGGTGCCGCCCGAGCACAGGGCGCGCACCAGGTCGCCGGTGAACACGTCGAAGGACGGTTCGGCCATCTGGAGGTGCACCCGGACGTCCGTCTCCAGCCGGTACTCCTGGCGCCACGCGGTGTGGGCGGAGGCGAGGTTGCGGTGGCTGACGCGGACGGCCTTGGGGCGGCCGGTGGATCCGGAGGTGGTGATGACGTACGCAGGTGATTCCGGGCCCGCCTCGGACGCCGGCCCGTCCGGGTGCGGTACGCGACGGTCGAGCTCGGTCAGGGTGAGCGTCGGGACGGCGAGGGCCCCGGTCTGCTCCGGCCCGGCGTCGTCCGCGACGAGGACGAGTCCCGCACCGGTGATCGACACGAGGTGGACGAGCCGGTCGGCGGGCTGGTCAGGCCGGAGCGGGAGGTAGGCGGCGCCGGATTTGAGCACGGCGAGCAGGGCGACGATCAGCTCGGGCGACTTGTCCAGGCACAGGACGGCCACCGAGCCGTCACCGATGCCGAGGGTCCGCAGCCGGGCGGCGGTGTCGGCGGCCCGCCGCTCCAGCTCGGCGTAGGTCAGCCGGTGCGCCCCGCCGCTCACGGAGGGCATGGTCACGGCGACGGCCGAGGGGTGCTCGGCGGCGATGCGGCCGATCAGCGTCTGGACCGGGGCGAACGGCTCTTCCTCCGCGTCGTTCCGGTGTCCGGCGGGCGGCAGGGCCGGGCGGCTCCACTCCCGGCTGGAGCAGGTCCCAGTCGATGGGAACGCCCAGGTTGTGGAGCGAGCCGAGGGAGGCGGCGAAGCGCTCGCTCTCGTTCTCCCGGCAGCGGATCGAGGGCAGGGTGAGTCCGCTCGTGCCGCCCGCGTCGAGGCATTCGCGGATCGCGTGGCCGAGGACCGGGTGCGGGCCGATCTCCAGGAACACCTGGTGGCCGTCGTCGGCGATGCGGTCGACCGCGGAGCGGAAGCGCACCCGGTCGCGGACGTTCTTCCACCAGTAGGAGGCGTCCAGTTCCTCGCCCCGGGCGGTTCCCTCGACGCCTGTGGGGTACAGCGGAAACTTAGCCGGGCGCGGCTCCAACGGAGCCAGCGCCGCCAGGAGTTCGTCCTTGATCCGTTCCATTCCGACGCTGTGGTAGGGCACTTCCACGGTGAGGAACTTCGCGAACTGCTGCTCGGCCCGCAACTCCTCGGCCAGCAGGGTCAGCGCCGCCTCGTCCCCGGCCAGGGTGATCGCGGTGGGGCTGTTGACGGCTGCGATGGAGACCCGGTCGCTGTAGGGGCGCACCCGGCGCTCCGCCTCGTCCTCCGACAGGCTGACGGCGAGCATGGCGCCCGTGCCGGCCAGGGTCTGCTGGAGGCGGCTGCGGTGCACGACGATCCTCGCCGCGTCCCGCAGGGAGTAGACGCCCGCCGCGTGGAAGGCGGCGATCTCACCGGTACTGTGGCCGACCACGGCGTCGGGGCGCACCCCGTGGGATCGCCACAGGGCCGCCAGGGCTACCTGCACGGCGAAGTTCGCGGGCTGGGCGAGCCAGGTCTCGCCCAGCCGGGAGACGGACTCGTCTGCGGTCATCTCCTCGATCAGGGACCAGTCGGCGAACTCCCGCAGCGCCCGGTCGCACGCGGCGACGGCGTCGCGGATGACCGGTTCCTCCGCCAGCAGCTGGCGGCCCATGCCCCACCACTGGGGACCCATGCCGGTGAAGACCCACACCAGCCGCCGGCCGGCGGCCTCCCGGGCGCGGCCGTGGACGACACGGGGGTGGGGCTCGCCGCGTTCATGAGCGGCCAGGGCCTCGTCGAGGGTGGCACGGGAGGAGTAGACGACGGACAGCCGCTCGGTGAGGTGCTGGCGGCGGTGAGCCAGGGTGTGGCCGAGGTCGTCGAGGGCCACGGCGGGGCCGTCGCCGCCTGCCAGTTCGCCCCGGATCCCGGTTGCCATCTCCACCAGGGCGTCCGGGTTGCGGGCGCTGAGCGGCAGGATGCTCCAGGGGCGCCCGGCGGGCGCGGTGGTGCGGATGTCCGGCGTCGGCCGCGGGGCCTCCTCCAGGACGACCTGCGCGTTGGTGCCGCCGAATCCGAAGGAGTTGACCCCGGCGCGGGCGGGACCTTCGTGTGCGGGCCAGTCGGTGGGCCGGGTGGGGATCTCGTAGGGCAGGGTCGCCGGGTCGATGGCGGGGTTGAGGTTCTCCAGGTTGATGTGGGGCGGGATCGTCCGGTGCTCGATGCTGAGGACGGTCTTGATCAGCCCGGCGATCCCGGCGGCGGATTCCGTGTGCCCGATGTTCGTCTTGACCGAGCCGACGTAGGCGCGGGCGCCCGGGGCCCGTCCGATGGCCAGCGCGCGGGCCAGGGCGTTGGCCTCGATCGGGTCGCCGACCGGGGTCGACGTGCCGTGCGCCTCCATGTACTGGAGCTCGCCGGGGGTGATGCCCGCCTCGGCGCAGACCCGGCGGATGAGGTCGACCTGTGCGTCGGGGTTGGGCACGGTGATGCCGTTGGTGTGGCCGTCCTGGTTGACTCCGCTGCCGGCGATCACCGCGTGGATCCGGTCCCCGTCCCGTACGGCGTCGTCCAGCCGCTTCAGCGCGACCAGGCCGACGCCTTCGGCCCGTACGTAACCGTCGGCGGCGGCGTCGAACGTACGGGAGCGGCCCTCGGGCGACAGGAAGCCACCCTTCGTCTCGGCGACGGTGTACTGCGGGGCCATGTGCAGCAAAGTGCCGCCGGCCAGCGCGAGGTCGCTCTCGCCGGTGTTGAGCGCCTGGCACGCCAGGTGGACGGCGACCAGGGAGGAACTGCACGCGGTGTCGATGGAGAGGTTGGGGCCGCGGAAGTCGAAGCAGTACGAGATGCGGTTCGACACCATCGTCATCATGGTGCCGGTCGCGGTGTGGGCGGCCAGTGAGGTGAAGCCCAGGTCGGCGAACTGGAGGATCTTGTAGTCCAGCGTGAACGCGCCCACGTAGACGGCGACGTTGCCGCCGGCGAGGTCGGCGGGCCGCTGGCCACCGTCCTCCAGGGCCTCCCAGGCCACTTCGAGAAGCTTTCGCTGCTGCGGGTCCATGTGGTCGGCCTCGCGGGGGCTGATGCCGAAGAACGCGGGGTCGAACTCGTCGAAACCGTCGATGTAGCCGCCGCGGCCGCCGACGAGGCGGCCGGGTTTGTCGCGAAACCGGCTGCCGAGGGTACGGACGTCGTACCGGTCGGGCGGTGTGGGCGTGATGCAGTCCTTGCCCTCCACCAGATTGCGCCAGTACGCGCGGTGGTCCGAGGCGCCGCCGGGCAGGCGGCAGCCCATCCCGATGATCGCCACCTTGTTCCGTAACGCCCGGTTGTTCGCGTCGGCCATTCGAACTCCTCAACACGTGGTGGAGCGTCAGGGGGCGACGGTCACTCCGGACCGGGGCCCGGTGCCGGTCGGCGTCGCCAGGGGTACAGGAGGGCGGCGAGGATCTCGCCGGTGCCGGGGAAGGTCGTGGGGTCGTGGAGTCCGACGGCGGCGGGTTCGCGACCGGGGTGCCAGGTGAAGGTGCCGAAGAGGTGGTCCCAGCACGACAGGTCGGAGCCGTAGTGGCCGGCTTCGGACAGATCCGTGCTGTGATGCAGACGGTGCTGCTCGGGACTGGCCAGCAGATGGTTGAACGGTCCGATACGGACATCGATGTTGGCGTGGACGAAGTAGCCCTGGGCGGCGACGAAGAGTCCGGCCACCAGCACCGCGGGGCGGGAGAATCCGACGAGGGCCAGGGTCAGCTGGACGAGGCTCTGGGCCAGGACGATGTCCAGCACGTGGTTGACGCCGTTGTTGGCGACATTGACCTTCTCGGGCACGTGATGCACCCCGTGCAGTCGCCAGAGCAGGGCGTTCCGGTGGCCCAGCCGGTGCACCAGGTAGCTGACGAGCGATCCGGCGAGAAGCGCGCCCGGTATCTCGACCCAGAGGTAGCGGGCCGGCTCCTCCGGCGAGATCAGGCCGACGGCCAGCGCTACCAGCAGTTGTGCCAGACCGCTTCCGGCCATGGTGAGCAGGAAGTAGATGCCGTACCAGCGCCATTCGCGTTTTCCGGGGTGCCAGTTCCGGTCATATGGAATCAGCCGCTCCAGGAGGACCAGGTAGGAGATGACCCCGACCAGGAAAAGCGAACTGACCCGCGCCGGATCCCACTTCAGCCACAATGCGGCCGCGCTCACGGATACGACCGCGAGGAGGAGAACGGGGTAGGCGACGGCACGAAGAAACCGGGCAGGACAATTACCGGCCCACCCCTTCCGCCCGACCGAATAGT
Source organism: Streptomyces sp. SM11 (assembly GCF_002910905.1). Taxonomy (GTDB): domain Bacteria; phylum Actinomycetota; class Actinomycetes; order Streptomycetales; family Streptomycetaceae; genus Streptomyces. The sequence continues at coordinate 43,056 of NZ_NEUE01000192.1, read as the reverse complement.
TGGCCGAATAGATTTCGCCATCGGCGGGGCGCTCGCGCTCGTCCATCCGTGACCCTCCACAAGTGACAGTGCTGGGAGAGAACTCATCGCGTCGCATCAACGCAGCCCAGGGCAGCCCCGGGTGGCGATCACGGCCCCCGCACCGGCGACTTCTCAGACACCCGATCCCGATGAAATTCGGCCGTGGCGTGAACTGATGCCCCCGACCCCATTAGCCCAGATCATCTATTTCCCGTTCCCACGACTTTAACCACGACCGACTCAAAGAGATTGACGAACGCATTCATCCGATGACAGGAACGCGGGAAGCGGGAAGGTCGCACAACCGAGGCGAGTTCATTTGTGCGAGCAATTCCTTCATAGGATCATCGCGACACCGAAGGACGGCGCATTCCGGTGCGCCGGGACACAAAGTCCCACGCTCAGGCGCACGTTCGAGCGAGGAGCGGTGCGCCCGCGCAGAACCAGCACCCCGGAAAGCGCCCCCGACCGGCCCCACGCCTTCCGCCGGAGGACACCGCCCTGAGATGATCACAGCAAAGTCCCGCAACGGAGTCCGGCACCGGAACCGACAGCAGATCAACGAATCGAGGAGCCTCCTTGTCGTACGACGTCGACGCGGTTCGCGCACAGTTCCCCGCCCTGCGGTCCGGCACGGCGCACTTCGACGGGCCGGGCGGCACCCAGACCCCGGCCTCCGTTATCGCCGCGATCGGCGAGGCGATGAGCCGCCCCCTGTCCATCCGGGGCGCCGCCCTGCCCGGGGAGGTGAACGCGGAGGAGATCGTCCGCGGGTTCCGGCAGGCGATGGCGGATCTGCTGGGCACGGACCCGGGCGGGATCGTGTTCGGCCGCAGCGCCACCCAGCTCACGTACGACTTCTCGCGCACCCTGGCCGGGACCTGGAGCCCGGGGGACGAGGTGGTCGTCAGCCGGCTGGACCACGACTCCAACATCCGCCCGTGGACGCGGGCGGCCGAGCAGACGGGGGCAGTCGTGCGGTGGGCCGATTTCGACCCGGCGACCGGAGAGCTGTCCCCGGAGGCCGTCGGCGCGCAGCTCACCGGACGGACCCGGCTGGTCGCCGTGACCGGTGCCTCCAACCTCATCGGCACCCGGCCCGACATCCCGGCCATCGCCGGCCTGGTCCACCGGGCCGGCGCGCTGCTGTACGTGGACGGGGTCCATCTCACCGCGCACCACCAGGTGGACGTGGAGCGGCTCGGAGCGGACTTCTTCGTCTGCTCCCCGTACAAGTTCTTCGGCCCCCATCACGGAGTGCTCGCCGCCCGGCCCGAACTGCTCGGCACCCTCCGTCCGGACAAGCTGGCGCCGTCCACCGACGCCGTACCGGAGCGCTTCGAACTCGGCACGCTCCCCTACGAGTCGATGGCGGGGACACGCGCGGCGGTGGACTTCCTCGCGAGCCTGGGCACCGGCCCCGAAGCCGGTGCGGGTGCCGATGCGGTCACCGATGCCGGGCGTCGCGAACGGCTGCGGTCGGCGTACGCGGCGATCGACGTCCATGAGACGGCGTTGCGGAAGAGCGTCGAGAGGGCGGTACGCGAACTGGGCGGGGTGACCGTGCACTCCCGGGCCGCCGAACGTACCCCCACCTTGCTGCTCACCTTCGAGGGCCGGGACGCGACGGACGCCTACCGCGCCCTCGCCCGCTCCGGCGTACACGCGCCCGCCGGATCCTTCTACGCCCTGGAGGCCTCCCGCCACCTGGGCCTCGGTGACAGTGGTGGCCTGCGCGTGGGGCTCTCCGCGTACAACGACACGGACGATGTGGAGCGACTCCTGGCGGGGCTGGCGGACTTCCTGCGGTGACGACGGACGGCGGGCGGTGGCCGTGAGCCCTCGGCAGCCGACAGCTCACGGCTCCGGGCGCACGCGTGCTCGCCGCCGCGGACGCGGTCACCGCGCACCGAGCGTGGCCATGGCGTCCACCGCTTCGGCCAGCCCAGAAGGATGCCGTGCCCCCGGCGGCTGCTCCCCGGCCCAGCCGGGCCCGGCCACCAGCACGACGGGACGCGTGCGCGCACCCCGTACGCCCCACTCGACCGCCTCCACCCGGGCCACGAGCGAGCGACTCGCCGTGCTGCGGGACTGCGCCCAGAGAACCACCGAGGCGGGGCCGGTGCGCCGTACCGCCTCCTCCAGCGCCCCGACGGGCAGGTCGGCGCCGAACATGCGGACCGGCAGAGCCCGTTGGGCGAGGGTCGCGGCGAGCGCCTCCAGCGCCAGCGTATGGGTCTCGCCGGGCACACAGGCCAGCAGGGAAAGGCCCGCACCGGGAGCGGGGGCTCGCCCGGCCGATACCCCGCGCAGCGCGCCGGAGACGTGCCACGACAGCAGGTGCTCGACTTCGATGTACCGCTCCCCCGAGGTCTCCCACCTGCGGCCCACCGCGTGCAGCGCCGGCATCATCACCTCGTCCCACGCGGCCGGCAGTCCGTAGCGGTCGAGTACCGCCGTGAGCAGCTCGTCCATGGCCGGCGCGTCCAGCCGGACAGCCGCCCGGGCCAGTCCACGGCACTCCCGGCGGGCCCTGCCGACCGGAAGCGGCCCAGGAGGCCGGGAGGCGCGCCCGGACCGTGGCACGGCCGTGTCGCGGGACGTTCCGGCCAGGACGGCGCGAGCGGCCTCCGCCGCCGGGAGACCCGCACTCGTCAGGCGACACATGTTGCGCAGAGCGGCGATGTCCGCCGCGGTCCAGCGGCGGTGCCGGCCGCCCTCCCGTGCGGCCGGGCCGATGCCGTAACGACGGTCCCACGAGCGCAGCGTGGTCGGCGCGACGCCCAGGAGACGGGCCACCGTACCGGTGGTGAGCCCCCCGTCGGCCGGGGCTTCCGCCGGCAGCTCGCCCGCCGGTTCGATCACGAGGCCCATATCCGGGTTCATAAATCACACGATACGATGCAAAAGCGGTGCATGTTGCCCGACCCGTCACTGCGCGGTTCGCTGGAGACAGCGCGGGTGCCGTGCGATGTGCGCCCTCGTGCACGACGACGACCTCGCCCCGGCCCGTAGCAGGAGTGACAGGAGACGGCCATGAAACTGAGCGACGAACTCCCCGTCGATCACCGGCTGGCGATGGTGTACCGGATCGGCGCGGGTCTCTGCGGCGCCATCCTGCTCGCCTTTGGCATCCTCGGCTTCACGAACCAGCTGAGTTTCTTCGACACCACCGGCGACAGCATCGCCGGGCTGTCGACCAACGGGCTGCTGAGCCTGATCTCCGTGGCCGTCGGCGGGCTGCTGATCGCCGGGACCGTGGTGGGCGGCAACGTGGCCTCCACCCTGAACATGACGATCGGCACGCTCTTCCTGCTGAGCGGCTTCGGCCACCTCTTCATCCTGGACCGGTCCGCGAACATCCTGGACTTCGGGATGTCGAACGTCGTCTTCAGCTTCGTGATGGGGCTGCTGATCCTGACCTTCGGGATGTACGGGCGGGTGACCGGTGGACTGCCCCACGACAATCCGTACTGGCGTCGCCGGCACCCGGAGCAGGCCGACCGTGAGGCCGACGCCGCCCGCAGGGCCGCTGCGGCGGGCGGACAGCTCGGACGGGGAGGCGCTCAGACCTCGCGATAGCGGGCGTTGCCCCAGGAGAACACGCCGAAGGCGACCAGCCCGAGGGCGATGACCACCAGGAGCCACGGGCCCGCCGGGGTGTCGGCGAAGGAGCGCAGGGTGTCGTCCATGCCCTTCGACCTGTCCGGCTGGTGCTCGATCGCGGCGGCCACGGCGAATCCACCCGCCGTGGCGAAGACGATGCCCCGCGCCGTACCACCGAACACGCCGGTGAAGTCGACGGCACGGCGGGTCCGCCGCGCCCTCTGCGACATCTTCAGATGCTTGTGGAACTTCCGAAGCAGAGCCCGGACCGCGATCCACAGTCCGGCGCAGGCCACCGCGACTCCCGTGATGCCGACGATCCACTGGCCGCCCGGCCAGCCGAGCACCTTGGCAGTGACGTCCTGCGACTGCCGGTCGGACGAACCGCCCCCGCTGCCGTGTCACCCGCGGCGAAGGACAGGACGGAGTAGGCCACGAATCCGTAGAAGACGCAGCGGCCCGCCGCCATGGCCCGCTCGGTGGGCCTACAGCTGTCGGGCCCGGCCTGGCCGACCAGCGCCTCGGAGAGCCGCCAGAGCGCCATTCCGGCCAGGGCGATGCCGAGCGCCCACAACAGGATCTTCCCGAAGGGCTTCTCGGCTATCTCGGCGATCGCGCCGCCCCGGTCGGCCTGTTCTCCGCCGCCGGAGAGCGCGATCTACAGGGCGAGGGCGCCCACCAGGACGTAGATCACCCCACGGGCTCCGAACCCGGCCCGGGCCCCTGCCTCCATCGCGGTGCTGTTGGCGGCCCGTCGGGTCTGGCCGCGTCCCTGCGCTGCTACTGAACGGGTATTCATGTCATCCCGGTTGCCCCGGTGTCGCGGATCGATGCCGCAGGCCCGGCGGGAGGTGGATTCGACGCAGAAACGACGCGGCGAGCGGTCCGGGCGGACGCGCGACAGACTGGGAGAGACAGAGGAGACCCACCCCCGCTCGCCGGAGGAGACATCATGACGATCACCCGTCTTCAGCGCACAGCGGCGGCCGCCGCGGCACTCGCTTTCCCCGCCTCTCTGGCGTTCTTCGCTCCGCAGGCTCAGGCCGAGGCTCCCACCGAGCCGTACGGCCCCGCCTGTTCCTCCGTACCCGCGGAGGGCGCGGGCAGCCTGGAGGGCATGGCGAAGGACCCGGTCGCCACCGCCGCGTCCAACAACCCCGAACTCTCCACCCTCGCCGGCGCGGTGGAGAAGGCAGGCCTGGTCGACACCCTGAACAACGCGGAGAACATCACGGTGTTCGCGCCGACCAACGCCGCCTTCGAGAAGATCCCGCAGGCGGATCTGGAGGCACTCCTGAACGACAAGGCCGAGCTCACCAAGGTGCTGACGTACCACGTGGTGGGCGAGAAGGTCACGACCCAGCAGATGGAGAACGGCACCTTCAAGACGCTGGAGGGCAGCGACCTCACGACGAAGGGTTCGGGCTCCGCGTTCACGGTGAACGACTCCTCGAAGATCGTCTGTGGCAATGTGCCGACGGCCAACGCCACGGTGAACCTGGTCGACACGGTGCTGATGCCGCCGTCGAAGTGACGGGCCTGGTGCCACTGCCCGCGCACAGCGGATACCGTGCCCGGACCGCGTGACGGTCCGGGCACGGTATCCGGGCGCCCGTTCTATACGCTGAGGGCGTGACCAGCGCCGACGACCGACCGACCCGGAGCGGTACCTCGGATTCCGAGGCGCCGCTCGCAGACCTTCAGGCCTTCGCGGTCGAGCTGCGCCGGATGAACGGCGAGATCAACCGGATGACCCACGGTTTCGCGACGAACCAGCAGCTGCACCCCACGGACGTGAGCGCGCTCGCCGCTGTCCTCGACGCCCCGTCGCCCCTGACTCCGGGGACGCTCCGCGAGCATCTGGGCCTCACCTCCGGCGCGGTGACGGCCTGCCTGGACCGGCTGGAGCGGGCCGGGCACATCCGCCGGGCCCGGGAGAGCACCGACCGCCGGGTGGTGCACGTGTACTACGAGGCGAGTGCCCGCACGGCCGCCCGCGACTATTTCATGCCGCTCGCCGAGGCCACGGCACGGGCCAGGGCACGCTTCAGTGAGACGGAGCTGACGACCGTCCTGCGTTTCCTCGCCGCCATGAACGAGGAGCTGGCCGAGGTCCCCCCGGCGCGTCGCTGAGTTCTTCCCCGGCCCGGCGCGTTCACAGGGTGCGGCGAAGCGACCCCCCGTACGGTTCCCCCGGGACAGTCCCGTAATGTATCTCAATGATTGAGATTGTTCATCGATGAGATACCTGCCGAGATATCCCCACCCCCCGGGAGAGGCATGTCCACCCCTGCACGGTCGGTTCGCCGGCTGATCCCCTTCGTCCTGCTGATCGCCTGGCTCGGCATCGGCGGCGGGCTCGGCCCGTACGCCGGGAAGCTCGGCGAGGTCGCCACCAACGACCAGGCGGCCTTCCTGCCGCAGAACGCCGAGTCCACCCAAGTCATCGACGCCCAGAAGGCGTTCCAGCAGGACGAGACCCTGCCGGTCATCCTCGTCTGGACATCGGCGGAGCAGGACGCGCCACTGGACAGCGGGCAGCGGGAGGCCGCCACCGGCGCCCTCGCCCCGCTCGCCGGGAGCGACGGCGTGGCCGGAGCGCCCTCTCCCGCGCTGCCCTCCGAGGACGGCCTCGCGCTCCAGGGCATCGTGCAGCTGAGCCCCGGTCTCGGGGACGAACTGCCGGCCGTGCTGGAGAGGATCGAGGAGGCAGGCGCGTCCGTGCCCGGCACGACGGTCCAGCTGGCGGGGCCGGCCGCGAGTCAGGCCGACCTGTCCGACGCCTTCGCGGGCATCGACGGGCTGCTGCTCGGGGTCGCGCTGACCACGGTGCTCGTCATCCTGCTGCTGGTCTACCGCAGTGTGCTGCTGCCCTTCGTCATCATCATCGGCGCCGTGTTCGCCCTCGCCCTGTCCTGTGCGATCGTCTACGTCCTCGCAGACCACGACATCGTGCGCGTGGACGGTCAGGTGCAGGGCATCCTGTCGATCCTGGTGATCGGCGCGGCGACGGACTACGCACTGTTGCTCACCGCCCGGTTCCGGGAGGAACTCGCCGTCCACGGCGACCGGTTCACCGCGATGCGTATCGCGCTGCGCGAGTCCTTCGGACCGATCGCCGCGAGCGCCGCGACGGTGGCGGCGGGGCTGCTGGCGCTGCTACTCAGCGACCTCACCAACAACCGCGCCCTCGGGCCGGTCGGCGCGATCGGCATCGCCTGCTCGGCGCTCAGCGCTCTGACCTTCCTGCCAGCCGTCCTGGTGCTGCTGGGCCGGACCGCTTACTGGCCCGCGAAGCCCCGGCCCGCGGGCGACGGGACGTCCGGCGGCCACGGCATCTGGCACCGGGTCGCCGCCCTCGTCGACCGGGCGCCCCGCAAGGTCTGGACGATCACCCTGGCGGCCCTGATCGCCTGCGCCGCGTTCGCGCCCACCCTCACGTCCAAGGGGGTGCCGCTCGACGAGATCTTCGTCAACGACGCTCCGTCCGTGACCGCCCAGAAGACGCTGAGCGAGCACTTCCCCGGCGGTTCGGGCAGTCCGGTGGTGATCATCTCGGCGGCCGACCGGCTGACCGAGGTCAGCGAGGCCGCCGGCCGTACCGACGGGGTGGCATCCGTCGCGCCGGTGAGCGCGAGCGGGCGGCCGGGCGGCGAACCGCTCGTCGTCGACGGCAGGGTCCGCATCGACGCGACCCTCAAGGACGCGGCCGACAGCGACGGCGCCAAGGAGACGGTGGCCGCGCTGCGCACCGCGGTGCACGCGGTACCCGGATCGGACGCCCTGGTCGGCGGCTATACCGCCCAGCAGTACGACACCCAGCGGACGGCGGAGGACGACCGCACACTGATCGTGCCGGTGGTGCTGGCGATCATCCTGGTGATCCTGGTCCTCCTGCTGCGATCGCTGCTCATGCCGGTACTGCTCGTGGTGACGGTGGCACTGAACTTCCTGGCCACACTCGGTATCTCCTCGCTGGTCTTCACCCATGTGTTCGGCTTCAGCGGCACGGATTCGTCGGTGCCCCTGTACGGATTCGTCTTCCTGGTCGCCCTGGGCGTCGACTACAACATCTTCCTGATGTCGCGGGTCCGGGAGGAGTCGCTGCGGCACGGCACCAGGGAGGGCATCCTGCGCGGGCTGACCTCGACCGGCGGGGTCATCACGTCGGCGGGTGTCGTCCTGGCGGCCACCTTCGCCGCGCTGGGTGTGATCCCGCTGGCGTTCCTGGTCCAGATCGCGTTCATCGTGGCCTTCGGTGTCCTGCTGGACACGCTGGTCGTCCGGTCGCTCCTCGTCCCGGCACTGGTGCGGGACATCGGACCGAAGGCCTGGTGGCCGGGGGCTCTGAGCCGCGAGACGTCCCCGGACACGCCCTACGGTCGGCGCAGGGCGTCCCCCGGGGCCCAGCCCGGGTCCCGGTAGGCCGCCAGGGCCCAGATGACGAAGATGTCCAGGGCGATGACGATCACGGACCAGAGGGGCGCGTACGGCAGGAAGAGGAAGTGCGCGAAGAGGCTCAGGGAGGCGAAGAGGATGCCGGTCATCCGCGCCCAGCGCGCCCCCTTGAGCAGCGCGGCCCCGGTGACGGCCACGCAGACGCCGAGCACCAGGTGGATCCAGCCCCAGCCGGTGAGGCTGATCCGGTAGAGGTACTCGCCGACGTCTCCGTACACGTCTCCGTCGGCCAGGGCCGCGATGCCCTCCAGGGCCGCCACGGCGCCCTGGCAGAGCATCAGCACCCCGGCGAGGAGCACACCGCCGGTCACCCAGAGGCTGTCCGGATCGGGTGCCGGTGCGGGCCCGGCCGGGCCGTCGCCGCGCTGCCACGGCGCGTCCCCCTGACCGGGCCCAGGGCGGGGCCCCTGCGCGACGCCGGTCGGCGGCGGGACGTCGGGACCGGAGGAGCCTACGGGGCCGGGCGGCGGCAGAGAGCCGGGCCGGGAGGGGTCCTCGCTCATGAGGACCCCTCCTCGGCCTTCTCGGCCTGCCCCTTCGCCCGCCTGCCGACCACCGTGGCGGCCGCGACCGCGGCGCCCGCGAAGGACAGTGCGACCACCCAGGGGCGGTCGAAGACGTGGCAGGTGACATGGTCCACGGAGTAGCGCCCGGGGCCGGTCAGACCGATGGCCGCGGCGGTGAAGCCGAGGAACGCCGGGTACTCGTAGCCGCCGCCCTGGGCGAAGAAGCCCGCCGGGGCGTGTACGGACACCGCACCGGCCATCGCACCGGCGGCCGCCGCGCCCGCCGCCGGTGTGGCGAGGCCCAGCGCCAGCAGTACGCCGCCGCCCGCCTCGCCGAGCCCGGCGGCCACCGCGCTGTGCTTGGGCGGGTGGAATCCCATCGCCTCCATGGCGGCCGTGGTTCCCTGGATGCCTCCGCCGCCGAACCAGCCGGCCAGCTTCTGGCTGCCGTGGGCGGCGAGCACCGCGCCGGTGCCGACGCGCAGGGCGAGCAGACCGAGATCACGCCGGTTGACGCAGACCATGAGGGCTCCCGGGGTGAGGTGGGTTTCGGTACGGATCCCACTCTCGTCGGCGGGCGTCGGACGGGCGCGGCCGAGTACGCCGTACGGGGCGCGGGCCGGGCGCCCCAAGGGCCGGGGTGCGACGCAGATCATTGTGCAACTTGTTGCATAAGGGCTTGGCCGTGGTCTACAACTGACCCGACGACCCTGTGTGGAGGAGACCCCATGAGCCTGTATCCGAACCTGCTGAGCCCGCTGGACCTCGGGTTCACCACCCTTCCCAACCGGGTGCTCATGGGATCGATGCACATCGGTCTGGAGGAGGCCGAGCGCGGCTTCGAACGGATGGCCGCGTTCTACGCCGAGCGCGCCCGGGGCGGCGTCGGCCTGATGGTCACCGGCGGCATCGCCCCCAGCGAGCGGGCCTGTTCCTTCCCCGGCGGGGCCAAGATGACGACCGAGGCGGAGGCGGAGCAGCACCGGGAGATCACCTCGGCGGTGCACGCGGCGGGCGGCCGGATCGCGATGCAGATCCTGCACTTCGGGCGGTACGCCCACCACCCCGACCTGGTGGCGCCTAGCGCGCTCAAGGCCCCGATCAGCGGGTTCACCCCGAACGCGCTGACCGACGACCAGGTCGAGGAGACCATCGAGGAGTTCGTCCGGGCCGCCGGTCTCGCGCGCCTCGCGGGCTACGACGGCGTCGAGATCATGGGCTCCGAGGGCTATCTGATCAACGAGTTCATCGTCTCCGCGACCAACCGTCGCACCGACCGCTGGGGCGGCAGCTACGAGAACCGCATGCGCCTGCCCGTCGAGATCGTGCGCCGGGTCCGCGAGCGGGTCGGCGACGACTTCATCCTGATCTACCGGCTCTCCATGCTGGACCTGGTGCCGGGCGGCTCGACGCTGGAGGAGGTCGTGACGCTGGCGAAGGAGATCGAGGCGGCGGGCGCGACGATCATCAACACCGGCATCGGCTGGCACGAGGCGCGGATCCCGACCATCGCCACCTCCGTGCCGCGCGGCGCGTTCAGCTGGGTGACCGAGAAGGTGCGCGGCGCGGTCTCCGTACCGCTGGTGACGAGCAACCGGATCAACACCCCCGAGGTCGCCGAGGAGGTCCTCGCCTCCGGCCGGGCCGACATGGTCTCCATGGCCCGCCCCTTCCTGGCCGACCCGGAGTTCGTCGCGAAGGCGGCGGCGGGCCGGGCGGACGCGATCAACACCTGTATCGGCTGCAACCAGGCCTGCCTGGACCACATCTTCAGCCTCAAGATCACCTCCTGTCTGGTCAATCCGCGCGCCTGTCACGAGACCGAGCTGGTCCTGAGCCCGACCCGGACCCGTAAACGCGTCGCCGTGGTCGGCGCCGGTCCGGCAGGTCTCGCGTGCTCCGTCACGGCGGCCGAGCGGGGGCACGCGGTGACCCTGTTCGACACGGCGGGCGAGATCGGCGGGCAGCTGAACGTGGCGCGCCGGGTGCCGGGCAAGGAGGAGTTCGACGAGACGCTGCGCTACTTCCGTACGCGACTGGCCGAGCTGGACGTCGACGTCCGGCTGTCCACCCGGGCGGACGCCGGAACGCTGGACGGCTTCGACGAGATCGTGCTCGCCACCGGAGTCGAGCCGCGTACCCCGGCGATCCCCGGCACGGACCACCCGAACGTCGTCAGCTACCTGGACGTGCTGCGCGACGGGGCACCGGTCGGCGGCCGGGTCGCGATCGTCGGCGCGGGCGGCATCGGCTTCGACGTCGCGGAGTTCCTGACCGACGGCGGCGACGCGGCGAGCCTGGACGCGGACACGTTCTTCCGGCAGTGGGGCGTCGACACCGCCTACGCGGAGCGCGGCGGGCTGCGCGCCCCCGAGCGTCCCGAGTCGCCGCGCACGGTCCACCTGGTCCAGCGCAGGACCACCAAGGTTGGCGCGGGGCTCGGCAAGACGACGGGGTGGATCCACCGCACCGAACTGCGCCACCGGGGCGTCGAGATGATCGCCGGCGCCTCCTACGACCTCATCGACGACGAGGGCCTCCACCTCACCGTCGACGGTGAGCGGCGGGTGCTGCCGGTCGACACGGTGGTGCTGTGCGCGGGTCAGGAACCGCGCCGCGAGCTGTACGAGGAGCTGCGCGCGGGGGCCGTCCCGGTCCATCTGATCGGCGGCGCGGACGTGGCGGCCGAGCTGGACGCCAAGCGGGCCATCCGCCAGGGCACGGAGCTCGCCGCCGCCCTGTGAGCGTGGGGGCGCCGGTCCCGTACAAGCGTCGGGGGCGCCGGTCCCGTACAGCGGCGAAGGGCAAGGCGCTCCCCGGTCTCCGTACGTCCTTAGGATGCACCCCATGTCACTGCCGCACGCGATTCTCACCGCTCTGCTGGAGAAGCCGTCCTCGGGTCTGGAACTGACCCGAAGGTTCGACCGGTCGATCGGCTACTTCTGGTCATCGACGCACCAGCAGATCTATCGCGAGCTGGGGAAACTGGAGCAGGCAGGCCGGATCAGGGCGCTGCCCGCCGCGGTGCCGGCCCGGGGGCAGAAGAAGGAGTACGAGGTCCTGCCCGCGGGCCGCGAGGAGCTGGCGGCCTGGGTGGCGCTCCCCGAGGATCCTCGGCCGGTCCGCGATCCGCTGCTGCTTCGGATGCGGGCGGCGGCGGTCGTCGGGGCGGACGGCATGGGCGCGGAGCTGCGCCGCCACCTCACGTTGCACGAACGCCAGTTGGCGGAGTACCGGGAGATCGAGAAGCGGAACTTCACCCCCGCGCCGACGGCCGACGAGGACCGGCTGCGGTATCTGGTGCTGCGGGGCGGCATCGACCTGGAGACGTTCTGGATCGGCTGGCTGACCCGGGCCATCGCCGACCTGGACGGCTGAGCAGTCGGTCCGGCGGGCCCGGCTGCCCCGCCGGGCGTCCCTCCCCGCACCCGTGACCGGTCAGCCGCTCGCGTGCGCGGGGAGGGGTTCCGGGGCGAGAGGCGTGGTGTCCGCGCGCCGGGGACTGCCGATGACGACCCGGGAGGGGACCGGGTCCGCCGGGACGGCAACCGGTTCCTCGGGTGCGTCGCCCCGTTCCGTGTGCCGCGCCTGGGACCGGCTGAGCAGGATCACCCCGCGCACGGCCGCCGCCGTACCGAGGAGCGCGAGCACCAGGCTGACCGGCTCGCCCTGGAGGCGCTCGCCGAGCAGGGCCAGACCGATCGCGGCGGCGGCGACCGGGTTGGCGAGGGTGACCACGGCGAGCGGTGCGCCGAGCCCGCCGCGGTACGCGGTCTGGGACAGCAGCAGTCCGCCCATCGCGAAGGCCGCGACGAGCAGCGCCACCGTCAGCAGCCGCCAGCTGAACAGCGGGCCGCCGGAGTGGTCGGTGACGGCGACGGTGAGGGTCTGGGTGAGCGCGGAGGCGACGCCGGAGGTGATCCCGGAGGCCGCCGCGTGCCGCAGCCCCGGCCGGGCCCCGGGCCGGCTGAGCCCGGCGACGACCGCCATGGTCGCCGCGCCGACACCGAGCGCCTCGGGGAGGCTGAGGGTCTCGTGCGGGGCGGAGCCGCCCGCGGTCAGAAGCAGCGCGCCGAGGCCGAGCAGGGTCAGGGCGGTGCCCCGCCACTCGACACGGCCGACCCGGCGTCCGGCGGCGCGTGCCCCGAGCGGGACGGCGACGACGAGAGTGAGCGCGCCGAGCGGCTGTACCAGGGTGAGCGGGCCGTAGTTGAGCGCGGCGACGTGCAGCAGCGCGCCCGTGGCATTGAGGCCGACCGCCGACCACCAGGCGCCCCGGCCCAGCAGCCGCAGGACTCCGGTGGACGGGTCGGTGCGGCCGGCGAGCCGGGACTGGGCCACGGCGGCGGACGCGTAGGCGCCGGCGGAGACGAGGGAGAGCGCGACGGCGAGCAGGGTGGCGTTCATCGCACGGCTCCGGCCCGGGTACGCGCCTGTGACCCGGCATCCGTGCCGGGGACGGGCTCGGCGGGCCGGGGCGGGACGGCGCCCCCCGGCGAGGCGGCGGACCCGCCTGCGGGTCCGAAGGGCGACGACCGGCGGGCCGACGCGAAGGCCCTGCGCCCTGCCGCGCCGCCCGCGGACGCCGGGACGGAAATCCCCTCACCGCTCCCCCACGTGCCCGGCCGGGGCAGCCGCACGGGTACGGTCCGGGCGGACAGCGGCAGCCGGAACGCGGCGAGGGCGACGGCGAGCAGTGCCGCGACGACGATCGCGTCGAGCCAGTAGTGGTTCGCCGTGCCGACCACGACGAGCAGCGTGAGCGCCGGGTGCAGCACCCACAGCCAGCGCCACCGGGAGCGGGTGGCGACGATCAGCCCGACGGCGACCATCACGGCCCAGCCGACGTGCAGCGAAGGCATCGCGGCGAACTGGTTCGCCATCGTGTCGGTCGCGGGCGTCTGCCCGTACACCGTCGGCCCGTACACCTGACCGGTGTCGACCATTCCGGCGACCGGGAGCATCCGGGGCGGGGCCAGCGGGAACAGCAGGTGCAGCACCAGGGAGGCGGCGGTGAGAGCGGCGAGAACGCGGCGCGACCACACGTAGTGGCGGGGCCGGCGCCAGTAGAGCCAGACCAGGAAGAGGGCCGTGGCCGGGAAGTGCACGGCGGCGTAGTAGGTGTTCGCCGCATGGATCAGGGGCTGGCTGTGCAGCAGCAGCCCCTGGACCGCGCCCTCGCCGGGGAGGTGCAGGGCCCGCTCGAGGTCCCACACGTTCCCCGCGTTGCGGAACGCCTCCTCGACATGGCCGTTGGCGGCCCGGCGGCCGAACTTGTAGGCCAGGAAGAGTCCGGCCACGAGAAGGAACTCGCGGACGAGGGGCGGTCGGGCACGTGTGTCCGGCTCCTGGTCCGTGGGCTCGGTGCGGGCGTACGTCACCCGGTGCCCCCTTGGATGCGAAGCGGTGTCAGGACGGCCCGGTCAGATCCACGCCGTATCGATACGCCAGTGTACCGATACGTCGGCGTATCGGTACACGCGCGTATCGGTACACTGACGTATCGAGAACCTCGCCGCACCGCCGCAGGAGGTACAGCCCATGCCGTCGCCCGATTCCGCACAGGAGTCAGCCCTCACGTCCCGCCGGTCGAAGATCACACCGGAGCGGGCGCAGGAGCTCTACGCGGCGGTGCTGGAGCTGTTGCGGGAGAGCGGTTACGAGTCGCTGACGATGGAGGGCGTCGCCTCGCGCACGCGGTGCGGGAAGTCGACGCTCTACCGGCAGTGGGGCTCCAAGCCGGAGCTGGTCGTGGCCGCACTGCACGGCACCCGGCGGATGCGGCTCCCGAACATCGACACCGGGACGCTGGCCGGGGACCTGCTGGCGGCCGCGCGCGCGATCGGCCGGGCCTCGGAGAGCGACACCCCGCTGATGCACGCCCTCAGCCACGCCGCCCTCCAGAGCCCGGAGCTGCTGTGCGCGCTGCGCGAGGCGTTGATCCTGCCGGAGATCGCGGCGATCGACGCGATGGTCCGACGGGGCCAGGCGCGCGGCGAGATCGCGGCGGACCTCCCGGGGGCCGAGTTCGTGGCGGCCCAGCTGCTCGGCGTGATGCGCGCCCGGCCGCTACTGGAAGGGCGGTACGCCGACGCGGCGTATCTGACCCGGTTCATGGAGATGGCGATCCTCCCGAGCCTCGGACTCGCGGCGGGAGCGCCGGAGTCCTGACAGACGTGGACCTCCCGTCCCGGCGGATGGGGACGGTCCACCCGCGCCGCACCGTGGGGACGGGGGCGGCGCACCGCCCGGCCGGCCGGTGACCTCCACGGGGGTCACCGGCCGCCCGTGTGTCCGCACCCTTTCCCTGAAGGCCCACCCCTACCCATACCTAACAAGCGCTTGGTAGATTTCGGACGAGGGCGGGCGGGGGGACAGGACCCGGCGACACTCCGGAACCACGGGCGAAGGGCGGACCATGGACCTGTCCCACGCGATGGACCTCACCGGCCGGGCGGTACTGGTCACCGGCGGCACCAGGGGCCTGGGGGCCGCGATGGCGCGAGCCTTCCTCGCGAGCGGTGCGGACGTCATGGTCTGCGGGCGCGGGGCACCGGCCGCACCACCGTCGGCGGACGGGCGCGAGGCCACCTTCCGGACCGCCGACCTACGGGATCCGGCGGCGGCGGCCGATCTCGTCGCCGCCACCGCCGAGCGGTTCGGGCGGCTCGACGTGCTCGTGAACAATGCCGGCGGCTCCCCGGACGCCGATGCGGCGACCGTCTCACCGCGCTTCGTCGAGAAGGTGGTCGCACTCAACCTCCTCGCCCCCTTCTACACGGCCCAGGCGGCGAATCTGGTGATGCGGGAGCAGCCGGACGGCGGGTCCGTGATCAACATCGGCAGCGTCTCCGCCCACGACCCCCAGCCGGGCACCGCCGCCTACTCCGCCGCCAAGGCGGGTCTGCTCGGGCTGACCCGGGCACTGGCCCTCGAATGGGCGCCCCGGGTCCGGGTCAACCACATCACCGTCGGCCTCGTCCGCACCGAGAACGCCACCGCACTGTACGGGGACGACGACGGGGCGGCGGTGGCGGACATCGTCCCGATGGGGCGACTCGCGGAGCCGGACGACGTGGCGCGGGCCTGCCTCTGGCTGGCCGGCGATCTCTCCTCGTACGTCAACGGCGCCGATCTCGCCGTGCACGGGGGCGGCGAGATCCCGGCCAGACACACGAGCCGCCGGACGGCCGGACCCCCCTTTTCGTCAGCTTGACACTATCCGTCTCCACCTCTTATCGTCGCCATGACGAAATCGAAGGGGTCCTCATCATGGCCGACATCACCCGGCGCTTCGGCTGGCGCCACCTGCGCTCCGCGCCCACCGCCCACATCCGCCACCACAAGCGCGGCCTGCTCGCCCACGACGGTCAGGGGCTCAGCTTCTGGTACCGGTCACTGTCGGCGGCGCTCTCCGAAGTGCCGGTCGACGACCGGGAGCTGGCCATGGCGTTCCACGCCCGTACGGCCGACTTCCAGGACGTCACCGTGCAGGCCACCGTCACCTACCGGATCAGCGATCCGGCCGAGGCCGCGAACCGGCTCGACTTCTCCGTGGACCCGGACACCGGCAGCTGGCGCGGCGCACCTGGGGCGGGGGCACGGGCTGCGGCTGACCGTGGAGTCGGACCGGATCGTGGTCTTCGGGGACGGGATGGAGTCCGACGCCCTGGAGCTGACCTGGGGTCAGAGCGTGCGGCTCGGTATCGCGGAGAGGTCGCTGCGCCTGGTGACCTGAGCGCGCCCGGCCCGGCCGTTTCGCTACGGTGGTCCGTACTCGCACTCGTACTCGTACTCGCACCGGAGAGCGGAGAACCAGCACCATGTCGGCCGACCCTGTCATCGAGCCCGCCCGCAACACCCGTCCGCCCACGGCACAGGCGGCCCTCGGGGTCGGGGTGATCGTCGAGGACGGCCGGGGGCGCGTCCTGCTGGGCCGGCACCACAGCGGTACGTGGGAACTGCCGGGCGGAAAGGTCGACGCGACGCACGAGTCGATCGCCGCGGCGGCCGCGCGGGAACTGCGCGAGGAGACGGGTCTGGTGGTCGACGAGGCGTCCGTGAACGTCATCGCTATGGTCCACGACGTGATCGGCGGGATCAACCGCATCAGCATGGCGGCCGTCGTACGGCTCGCGTCCGGGGTCCCGGAAGTGACCGAACCGCACCTGATCACCGCCTGGCGGTGGATCGCGCCCGACGAGCTGCCGGCGCCTCTGTTCGATCCGTCGGCACAGATCCTGGCGGCCTGGCGGCCGGAGCTGGGCATCACCCACCCGCCCGCGCACGCGCTGCGGATCGCCCCGGCCGAGAACCACGCCTGACGCACCGCTCCCCACGCACGCACACCCCTGTCCCTACAGATGCGGACCAATCGGACCCGCTGTATGAATGAGGGACCATTCGTGCGATCGGAGTAGGTCCATGGACGATTACCCTCTCCTGAACGTCTTCCTGACCATGCTGTACCTGTTCCTGTGGGTCATGTGGTTCTTCCTGCTTTTCAAGGTGATCACCGACCTCTTCCGGGACCACTCGCTGAACGGCTGGGCCAAGGCGGGCTGGCTGGTCCTCGTCATCCTGCTGCCGTACCTGGGTGTACTGGTCTATCTCGTCGTCCGCGGGCGCAGCATGCACGAACGCGACGAGAAGCTGGCCAAGGACTCGGAGGCCGCGTTCCGCAGCTACGTGCGCGACGCCGCGGCGAGCCAGGGCGGATCCGGCGGGGGCAGCGACCACGTGAACGATCTGGCGAAACTCGCCGAGCTCAAGGACAAGGGCGCGCTCAACGCCGAGGAGTACGAGCGGGCCAAGGCGAAGCTGCTCGCCTGAGTCCGGAGCCCGGACTCCTGACTCCGGACTCCGGCCCTCGCCCGACGCCGGGGTCCGGAGCCCGGATCGCGTGTTCTATTGTGGGGTGACCTCCCAGGAAGAGCAGGCGTACATGAGGCGAGCGACGACCCCCGCGGCGGCCACCGTCACGCTGCGTGGTCTGCTCGTGCTTCTGGTGGCAGCTGTCGGCCTGCTGTGTCTGCTCGGCCGGACCTCGCCGCAGGACGCGGCCCTTCCCGGCCCGGCGTCCGTGCCCCAGGCAGCCGCCGTCCAGCCCTCGGTGGATGAGGGCTCCGTTCCGTGCGGCAAGAAGCTGGTGGCCGCCGAGAACGCGGCGCCGCGCTCCGACCGCACAACGGGCACCGTTCCGGCATCCGGTTGGCAGCAGTGGGCGGATGTCCCCGTGCCGACGGCCGATTCGGGCGCCTCGTTCTGCCGCGGTGGTCCCGCGCCACCTCACCCCGTCACCGCTTTCTCCGTTTTGCGGACGTAGGCCGACCCTCACGGTCGTGTCCTTGATCCCTTCCATCCGGAAACGGAGATTTCCGCATGTCCTCTTCCCGACGCTCATGGAGCCGGGCGGGCAAGGCGCTGCGCGCGTGGCGGCCCAGCCAGTGGCTGGTGGCAGGGCTCGGCGCCCTGGCCACGGCCCTCGCCGTCGGCGTGCCCACCGATGTGGTGCCCACCCCCCTGTTCGGCCGCTCGGTCCCCGTGCAGTGGTGGAACTATCCCGCCCTGGCCCTCACCGCCGTCCTCGCCGGCCTCGTGCTGAGCACGTACGTCCGCCCGCCGGTCGCACCCCCGGTCACACCCCCGTCCACGCAGCCTCCCGGGACAGTCCTGGACGGCCGCATGGGGGCTCTCGGCGGGGTGCTGTCGTTCTTCGCCGTGGGCTGTCCCGTATGCAACAAGCTCGTGCTCGTCCTCCTCGGCTCGTCCGGAGCGCTGAGCTACTGGGCTCCCCTGCAGCCGCTGTTCGCCGTCGCGTCCATCGCACTGCTCACGGAAGCAGCACTGCGGCGCCTCTCCACCCAGGGCCGGTGTCCGGTCACGGCTTCGGACTGACGTCCGCGGCCGGAGCGCTCCTCCTGGTCGCCGCGGCCGCCGCGGCCTTCGCACTCACGCTCGACGGCACCGGTGCCGGCACCGGCACCGGCCGACGTGAGTCTGCTCGCGCTCGCCCGACGGGACGCGTCCGACCCGCTCGCTGTCGGCCGGGCGGACGCGTCGTACGGATCCTCGATCTGACCCTCGTCTCGAAGGCGGAGGACAACTCGGTCACCGTGGTGGAACTCACCGATCCCGGTGTGGCCGAAACGCTGCGGCAGGTCTCGGACGTCCAGTTCGACCCGCTCAGCGACGAAGACCTGCGGACGGTGTCCGACTCCCTCGGTGATGGGTCCTCCGCACTCGTCGTGGCCTGGGAGAACACGTGGGCCGCGCGGCTGGCGGCAGCGGTACGGGGATCCGCGGGCGAGCTGGCGAGCTGGAACGCGTTCCGCGGGACGCCGTCGTCGAAGCGATCGCGGCACTCGACGGCAACTGACAGAGACGAAGGAGACGGCAGTCATGCCTCAACGATTCGGACGGCCCGGCCTGCTGGGCACCATCGCCCGCACCGCTGTCATCTCGGGCACGGCCACCGCGGTCTCCAACCGCGTGGAACGGCGGGACATGCGGCGCCAGGCAGCCGCGTCTCCTCCCCCGGCGCCTGCCCCGGCACCGGCGGGCTCGGACCGGGTGTCCCAACTGACCCAGCTCGCCGAGCTCAAGGCCCAAGGGCTGCTCACCGACGAGGAGTTCGCCACCGAGAAGGCCCGCATTCCGGGGTCCTGAAGGTCCTGAACGGGCGCCCCCAGCCCCGCCCGCCGCGAAGACGGCGGGCGGGGCGAGCGTCAGGGTGTGACGACCGCGAAGTCCGGGTCCGGGTCGCCGAGATGGCCGAGGAGTTCGGTCAGTTTGCCGACGTCACCGGTGATCTCGACTCCATGGCGGGCCATGAGGTCGGCCGGTGACAGGGAGCCGAGCAGCACGGCCCGCATCTCAAGCTCCGTCACGAGGATCTCGACGTCCGGGGCGGCCGCCGCCGGCCCGGTTCCCCTGACATGGGTGAGGACACCGTTGCGCAGCCGAAGAGTGAGGGGCTCGCCCTCGGAGAGCTTCCAGCGCACGGTGATGTCCGCGTCCCAGCTCCCCGGCCCGTCCACCCGGATGGCGAGGGCGTCGCACAGCTGCTCCAGCGTCAGGACCGCCAGCAGGTCGGGGGCCACGGTGGAGGTGGGGGTGCCGACGGATCCGTGGCGCAGCTCCAGCGCTCCCATCAGGTAGAAGTTGCGCCAGGTCCCGTTCTCGCTGCCGTATCCGAGCTGTTCCAGCGCGTCGGCCTGCAGGTCCCGTGCCTCGGTATGGTCGGGGTCGGCGAAGAGCACGTGGTTGAGGACCTGGACCACCCAGCGGAGGTCGCCCTCGGCGTAGGAGCGGCGGGCACGCTTCACCACCTCGTCGGCGCCACCCATGTACAGCACGTACCGCCGGGCGGACTCGGCGGGCGGGTGCTCCCACAGATGGGCCGGATTGCCGTCGAACCAGCCCAGGTAGCGCTGGTAGATCGCCTTGGTGTTGTGGCTGACGGAGCCGTAGTAGCCGTGGGTGTGCCAGGCCTGTTCCAGGGCCGGGGGCATCCGGATCTCCTCCGCGATCTCCCGTCCCGTCAGACCCTGGTTGAGCATGCGCAGCGTCTGGTCGTGCAGGTAGGCGTACAGGTCGCGCTGTTCGGACAGGAACGCCAGGACGCGGTCGCGGCCCCAGACCGGCCAGTGGTGGGAGGCGAACGCGACGTCGGAGGAGCCGACGAAGAGGTCGACCGCTTCGGTCAGGTAGCGGGCCCAGATCCTGGGGTCGCGGACCTCCGCGCCCCGCAGGGTCAGCAGATTGTGCAGGTTGTGGGTGGCGTTCTCCGCCATGCACAGGGCCGCGTGGTCGGGGAAGTGGATGTTCAGCTCCGCCGGCGCCTCGGTCCCGGGAGTGAGCTGGAAGACCATCCGGATGCCGTCGACCGTCTCCGTCTGCCCGGAGCGGGTGATGTCCACCGTCGGGGCGATCAGGCCGACCGCGCCGGTGGAGAGGGTCTGGCCGAGACCGGCCCCGATCTGCCCGCGCTCGCCCTTGGGCAGGGCGGCGCCGTACATGTAGGCGGCACGACGGTTCATGGCCGTGCCCGCGTAGACATTCTCGCTGACGGCGTGCTCCAGGAAGCCGTGCGGGGCGAACACCGGTACGCCGCCCGCGACGTCCTCGTCGCCGATGACACCTCGCACGCCGCCGAAGTGGTCGGCGTGGCTGTGGGTGTAGAGGACGCCGGTGACGGGCCGGTCTCCGCGGTGGCCGCGGTACAGGGCGAGGCCCGCGGCGGCCGTCTCCGCGCACAGCAACGGGTCGATGACCAGGATCCCGCGCTCCCCTTCGACGACCGTCATGTTCGACAGGTCGAAGCCGCGCACCTGGTAGATGCCCTCGGTCACCTCGAACAGACCGTGGTCGGAGCAGAGCCGGCTCTGCCGCCACAGGCTCGGGTTGGCCGTGTCCGGGCACTCCTGGCCGAGGAACCCGTAGGCGTCCAGGTCCCACACCGCGCTCCCCTCGGCGTCGCGGATCACGTGATCCTCCGCCGTGCCCATGAAACCGCGCCGCGCATCCTCGAGGTCCTGGCGGTCGCCGAAAGGATAGTTCTGCCGGACCCTTTTGTTGGCCAGTGCGACGGCCTGCTCGGCGGGCTTGGTATCGGTGTTCCGAGCCATCTCGAACTCCTTCGGGGCAGCGGGCAGGAGGGCCCGGTCCGGCAGACACGGCCAATGCCACCCTCACCCAGCGTTCCCGCCGGCACGAGTGGATGTGGGCCGTCCGGGGGTACCGCCGCGTGGACGCAGCCGGTGCCCGCAGGAGAAGGGGGCCGCACAGCGGAAGCCTCTGCCGACCGGCAGTCCCACCGCCGCACCGCCGCGGGGGCCGACGGGTGTCGCCGTGGACAACGGGGTGTGGCCACTGTGTGACAGGCACGAGCGACCATTCAACGCGCGGACAGGGTCCGGGGGCCGTCCTCGCGATCTCTCGCGTCTCCTACCGACCCCAATGCCCGCCGACCGACACCCGGCCTTTCGCCGGACACGATGCCTTTTCTGGCGATGCGGACGCCGATGCACTGTCCCCGTAACCGTTTCCGCAGGTGAGGAACGTCGTACGCCTTGTCGGCATGAGAACGCTGGGGACTTGAATTACCGACCGTGGTGAGGGCCGCGCCTCGCTGGGTGCCCTACGCGACTTCGTATGAACATCTCGCATCGACTGCGGAGCCCGGTGCCGCATGCACCAACGTCATGAGGAGCGGATGCGGAGCATCTTGTTCCCCCTTGTGAGCTCAGCATTCTCGGTGAGCCCGAACATCATGGCCGGATGTGGCCGAGAACGGTCATGGTTGCTCGACAGCGCAGAACTGCGAGCTTGTCCATGCCACCGAGAACCATGACGCCGGCCGGTTCGGCAGGTCATCATCCAGAAAGGGAGATTCTCACCATGCTCATGCGAAACAAGGCATTGACGACGACCGCGACCGTAATGCTCACCTCCGGGGCATTCGCGACGCCCGCTGCCGCCGCGACGGCGCCCCGCTCATCTCCGGCGAAGTCCGCCACACGGTCGCCCTGTTCCGGGGACTGGACAGGACGATGGGGAGCAAGAGGTCGGCGATCGTCACCCTGGCGGGCATCCTCGAAGAACGCCACCGGCGGCCCTGCTGACGGGCTACCACCAGAGGGACAACGCCCCGGACGCTCACGGAGCCGGCCCGTCGCGGGGAAACTTTCGCCCCCGTGACCGTGGCGGACACGATCGAGCGGCAGATCACTACCGCGTTCGGGTGGCCCCGGATCCAGGTCCGCCCCCCCTGGAGACACTTCGACGCCTCCGCCCACACCCCTGCGTACTACCGGCGGGCAGGTGTGCCGCAGGGCCACATCGACGCTTGACCTCAAGCGAACTTGACCTTCTAGGTTTCTCTCAGAGCCGCAGGAACCGACCGGCGGCGCCTACCAAGGAGGTTCGCCATGACCGAGCACACAGCCCACATCGAGATCCCCGATCGCTACCGCTATGCCGTGACCCCGCACATCATGGTCGATGATGCCGCTGCGGCGATCGATTTCTACCAACGGGCGTTCGACGCCCGAGAGGACTTCAGGATCGACGCTCCGGGCGGCGGGGTTCTGCACGCCGAGATCACCATCGGACGCTCGGCGCTGATGTTGGGCGACTCCAGCGTGGACGAGGCGGAGACCGCGTCCTTCGCCGCGCCGACCTCCCTCGGCGGAGGCACGTCCGTCACGCTGCATGTCTTCGTGCCGGACGTCGACACCCTGGCGGAGCGCGCCCAGGCCGCCGGCGCCGAGATCCTCCAGCCGCCGAAGGACATGTTCCACGGTGACCGCACCGTCATCCTCAAGGACCCTTCGGGGCACATGTGGGTATTTCTGACCCATATGGAAGACGTATCGGAGGAGGAGCTTCGGCGCCGCCTGACCGCCGCCGGGTGACCGGTCGCCGACGGCGCGGTGACCGGACCGAATGTTGGGCCTCTGGCCTGCCTTGCTCCAGGTGTCCCAGCCGGCCGAGCCGTCGGCGACCAGCCCGCGGTCCCGCTGCCCCCGGCCCAGGACGCCGGTCCCCAACGGTCCTCAGAAATGGCCAAGGGCCAGTCTCGGATGATTCCGAAACCGGCCCTGCCCTGCGACTGTCTCCAGTCGGGACGACAGGATTTGAACCTGCGACCCCTTGACCCCCAGTCAAGTGCGCTACCAAGCTGCGCCACGTCCCGCCGCGTTCCCCCGGTTGCCCCGGTGACCGCGCAGGACAAACATTACCTCACTCCGAGGACCGTATCGACGCCCGCGCCTGTTGGGCGCGGGCGGCCAGCCCCTCGGCTCCGCAGGCCATCGCCTGCTTCTGGGCACGGGCAAGCTCCCGGTGCGAACCGATCGCGATGCCGTAGTCGACCCGGGCGAGCGCGTGCTCGTAGGCGGAGGAGGACTTCTCCAGGTGTCCCACGGCCTCGGCGAGCAGTTGCGCGGACCGCTCCGGGGGTGCGAAGAGGGCGACGCAGCGCAGGGCCTCGCCCATCGCGGTGGGCGTGCCGAACCGTTCGGCGTGCACCCGGTTCCGGGCGGCGAGATGCGCCGCGCGGGCCGGGTCGTCCTCTGCCAGGGCCCGCGCCAGGTCACCGGCCCAGGGAGCCCAGATGCCGTTGAAGCGTTCGCGCGGCTCCAGAGCGGCGCCCGCCGCTTCCAGCTCGACGACCGCGTCCTCCTTGCGGCCCTCCGCCAGCAGCAGGCGGCCCCGCACGCACGGTCCGTCCGGCAGCACCATGGCGCTGGGGTAGGGCGGGCCGAAGTCGTAGCGGTCGGCGACACGGCGGGCCTCGTCGGTACGTCCACGGGCCAGCAGCGTGTCGATGAGCAGGCAGGCCGCGTCCCAGTGGACGGGCAGTCCGGAGCCGACGCGGTCGGCGAGGCGGAGCCCTTCACGAAGGAAGCCCTCGGCCTCGGCGAGGCGGCCGCGCCGGCGGTGGACCATGCCGAGCAGGGTGTGGGCGAACGCCAGGTGGGCCCCGCTCCAGCCGGAGATCTCGAAGGCGCGGACCGCTTCGCCGAAGAGGCTCTCGGCACGGTCCAGCTGGTCGACGAAGGTGTAGGTGATGCCGACCATGGTGGGGAGTTCGAACCCCCACTCGGAGTCGGTCCAGCCGAGCCCCCGGGCGGGGCTGCCGTCGATCAGCGCGCGTTCGCAGAGGTCGACGATGAGCTGGGCGTTCTCACCGCGCAGCATGGCGTCGAAAGCCCGGAGCGTGAGCAGCGCCCGCTCCGAGTTGTCGCGGCCCTTGAGGTGGTCGGCGTTGCGGGCGAGGCGCCGGGAGCGGGTCGGCCCGTCGTCCTCGGCGGCCTGCATTCCCTCCCACATGAAGTGCGCGGCCTGCAGGCGCATCAGCCCGGGGCCGGGTGCGGTGCGCGCGGCTTCGGCGGCCAGCGAGAGCGCCGCGTCCTTGAGCTGGTTGTTGTGGGCGAGCGCGGCCGCGAGACGGAAGGTGGCGTCGATCCGCAGCCCGTCGTCGAGCCCCGGCATGTCCAGGGCGGCGCGCAGGTGCTGGACCGTGGTGGGCGGGGAACTCAGCAGCGTCGCGCAGCCCAGTTCGTACAGCAAGACGGCCCGGTCCTTGGGGCGCGGCGGCTCCTCCAGTGCCCGTTCCAGACAGCGCCGGGCCGCTTCCGGCGCACCGACGGCAAGGTGCTGGCCGGCTGCTTCCCGCAGCTGCGCGACCAGCTCCTGGTCGTCGTCCGGGTGGACCTCCAGCAGGTGCCGGGAGGCCGCGGCGGCGCCGAGTCCGGCCCGGGTGATCGCCCAGGCGGCGCGCCCGTGCATGGCGGTGCGGGTGGCCGGCGGGATCGAGCGGTAGACGGCGGTCGCGATCAGCGGGTGGACGAACTCCAGCGGGTCGAAGCCGCTGACGATACGGGCGTCGCGCAGCCGGGCGGTGCAGTCGGCGGCCTCCGCCGAGCTCATTCCGGCGAGTGTGGCGGCCAGTTCCTGGGAGATGTCGGTGCCGAGGACCGCGGCGGCCCAGGCGAACCGGTTGGCGTTCGTGCCGAGCCGCTCCAGCCGGGCGACGAGCCCGCTGCCCCTGGCGGACGCGCCCAGCTCGCGCAGTTCGCCGGCCGATTCCTCCACCGGCGGCAGTTCGCGGTCCTGGACCTTGGCGACCAGCTCGACCGCCTCGTACGGGTTGCCTCCGGTGACGGCCCACACTTCACGGCAGAACGGGTCGTCGGCATGCTCGCCGAGGCCCGCACGGACGAGCACGGCGGTGGCGTCCGGGGTCAGGGCCCGCAGGGCTACCCGGTTGACCGTGCCCTGGCTGCCGAAGCCGCGCTCGGCCTCGCGGTCGGCGATGTAGTTGGCGTTGCGTTCGGCGAGCTCCTGCGGTCGGTGCGCCTGCACGACCAGGACCGGGAGTTCACCGAGGCGGGCGGTGAACGAGGCCAGCCAGGCGAGGGATTCGCCGTCGGCCCAGTGGGCGTCGTCCACGATCAGCAGCAACGGCCGGTGGCTGAGCCGGGAGGCGAGCCGGCCGACGACGAAGTCCAGACCGTCGCGCACACCCTGCGGGTCGGGCTGCGGTCCGCTCGGCTCGGCGAGCCCCAGGGCTGGCGCGGTGGTCTCGTACCAGTCGCCGAACAGGGCCCGCGTCTCGTCGGGCGGGAACTGGTCGAGGGCGGGTTGCAGCAACTGCCGTACGACATGGAACGGTACGGAGGTGACGGTCTCGCCTCCCCGGGCCGACCAGACGGTGCAGCGGTCGGCGGCCATCGCCCGGATCTCGGCGAGCAGCGCGGTCTTGCCGATCCCCGCCTCTCCGCTGAAGACCAGGAGCCCTCCGACAGCCTGCGCACCGCACAGGGCGTCCACCGCCTCGGCAGCGGCAGCGAGTTCCGGTTCACGCTCGTACAACGGACGGGACGGCTTCATGCCCACCCTTCCCACAGAGGCAGTCGTATCGACGGTCGAGCCTAGTCGTGCGCGGGTGCTCGCCGACAGGGTTCGCACGATTCCCCGCAGGTGCGGGGCACAATCAAGTGGTGAACGAGACGCGCAGAGACCGTGATGCCGAGGGCCGGGCGCGCAACGCGCGCCCCCGCGACGGGCTGGGGCGCCCCCTGCCGTACGGGTCACCCGGGGTCGAACGACAGCCGGAGGGGGTCGTCCGCACGCCTCCGGAGACGCTCCGGGAGGCGCAGCGGCTGCTGGACGCGGGGATGCCGTTCCACGCGCACGAGGTCTTCGAGGACGCCTGGAAATCGGGGCCGGAGGAGGAGCGCGAGCTCTGGCGGGGGCTGGCCCAGCTCGCGGTGGGGCTGACCCATTCCGCTCGGGGCAATACCGGGGGCGGGGCTCGGCTGCTGCGCCGGGGCGCGGGGGCGCTCGTCCCGTTCGCCGGGTCCGGGCCGCACGGGATCGCGGTCACCGGACTGTGCGGCTGGGCGAGGGAGTTGGCGGGCCGGGTGGAGTCGGGCCCCACCGTGGACGCGGCGGCCGAGGCGCCCCGCCTGCGGGGGTAGCCCGAAGGGCGGCGTCGGGGCGGGCCCGTGGCCGGGTCCGTGGGCGGAAGGTCCGGGTCCGGGGGTCCCGGTCCGGGGACCAGGGGGTCCGCGCAGCTACTACGATCCGGCTCCATGAGCACTTCTGACCAGGACCAGCACCGGGACCAGCACGAGGACGGGCTGAACGACGAGCACTCCGACCACGACCGGGCCACCGGCACCCCGATAGCCGACGCCGCGACGGGGACGGAGGAGGATGCTGGTGGGGATGGAGATGCGGATGCGGATGGACTCGACGCCTCGGACGCCCCGGACGGTGGCGGCGGTCGGGACGGCAGGAGACTGACCCCGCGTCAGGCCCGGCGGCTGCGGATCGTGCTCTCCTCGGTGGGAATGGCGGCGATGGCCGTCGTGCTCGCGCTGCGCATCGCGAGCCGCTCGTCGGTGCTCGTCGTCGGTGTCTACGGGCTCGCGCTCATCCTGTGCGGCGTGGTGATCGAGCTGAGCAGGAACGGCCGCACCCGGCTGGCCAGCTGGCTACTGGGAGCGGGGCTGCTGGCCGCCGTCGGGGCGGATTGGCTGCTGCTTCCCTGAAGCGATGACCGGGCGGGCCGGGCGGGCCCGGCGGATCTCAGATCAGCAACAGTTGGACTCCGCCGACCACCGTCGCACCGATGACGATCCGGTCGAAGACCTTCTGGTTGATCCGGTCGACGCATGCGCGGCCCAGGTAGGCGCCGGGCAGGACGAACAGCAGGAGACAGGCGTCGAGCACCAGGGAGCGGGCGTCAATCAGGCCGAGGCCCACGCTGAACGGCACCTTGGACACGTTCACGATCAGGAAGAACCAGGCCGAGGTGCCGAGGAAGCCGAACTTCCGGAAGCCCGCCGAGAGCAGATAGAGCGACATCACCGGGCCGCCGGCGTTGGCGACCATCGTGGTGAACCCGCCGAGAACGCCGTAACCGCGCGCGGCGGTCCGGCCGGTGCCGGTGCCGGTCTCTCTCCCGGTGCCGGTGCCTGTTCCCGCCTCGCTCCCGGCATCGCTCCCGGCATCGCTCCCGCTCCCGGTATCGCTCCCGCTCTCGGTCGTCTTCTCCACGATCCGCCGACGCCAGAGGGTGACGCCCGTCATGACCAGCAGGATCGCGCCGATGGAGGTGCGGACCGCCGCGTCGTCGGCCCACAGCATGAAGAGGGTGCCCGCCACGACGCCCACGGCGACGGCGGGGAACAGCCGGAGAAGGGTGGGCCAGTGGGCGTGACGGCGGTAGACGAGCACGGCGAGGAGATCGCCGACGATGAGGATCGGGAGCAGCACTCCGGTCGACTCACGGGCCGGGAGAACGGCCGCGAAGACCGCGAGGCTGATCGTATTGGCACCACTGACGGCCGTCTTGGAGAAGCCGACGAGGGTGGATGCCGCCGCGAGTGCGGCCAGTTGCCAGAGGCTGATGGTGTCCATGTCGGGAAAGATGGTAAGCGCAACGGTTTCCGGCCGGTGGCCCGAGACCCTCACCTCCCATCACTCCCTCGACGAGCGTTTGATCGATTGATCCCCGTTTCTGATCGATCCATTGACCCTCTTTGATCAGTCGCTCAGGATTCCCGGATGGCCACCTCCACTGCCGCCCCCTTCGGACTGCCCCCGGAAGACCGCGCGTCGAGCCCGTACACCGGATACACCCGCGCCCACTGGGAGGCGGCGGCCGACGGGATGCTGGACGCCGCCTGGACGTGGGCCACGCCGGGCGGCGCCCGGCTCGACCTGCCCGGTCCCCCGTCGCACTCGGGTGTCCGCTCCGACGGCCTGGAGGGGTACGCGCGTACGTTCCTGGCGGCCGGTTTCCGGGTCGCGGGGGCGGGCGGCCGGGATCCGAACGGCCTGCTGGAGCGGTACGCGGACGGGCTCGACGCCGGTACGCGGACACCGGGCCGGGACGACGCGGAGTCCTGGCCGCTGATCCTGGACCACCACGTGCAGGGGCAGCCCATGGTGGAGTCCGCGTCGGTGGCCCTCGGCCTGCGGCTCACCCGGCCCTGGCTCTGGGACCGGCTGACGCCGGACGTGCGGGACCGGGCGGAACACTGGCTGCGGGGTGCGCTGCGGCACGTTCCGGCGGGCAACAACTGGTACCTCTTCCCGTACACCGTCGCCGGGTTCCTGGAGTCGGTGGGCCGGGGCGACGCGGAGACGGCTCGGGCCCGGGAGCGGGCGCTGGAGCTGCTGGAGGGCTGGTACCGGGGCGACGGCTGGTACGCCGACGGGGACGGGCGAGCCTTTGACCACTACAACGGATGGGCGTTGCACCTGTATCCGCTGCTCGACGCCCATCTGGCGGGCGACGAGCGGGAGTCGTCGCGGCTCGGGGCGCGGTTGCGCGAGCATCTGGACAGCTTCTCGCTGATGTTCGGCGGCGACGGGGCCCCGCTGTACTTCGGCCGCTCGCTGACCTACCGCTTCGCCGCGAGCGCGGGAGTGGGGCTGGGCGCGGTGACCGGGCACACGCCGCTCGCCCCGGGAGCCTCCCGGCGGGTCATCAGCGGGTCGCTGCGGTACTTCCTGGAGCGTGGGGCGGCCGGGGACGACGGACTGCTGAGTCTCGGCTGGCACGGCCCGCACGCGGCGACGCTGCAGACCTATTCCGGTCCCGCCTCCCCTTATTGGGCGTCGAAGGCGTTCGTGTCCCTGCTGGCGCCCGCCGAGCACCCTTTGTGGTCGTCGCCGGAGGAGGCGGCCCCGAGCGAGGCCGCCGACCGGGTGCTGTCCGTGCCGGCGGCGGGTTTCCTGGTGCAGTCGACGCGGGCGGACGGTGTGGTGCGGCTGCACAACCACGGCAGCGACCATGTCCGCCCGGACGAGGGCGAATCGGCGGCCGACGAGGATCCGCACTACGCACGGCTCGCGTACTCCACCGTGACCGGGCCGACATCGGCGGCGAACACCGCGGACAACCATCTGTCGGTGACGGTCGGCGGGGTCCGCAGCACTCGGCGGCGCATCCATCCGCTCGGCTCCGGGCACGGCGACGGCTGGGGCTGGGCGGCCTCCTGGCACCTGCCGGTGTTCCCGGCGGGCCCGTCCACCGTCCCAGGGCTGCGGGTGGAGAGCGTGATCGTGGCGCGGGGCCGCCACGAGCTGCGGGTGCACCGGGTGCTGGGCGCGCCGGACGGGGCACGGGCGGAGCTGACGGGCTGGGCGACCGATCCCGGCGGGACGGTGCGCTCGCGGTTGCGGGGGTTGCACGGCTGGGAAGCTCCCGAGAACGTGCGAGCCCCGCAGGGAACGGTGTTCGCGCGCTGGGCGACCGTGCCCCGGCTCGGCGCCGAGGTGCCGACCGGCGGCACGGTGGTTCTGGTGGCCCTGGCCTCCCTCACCGCCGCCGATCCGGAAGCCGCCCCGTTGGGCGGAGCGGTGGACCGGATGGCGGTGGACCGGGTGGCGGTGGCCGGTGGCACGGTCGACGTGCGCTGGGCGCAGGACGGGACGCGGACGCGGATCACGTTCGGCGGTGCGGCTGTGACGGCGGTGGAAGCAGTGACGGCGGTGACGGTGGTTCATGGGCCGCCGGGCACTCCCTGACGGCTACGCGTCCGTACGGATCACCACCACCAGCCTCCTGGGCCCGTGGACGCCCTCCACCCGCTCCAGTTCGATGTCGGAGGTGGCGGACGGGCCGCTGATCAGGGTCGTCGGCCGTTCGGGTACCAGCCGTGCCACCGCCTCGGGTACGCCCACCTCGACGGCGGACAGGTCCACCACGCACAGGTGCAGATCGGGGACGAGGGACAGCGCCCGGCGCCCCTGGCCGGGCGAACCGTCCAGGAAGATCGTGCCGGTCTCGGCGCAGCCGGCGGCCGAGGCCGTCACCACCGCGTCCAGGGTGTCGAGTTGTGGGGCCGGGACGTCGGCGTCGTCCTCCAGCACCTCGCCGTCGTACCCGGCGAGCCAGCGCACGTCGAGTCCGGCCGGCACGCCGATGCGGCGGACACCGTGCTCCCGCAGGAGCTCACCGACGGCCTCGGCGGTGCGGTCGGCCGTACAGGGGCGCACCCGCGCCTGGTAGTCGAGGAGCCGGTCGGTGAACTGGGCGAGGCGTTCGTCGTCGGGCAGGACGCGGCCGGTGCGGTAGTCGCGCGGGAGGACGACGGCGGGCGTCGGGGCCAGGGCGAGGGCGTCGCGGATCCGGCCCAGCACGGTGTCGCGGGCACTGCTCATGTCGCGCCCTCCTCGTCGTGATCGCCGCCGGGGGCTGCGGTGTCGTGTCCGCCGGGAGCTGCGGTGCCGTGTTCCGCGGCCGCGGCGCGCAGGGCTGCCGTGCCCTCGTCGGAGGCGAACCAGGCGCGGAAGGTCTGCCGGGGCGGGGCCGCGGTGTCGCGGCTGTCGCTCCAGCCGCTGAACGGTGGGGGCAGCCGCGCGATCGTCCCGTCGCGCCCCGCGATGGCCCGGCCGAGCCCGGACGCCTTCTGTGCGGCGGTGTAGAGACCCGGGCGGCGCATCACCGCGGCGGCCGCCCTCATCGCCAGTTTCTCCGGTGTGACGCCGGTCATTTCGGTGTGCTGGTGGCGCAGCTCCACCAGCAGCGACGGAATGTCGATCTTCACGGGGCAGGCGTCGAAGCAGGCCCCGCAGAGGCTGGAGGCGTACGGCAGGGAGCTGTTCGGGTCGTCCTTCACCGCGTGCATTCCGGCCAGTTGCGGGGTGAGGACGGCGCCGATGGGTCCGGGGTAGGTCGAACCGTAGGCGTGGCCGCCGGTCCGCTCGTACACCGGGCAGACGTTGAGGCAGGCGGAGCAGCGGATGCAGTTGAGGGCCGCGCGTCCGATCGCGTCGGCGAGGGCGGCGGTGCGCCCGTTGTCGAGGAGCACCAGGTGGAAGTCGCGCGGACCGTCGCCGGGCGTCGCTCCGGTCCACAGCGAGGTGTAGGGGTTCATCCGCTCCCCTGTCGAGGAGCGGGGCAGGAGCTGGAGGAAGACCTCCAGGTCCTGGTAGCGCGGAATCACCTTCTCGATGCCCATCACGGTGATGAGCGTCTCGGGCAGGGTCAGGCACATGCGGCCGTTGCCCTCGGACTCGACGACGGCCAGCGTGCCGGTCTCGGCGACACCGAAGTTGGCGCCGGAGACGGCGACCTTCACCGAGAGGAACTTCTCCCGGAGGTAGCGGCGGGCGGCGGCTGCGAGGTGGGCGGGGGCGTTGTCCAGGTCCGGGTCGACGCCGGGGATCCGGTCGAGGAAGATCTGCCGGATCTCGTCCCGGTCGCGGTGGATCGCGGGTACCAGGATGTGCGAGGGCCTGTCGTGGGCGAGCTGCACGACGAGTTCGGCGAGGTCGGTCTCGTACGGGGTGATCCCGACCGACTCCAGGTGTTCGTTGAGGCCGATCTCCTGGGTGGCCATCGACTTGACCTTGATGACCTCGTCGCTGCCGGTGGCCTTCACGAGCCGGGCGACGATCCCGTTGGCCTCGGCGGCGTCGCGGGCCCAGTGGACGGTGCCGCCGTGCTCGGTGACCTTGCGCTCCAGTTGTCCGAGCAGTTCGGGCAGCCGGTTCATGGCGTCGGTCTTGATGGCGGAGCCCGCGTCCCGCAGGGCTTCCCAGTCGGGGAGTTCACCGGTGACGTTCAGACGTTTGGCGCGAATGGTGCCGGTGGCGCGGCCGAGGTTGCGGCGGAGCTGGTCGTTGCCCAGTTCGTCGTGGGCGGCGCGGGGGAAGGCCCGGTCGCCGCGGAGGTTTCCGGTGCCGTACGGGGAGCGGGGCGGCGGGGCGGGCATGCCGAGGAACGTGCTCATACGGAGGCCTCCGTCAGGACGTCGGGCGTGGTGCGGGTCGCGGCGAGGATCCGGGCGAGGTGCAGGGTGCGGGTCCCGGACCGGATCCGGGAGAGCCCGCCGCCGATGTGCATCAGGCAGGAGGAGTCCCCCGCGGTGCACACCTCCGCCCCGGTGGCCGTGATGCTGTCCGTCTTGTCGCTGAGCATCGCGGTGGACGTCTCGGCGTTCTTGAGCGCGAAGGTGCCGCCGAATCCGCAGCAGGAGTCGGCCCCGGGCAACTCGACGAGGTCGATCCCCTCGACCGCGCGCAGGAGTTGGAGCGGTTTGTCGCCGACGCGGAGCATCCGCAGCGAGTGGCAGGTGGGGTGGTACGTCACCCGGTGCGGGAAGTACGCGCCGACCCGGGTGACACGGAGGACGTCCACGAGCAGCTCGGAGAGCTCGTACGTCTTCGCGGCGACGGCGTCCACTCCGGCGCGGAGCTCGGCGTCCCCGTAGCGGTCGGCGACGATCCGGTGCTGGTGCCGGACGGAACCGGCGCACGAGCCCGACGGCATCACGACCGCCTCGATCGAGGCGTCGCCGAACCCGTACGCGAAGTTGCGTACCAGGGGCACGGGTTCGCGCTGGTAGCCGGTGTTGATGTGCATCTGCCCGCAGCAGGTCTGGCCCGGCGGGAACACCACGTCGTGGCCCAGGCGCGTGAGCAGGATCGCGGTCGCCTGCACCGCGTCGGGGAAGAGCGTGTCTCCCAGACAGGTGGCGAAGAGTCCGATGCGCATGGAGCCTCCCCGGTCGGGTTTCCTGGCGGCGGTCGGGTACCCGCCGCGTTTCACTACGAGGCTTCTGTGGTCGGACCGTACTAGTCGTGGGCCGCTGAAGGGAACGTCCGCGGACGCGTGGCGCCGACGAACGCCCGGCGGCATGTGCCGTACGGCGGGTGCCCCGCGGTGCGTACGGGCCGCCGGTGCGTACGGGCCGCAGGGCACCCGCGCGTGTCGTGCGGGAGCCCTGCCCCAGTGGCGCCTACGGAGCGATGGGGCCCTCCACCAGCGTCCCGTGCAGCCCCCGGATGTGCCGCTCCACCAGGTCCGCGGCGTCCGCGCCCTTCCCTTCCCGCACCAACGCGAGAAGGGCCCTGTGCTCGGCGTTGAGGGCGTGGGCCGTGGCCGGCCAGTCCTCGGCGGTTTCCAGGGCGCGCAGGATGAGCGGCCGCACGGACTCGCGTACGGCGGAGGTGAGCGTGGACGTCAGGGCGTTGCCGGAGCTGCGGGCGACGAGCGCATGGAAGCGGGTGTCCAGATCGTTGAAACCGCTCACCCCGATCCCCGGCTCCGCCATGCCCGCCACCAGCTCCTCCGCCTCGTCGAGGTCCTCGGCCGGTGCACGGCCGGCGGCGGCCTCGAAGCTGGAACGCGCCAGGACCACCCGGGCCTCCGACACGTCCTGGAGGCTGTAGCTGCCGAGGGCGAAGTGCAGACGGAGCAGCCAGCCCAGGGCGTCCTCCGGGTTACGCACGATCCGGGCCCCGGCGTCGGGACCCCGGCCGGGCTGGGCCACCAGGACGCCGATGGTCTCCAGCACGCGCAGCGCCTCGCGCAGGGCGGAGCGGCTGACGCCGAGCACCGGAGCCAGTTCCCGTTCGGGCGGCAGTCGGTCGCCGGCCCGGAGCTCTCCGGCGAAAACCCGTTCCTCGATGCCGCGGAGCACGAGCTCATGGGTTCGGGACTGCCGCACGGGCTGCCATTCGACGGGCATCCGTCACTCCCTGCATCGGCCGGATCCGGACATGCAGCCCATGTCACACCGAGCATGTGGTCGGACCTCACGCACGCCGGCTCCGCTCCCGTACGCACGAAGGCCCCTCTAACCCATGACCCAAGAGGTCCGGGTGGGGCCTTCCACCAGCCGGAAGGGGGCCCTGGCCCACGGCAATGCCGGTGCCCAGTGCGGCGAGCCCGATGGCGAGCCCGAGCCAAACATCGCGGCGGTGGTACTCGCGCCGGGTGCGCGGCGTCCCGCCGGACATCACCTCGGCGAACCCGGGATCGTCGCGACGCAGTCGCTCCTCCAGATCACGCGGCCGCTCGTCGTACGTGGGCACGATGTCTCCCTCCCGGTACAGAAACCCTCCCGGCTCCTGAAGTCGCGGCGCCCCGCCGTGCGGCACGGTCCGGGCCCCCGGGCCCGGGACATCGCGGTCGTCGGGGAAATCCTCGGCGGACCGTCGGGGGCACGCGGGCGGGCGTACGCGGGTGAGTACCTGCGGGCAGTTCATGTGATTCTCACCCGGTCCGCATAGGCTGCCCCCGTGACCCAGATGACCCCGCCCGGCTGGCATCCAGACCCCGGGCACTCAGGCAAAGGCCCCGCTCAGGAACGCTGGTGGGACGGAGTGCAGTGGACCGGCCACGTACGCGCGTCGCCCGGCGCGGCACGCCGCCGCTGGATCCGCGTCGGCGTCGCCGTGACGGTCGGCGCCGTGGTGCTCGCCGCCATCGGGGGCGGCGTGTATCTGCTGGGCGAGGACGGCAACGGCCGGCCGGACACCGCGGCCTCCTCCCCGTCCGCCGCCCCCGACCCGACGGACGCACCGGACGGCGGCGAGAAGGACGGCGGAACGGGCGGCCAGGGGAACGGCGGGGAGAACGACGACGGCCAGGGGCCCGGCCAGCAGCTCCCGCCGACCGAACCGGGCTACGCCACGGACCTGGCCGCCGGGATCAGCCTCCCGGTGCCCAAGGGGTGGAAGGGAACGTCCGGGGCGGTCGGTGCCAACCTGACGACGGGTGAGCACACCTGCCCCGGCGACACCACCGAGACCTGCGTGCGCGGCGGCGTGTTCTCTGCCCCGGCGGCCGCCATGAAGCTCACCGCTGAGACACCGGAGGAAGCGGCCAAGAAGGACATCGCGGTGAACGCCAAGGAGTCCTACGGCGGAAAGACCTACGGGAAGCTCGTCTCGCACGAGGAGCTGAAGTCCGAGGCCGTCACCGTGGCGGGCGGCAAGGGTTATGCCGTGCGCTGGAAGGTGGTGACGGAGAAGGGCGACGACGGCTACGTGGAATCGCTGGTGTTCCCCTCCCCCGCCTCCAAGGACATGCTCGTCGTGGTCCGGTCCGGGTTCGACATCAACAAGGACGCACCGGAGCTGTCCGTCATGGACGAGATCACTGGCAAGATCAAGGCCGCGTCCGGCGCCGGAGGAAGCACCGGCGGAGCCGTCTGAACGGGCCGCCCGGCAGCACGCGACCGGCGGGGCCGGACCGGAGAAGGTCCGGGCCCCGCCGCCTCGCTGTTGAGGCCCTCTTCGTCGTCAGGCGGTGGCCGTTGCCGGGTCGCTGACCCCGGCGGCCCCCGTCTCGACATGACCGGCGAAGCGGCGCAGGAAGACCGGGTCCCCCTCGGCCGTGACGGACACGTCGTACCAGCGCTTGCCCGCCCGCAGGTCCACGGTGCGCGACACCGTGGCGCCGGGCCGGACGGTGACCGTCTGCTCCGCGCCCCCGTAGGCGTCGGCGTTGGCGAGGGTGAGGCGGACCTCGGTGTCGCCGGGATTGGCGAGGGTCAGATCGAGATTGCCGCTCCCGTCGTTGTGGCGGGCTGTGGCCTCGGGACCGGCGGTGGAACCCGGGCTCCTGAACGTACGCAGGAAGCCGTTGGGGCCGTGGACGGTGAGGTCGTGGGTGCCGCCGGAGTAGGCGGAGTTCCAGGCGTCCGACACCGTCCTGCCCGCCTCGGCGGTGTACGTCCACGGGACGTCGGTCCGGTTCCCGGAGGTGACGTAGAACTGCGCGCCGGCCGCCGTCCCCGGGCTGAAGGTGAGCACGATCTTCCCGGTGCCCACGTCGACGGCGCCGTCGACGTACGGGGCGTACGGCAGCGGCCGGGCGGGTCGGCTGCCCGGCTCCTGCTTCGGCAGTGATCCGACGGCGGGCGGGGTGGGCCGGTAGTCGGAGTGCCGCTCGCGGTCCGGGGGCTCGTAGGCGGCGGTGTCGGGCAGGTCGTCCGGGGCGGGCTCGGTGCGGGAGAAGTCGAAGGCGGAGGTCAGATCGCCGCAGACGGCACGCCGCCACGGTGAGATGTTCGGCTCGCGCACGCCGAAGCGCCGCTCCATGAACCGCAGCACCGAGGTGTGGTCGAAGACCTCGGAGCAGACGTAGCCGCCGGTGCTCCAGGGAGAGACGACCAGCATCGGGACGCGCGGCCCCAGTCCGTAGACACCGGGGCCGTACGAGGGGCCGCCCGCGTACACCTCGGTCGAGGTGTCGGCCGTGGACAGGCCCCGGTCGGCGGAGGTCGGCGGGTGGGGCGGTACGACGTGGTCGAAGAAGCCGTCGTTCTCGTCATAGGTGATGAACAGGGCGGTCCGGCTCCACACCTCGGGGTCGGACGTCAGCGCGTCCAGCAGTCGCGCGATGTACCAGGCGCCGTAGTTCGAGGGGAAGTTGGAGTGCTCGGTGAAGGCCTCCGGTGCGGCGACCCAGGAGATCCGCGGCAGCGTTCCGGCTCGGACGTCGGCGGCGATGCCGTCGAAGTAGTCGTCGCCGCCGGCCACGTTCGTGCCGGTGCGCGCCTTCTCGTACAACGGGTCCCCGGGCTGGGCGTCGCGGTACTTGTCGAAGTAGAGCAGCGAATTGTCACCGTAGTTGCCCCGATAGGCGTCGTCGATCCAGCCCCAACCGCCGGGGCCGTCCAGACCGTCGCCGATGTCCTGGTAGATCTTCCAGGAGATCCCGGCCTCCTCCAGCCGCTCGGGATACGTCGTCCAGCCGTAGCCCCGCTCCTCGTTGCCGGGGACGGGCCCGCCACCGGTGCCGTCGTTGCCGGTGTGGCCCGACCAGAGGTAGTAGCGGTTGGGATCGGTGGCCCCGATGAACGAGCAGTGGTAGGCGTCGCACACGGTGAAGCGGTCGGCGAGCGCGTAGTGGAAGGGAATGTCGTCCCGGGTCAGATGGGCCATCGTCGTCGGTGTCTTGGCCGGTATCCAACGGTCGTAACGCCCGTCGTTGTACGCCTGGTGGCCGCCCTCCCAGTCGTGGTTGAGGCCCTGGAGGAACTGCATGCCCAGATCGTCCGCGGTCGGATGGAACGGCAATGTCTCCTTGCCCGCCGCGTCGGCCTGGTGCCAGACGGGCTTCCCGCTCGGCAGCGTCACGGGCCGCGGGTCCCCGAACCCCCGTACCCCTTTCAACGCCCCGAAGTAGTGGTCGAAGGAACGATTCTCCTGCATCAGGACGACGATGTGCTCGACATCCTGGATCGTCCCGGAAGCACGGTGGGCGGGGATGGCGGCGGCGCGGTCGATGCTGCCCGCCAACGCGGCGAGTCCCGCCGTCGCACCGGCCGTCTGGAAGAAGCGACGTCGATTCATATCAGCCATGAGTGAGGGGCCTCTTGGAATGTGGGGAACAGAAGCGAACAGGATGTTCCAAGAGAACCGAACAGAACGGAAGAGGCCGTGACGGATCGGTTAACGTCGGCCGTACGCCGGACGCGTGCCCGGACGCGTGCACCGGGCTCCGCCTGTCCGCCGTACTACCCCACCTGCTCCCGGCAGCATCCCGGTACGGTCTCGGCATGCCGTTCTACGTACACGCACAGGACAAGCCGGATGTCGCGGACCAACTGGACGAACTCTCCGAGGAGCACTGGTCCTATATGGACCGGTTCGCCGACAGGCTGATAATCCGCGGCCCCACCCTGTCCGACGACGGGGAGGAGCACACGGGCAGCGTCCATGTCGTCGACCTGACCGATCGTACCGCCGCGGAACGGTTCGCGACCGAGGAGCCCTTCTGGAAGGCCGGTCTCTACCGGGAGTTCATGGCCGCCCCGGTGGTGGTGCTACTGCCCCGCGAACCGGTGGCGGGCGTCCTGTACACGCTCGTCACCGCCCGGTGGTCCCCGCGTACCCACACGCCGGGCGACACCGAGCAGTGGCTGGCTGCCGCGGATCCGGACGGCCGGCCGAGCTTCGTGGCCGCCCTGGTCGATGACGGCCGGGACCGCACGACGGGGTTGGTCGCGGCCGTACGGGCGCTCCCGGACGAGGCCCGGAGTCTGGTCCAGCCGTTGGCGGACCGGCTCGCCGGCGGGCCGGTGTCGCTCACATCCCAGCGCTGGCAGCGCGGTGGCCGCGACTGACGGCTCGGGGGTCGGTGGATCGTGGTCGTGGACCGGGGCGCCGGGGGCGCTGGCCCGCCTCACGGCAACGAGCGCGTGAGCCACACCAATTCGCCGTTGTCATCCGTGGTGATGTGATCCCGCTCGAAACCGAGCTTCTCCAGGACACGGAACGACGGCGTGTTCCACGCCCTGACGG
The DNA here is from genome assembly GCF_002910905.1 of Streptomyces sp. SM11. GTDB lineage: Bacteria > Actinomycetota > Actinomycetes > Streptomycetales > Streptomycetaceae > Streptomyces. The sequence continues at coordinate 4,393 of NZ_NEUE01000192.1, read as the reverse complement.
TCGACCAGAGCCGCTTCCGACCGGTCGACGCCGCGGCTTCGAGCACCGCGCGCGCCGCCTCGGTGGCGTAACCACACCCGTGCGCGTGCTGGAAAAGCTCATACGCGATCTCGGGCTCCTCCACGGTGGTGCGGCCGATGATCAACCCGCAATAGCCGATGAAGTCTCCCCCGTCGCGGCGCTCGACGGGCAGCAGGGCGATCCCCGTGGTCTCCGTCGCGGCCAACAGCTCCCCGATGGACGTCCGGATGCGCTCGACCGGAGGCGTCCCGTTGCCCCGTTCGGAGAGGAGGGCAGAGAAATCGGCGGCGTCGGACTCGGCCCACGGCCGGAGTATCAGGCGCTCGGTCTCCAGGTTGAACGACATCGTCTCGTACGTAGACATGGGTCCCACTCTGCCCTAGTGGATCATCACGGACCACGGCTGGGAAGCTTTTGCCGGTGTCCGGGTACGAGCAGTTCCCGCAGGAGTTCCACAAGGAGACCGGGCTGCCCCACGAACGGGGAGTGACCTGTCCGCCACTCACGCACCTCGGTGCAGCGCGAGGCCATCCTCCGTTGCAGAGCCGGGGCGATGACCCTGTCCTGGCCACAGACGACGTAGGTGGAGGGAGTGTCCTTCCAGCTGTGACGCGTCGGAACTCCTCGCCCGCAGCCGGGGGCCTGCGGGCGGAGCAGGCCGACCGCCCAGGCGGCGACAGGGCCGGAACAGTCGTGGTAGAGGACGTCGGCAGCCCGGTCGGGACGCAGGCTGGTCGATCCGTCGGGCTCGGGATCGATCGCGTCCTGGAGCCGAGGGGACGCCCCGCCCAGGGCGGCCGCGCTCTCGCCGGTGTCCGGCACGAAGGCCGTCAGATAGACCAGGTGCCGCGCTCCGCGCACTCCGGTGATCACTGACCCTCCGTAGGAGTGTCCGAGCATGAGCGGAGGCTCCGCCAGCGAGTCGACAGCGGCCTGGACCGCTGCGGTGTCAGCGGGCAGCGAGCCCCGGTGAAGCTCGGGAACGAGGACGTCGATTCCCTCGGCCCGCAAAGGTTCCGCCACCCCGGCGAAGTGCTCGGGGCGGTGGTACAGGCCGTGAACGAGCACTGCGGCCGGCAGTTCACCCGCCTCCTCAGGTAGGTTTCAGGGAAGCAACCATAGCTCCGGATCCGCGCGTGGCCGGGCCCCTGCTCCTGGTTCCCCTCAGGGCCGGTGTGGGCCATGGGCCCGCGCAGGCGCGGAGACGACTTCCGAAGTGAGCACGGTCGGCGGCCCGGCTGTTCACGGATGCTGGTCGGCGTGGGGCTCGAACCTCGACGGGGAACATCGGAGACCCCGAGACGGCCGCGCTTCCGGAGACCCCGAGACTGACGCGCTTCTCCGGCGGGGCTCAGATCTGTCGGTCATGGCTGTGGCGGTCGGAGCGACATAGGCCGTGGGGTGGACCGTTGGCGAACATCCCTCATGAGAGATCAGCGTGGGGGTGATCATGCCTCCCCTCGGTGTGCCGGCGCACCCGCTTCGCCGGACGGCCCGGCCTTCGGGCCAGGGGAGGTCAACGCCGCGACGGGTCGGGCGAGTTCCGTACGTTGCCGGTCCGTCGATGTGGCGTAGAGCGGCGTCCGCAGCTCGTCGGTGAGTTGCTCGGCGCGCTGCCACCGGGCGATCCGGATCGGGCAACGGAACGCAGTGCGTCGGCGGTGTCGATCAGCTGCCGTGCCAAGCAGTTGAAACGCTCTACGTCGACGTCGGCGGGGATGTTCGCACGCCCCCACGTCCGCACCCCGAACCGTCCGCGGCAGTAGGAGCCGCGCCCCGGGCCAAACCCGGCACGCAGGCCGACGGCGGCGGTCTCCTCGTCGGACATGAACTCGTCACCGAATCGTGGACGGGCCGAGCAACTGCGGCGATGCGGTCGAAGATTTCCCTGCGCCGAAGTCCGCGCTGCGGCACTACGTGGGAGTCGATCTGCTCCGCCGCGACGGGCGAGCCGTGACTCTGACGGAGGCGGGACGGGTGCTCCTCGAACACGCCGACCGGACCCTCGCCGCCGTAGAGGAAGCCGAGAGCACCATCGCGGCGGCCAGGGGCACGGTCGGCGCCACCGCCACGCTTGCCGCGTTGCCGCGTTGCCGCCGACCGTCGCCATCATCGTGGCTCCCGCACTCACCGCACTGGGCTCACACCACCCGCAGCTCGCCGTGACCTGCCTCGTCACCGGCCAGGCGCACCTGCGAGAACTCACGATCGGCACCGTCGATGTGGTGCTGGGGCAGAGCTGTCGCGCCCCGCCCGCCGCGGCACCCCGGGGCATCGAGGTCTCGCCGCTGTGATGACGACCGCGGCCGTCATCACAGCGCTGCGCACAGCGGGCGGGATCGCGCGCCGAGCACCTCCCGGCGGCGGCCTAGGCCGGGCCGTCGAGAGGCCGGAGGAAGCGGCGTTCGTACCGCTTGATGCAACGGGTGTCACGAGCCAGCTGGAACGCTTCCTGGCACTCCGGGTCGGACATGCTGTCCGTGCGGTACTGCTCGTACGCGGCCAGGCCGGGAAAGGAGAAGAGGGCGTAGGCGATGTCGCTGTCGCCCTCACTCGGCAGGAAGTAGCCGTGGTGCGTCCCGCCGAAACGATGGACGAGCCGGACCCACCGGCGACCGTACTCCTCGAAATCCTCAAGCTTGTCCGCGTCGATCTCGTACTTCAGATGGATGGTGATCATGCCTGCATGATGCCGTGCGACGGCTCGGACTTCGCTAGCAGGGCAAGGGGTCACACGGCGCGCGGCGTCACGATGGGTTCGAGCTCGCTCTTCAGCGTCCGGCGCCCGTCACCGGTGCCGGTGGACGGAGGCTGCCGAGCCCGATTTCATGAGCGGAACTCCATCCGCAGGCCGTTCATACGCCCCCATGTACTGCGCGCATGGGCCCCGGGCGCCGGCGCTTCCCCGGCTCGGTTCCCCACGAGGCATACACACAGCCGGTCGGAACCGGCAACGCCTGGGCAGGTTGCGCCTCAGTCCCTCCCGACCCCTGATCCGGAACGGACGGCACCGCGTCCGGGCACTCCCGGCGTCGGTTCCCAGGCTGCCGAGCACAGGGACTCGGCCACGGCGGCCGTGTAACGGGCGGCAGCCAGCCAGTAGGTGGCGAAGCCGTCGGTATCGGCAGGGAGCAGGCGGCCGAAGGGATCGCGATCGCGTTGGGCCGCCGAGGTGCACAGTGCGGTGAGGAGTCCGGCGGCCGTGGGGAGGCCGGCGCGGCGCATCCGGCGGGTCTCGGCGGTGACGTCGCCGAGCATGCCGAGGGCGGCGCGGCCGGCCGGGACCGTCTGTTCGACCCGGCGCTCCAGGAGGTACAGGGGCGAGTGCGGGCCGGACCCTCCGGGCTGGGACGGGGCGGAGTGCACGGGGGCGGCCGGGTCCGGGAGGTCGGCGCGGCGCAGGCGGTCGAGGCCGAGGTCGATCGTGCCCTCGCCGCTGGGGTGCGAGCAGGCGAGGAGGGTGAGCCGGGGGTGCGGGGCGGGCACCAGGCGGCCGATGATCCTCAACCGTGTCCCCGGTGCCGTGGCCAGCAGCATCACGTTGTCGCGGTGGGCCAGCGCGGGGTCGTCGTCGGCGACGGTGAGCCGGACGTGAACGCCTCCCTCGCACAGCGCAAGCAGGCAGGAGCCGCCCGGCTCCCGTACCGCGCCGAGTAGTTCGACGTCCAGGAAGAGCAGGTCGCTGCCTCCGCCGGCCGGGTCCGCGTAGCGCGAGGTGGACCGCAGGGCGCGGGTGGCCTGTTCGGACGGCGGCGTCTCCCACAGGGCGGCGAGCGGCGGCTCCGTCCACGCCGCACCCCGGGCGGTCACGGCCTTCACACCCTTCCCCGCACCCAGTCTGCCGTCCGGCGAGACCGTCGCCCCCGAGACCGCCAGGCCGGCCCGGCCCAGCTCCCGGTGGGTGAGCGCGCTGTCCCCCAGGCGCACCGCCCGGTCGGCCACGCCCAGGGCGCGCCCGACGCCGCCGGGCGCCACGTCGCCGACGGTGAAGAGGCGGCCGTCGGATCCGGCGACCCAGGTGCGGACGCCACCGTGCCCCGAGTCGGTGACCACGGGTTCGGTGAACAGGCCGTACAGGCGCAGCGAGCCGTCCGGGCTGTACGGGCGGCGCGCGCGGCCTCTGACGGCCTCCAGTTCCGCCCCGGAGGCTTTCCTCACCCGGTGTGCGGTGCCCAGGAGTTCGCCCAGGGCCGTGACTAGGTCGGCGGTGCGGTAGGACGGGTCCCCGGCGCGGGCCGCACGCAGCAGAGTGACGACGGACAGCGCGGCGCCGGCGCCACGCGGCAGCTGCCGGATCCGGGCGGTGTGGGCGGCGCGGAGGAGGGCCGACTGGGCGACGGCTCCGGCCCCGTCGACGCCGGCCTCCAGCACG